>JBAXCC010000072.1:0-14326 GCA_037141675.1 bacterium | reverse complement strand
GTCCGTAATTTCTTCGTCTCATTGTCTCATTGAACGAACAGGTCGGAAAATAAAAAATGTCATCCTGGGGTCAGCGGGACTAATAACGGTAAATGAGGAATCGTTATTTTCGCTCCCTAATCCTGTGGTTGAATATGCAGGTTGCGGTGCAGTGCTGGCCTATTCGAGAAAAATATATGATATATTTGGTGATTTAGAAGACAGAGTGATTGCAGAAGATCAAATTTTATTACGACGAGGTTCACTTATAGGGAAAATCCTAGCGCTCCAAGATGTTTTAGTAAATTATAGATTGGGTGGTTTGTCGACTGAAATAAAGTATGAGAATTATTTGAATTCCGTTCAGTGGCCCCTAAATGTTAGTTTGCAAATTTTAAAAGACCTCGAAAAAATTGAAAAAGTATCAACTATCCAGTCGTCGGTGTTAAATAGGTTGAAAATTATTGTGAGAAAGCAATTTGAAGATTCTCAAGTGACACTTATTTGGAAAGGGAATATATTTCAGAGATTATATGCCCTGGCGAGATTAATATATCTTAAAAAAATTAAAATGTTTCCAGTCAGGAGAGTGCGCCCGTATCTAGCAATCGCAGTAAGTCCAAAGGTTATGTATCACAGACAGTAGCGAAGACAATTAATTGGGAATGTAAAAAGCGTGGTTTAGGTTAAGGACGTTAACTCTAGCACGACTTAACTAACGCATAAACATACTTCCCTCTCCCTCAACTGCCTACTGTTACTGATCTCTCCCTCTTTGATCAACGAACAAACTTGCTGGTTCTTGACATGACTAAATCGCTCAAGAAAAGAAGCCAGTAGAGGTCTAAGCATGAAAAAAATGATTAAAAATGTTTTGAATGCGATCTTCATGAATACCCTATCACATCGGTTAGTTCATAATCGATTAATCGTGGATTCGAATATTGATGTTTGGAAAAGCCTTAAAGAACAGGGTTTTACACCGCGTTATTTGGTCGACGTTGGCGCTGCGAGAGGTGAATGGACAAAGGCAATGATGGAAGTGTTTCCTGATTCCCATTACCTTATGGTCGATCCACTCAAGGAGAATGATCAGACGCTACGACTAATTACCGAAAAATGGGCCAATGGGCATTATTGGCTGGGTGCTGTGGGTCGTGCCTCTGGTGAATTGGAGATGAACGTGCACGGTGATCAAACCAGCATGTATACGAGCGAATGGGGTGGGGGGCTTCGTCGTGTGCCTATGAAGACTCTAGATGCACTCGTTAAGGAGTTGGCTTGTGGGTGTGTGGATGGTTTGAAGCTGGATGTTCAAGGTGCGGAGTTGGAGGTATTGGCAGGGGCGGCAGAAATACTCAAACAATGTAAGGTCGTTCAGGTCGAGGTGTCTTTCAGGCGGGTTTACGAAAAGGCCCCTCTTGCACACGAAATCATCCATTTCTTTGCTGAACAGGGTTTTCGGATATTTGATATTGCTTCGATTATTAAACGTGGTAATGATCGTGCGCTGCTTCAAGCCGATTTATTTTTTGTAGCTGATGACACGTTTTGTAAACCTGAAACCTGGGATGCCTAAATAGATTTATCTCTGACAATAAACCGCAGTAGCGCCCGGTTGATCACGGTCGCGGGCGGTCCACCCCGAGGGGCGTTTTGGCGAGACGCACGCATATTACGCTGGTATAATGGGGGAGAAACGAAAGACTTAATGATTTCTACCAGAATAAGATCAATTTTGACAAGACAAGGTATGAATAATGACGCGGAATAATCTTGTTGTGGTCAACATGTTCGCGACGTATGCACGCATGATCCTTGTTGTGGGATTAACCCTTTTTAGCAGTCGTTGGATACTTGCATCCTTAGGTCCGATCGATTATGGGTTGAGTATCGCGGTGGGTGGAGTTTTGGCTTTTCTGAGTTTTGTGAACATCGCCATGTCGTTTAGCGTGCAACGCTATTTCGCGTATTCGATCGGCGGCGGCGATGGCGACGATGTTAACAGATGGTTTAACACGGCTCTGCTGCTTCACGTCGGGGTGGCAATCCTTTTGGTTGTCATCGGGTTGCCTCTTGGCAGTTGGGTGCTGAAAAATGTTCTATCGATACCACCCGAACGGCTGAATACGTGTTATTACGTCTTTTACTGTACCGTCTTGTCCTGTTTTCTCAATGTCTTGTCGGTTCCGTTCGTCAGTATGTTTATGGCTAAACAACGGATACTCGAGTTCACAATCATCTCGACTGGTGTAGCTGTATTTTCGTTTCTTCTAGCCTATCTGTTGCTTCATGTTTCGGGAGACCGGTTGTTGTTTTATGCAGTCGGGACGTTGGTGGTGCAGGTGTTGGGTCTCCTTGCCCAAGGTGTTAGAAGCGTAACTGCTTTTGAAGAGTGCCGACTTCATGTGGCGAAAGGGCTTGAGTCGTGGCGCATGAAGAAGCTTCTCAGTTTTACTGGATGGAGTCTTCTGAGTACCATTGCGTTTGTTTTGCGAGGACAGGGGGTTGTTCTTTTACTGAACGTCTATGGCGGACCTGCCGTTAACGCTGCTTTTGGAATTGCCAATCAGGTTTCAGGTCAGGCGGGAGCACTCTCGGGGGGATTGATGGGAGCCATCTCCCCGGAGATAACCGCCTCTGAAGGCCGAGGCGAACGTGTACGGGTGTTAAACTTAGCGATGCGATCCTGTAAGTTTGCAACGCTCCTTTCTCTTTTGACTCTGATACCGCTCATGGTTGACACAGAGAAGGTGCTGGCGATTTGGCTCAAGGAAGTCCCCCCATATACAGTCGTTTTTTGCAGAATCATGCTACTCAACTTTCTCGCCAATCAAGTCATCATCGGAATGGTGGTTGCAACAAAAGCGTTTGGGAAAATTGCACTTGCCGAGGTAGTCTCAGCAGGTGTTTTACTAATGGCGATTCCGTTGGCATATGTGCTTTCGAAATTGGGATTATCTGTAACATGGGTGGTTAGTAGCGTCCTGATAACCACGGTCGCATGTACGATGGCTGGTTTGTGGATCGCGAAAATATTGTACGGCTTTTCTCCTATAGGTTGGTTTAGGGACGTGGCATTACGCTGCTCGGTTGTAATGATCCTTGGATTTTCCGTAGCACTCGGTTTACAAAACATGTGGGAGCCTTCATTCTGGCGTTTTCTGATAATTACTACTGGCAATGCATTGGTTTTACTATTGGGAAGTTGGTTGATCGTTTTTGATTTGGAGGAAAAGAACTATATTTTACAGACGGTCAGAAAGTTCCGAATTCTGTTGCCAATAACCCCATAATATGGTGAGAAACATGACACAACGATTGACGATTGCGATTCCGACGTACAACCGTCCGGTTCAACTTAAAGCTACCCTGGAAATCATCCTTCCTCAAGTTCTTGCCTGTGAGCAAGTCCAATTGTTGTTGCTAGACAATCATTCAGAAATGCCGGTTCAGACCATATTAAATTCTCTTTTGCCATGTCCGCATGAACGAATCAAAGTCAAGCGCCACCCTACAAATATCGGTGGCAATGCTAATCTTATGCGCTGTTTCGAACTGTGTGAAACTGAATGGCTATGGGCGCTTGGCGATGATGACACTCCAGCTCTGGACGCTGTCCAAACAATTCTAAATGATGCATGCGGCGAACATTGCTATGCGTATTATTGGGTGCCGAATATCGAAAAGCCAGCGTTCCACCTTGAGGACCCAACATCGGTTACTGGATATTCTTTTGATAGACTCTATTCATATTTTGAAAATAGTTTTACGCAACTCATCTTTATTTCAGCAGCAGTGTTTAGAATGGACCAAATTCGCAAACATATCATCGAGGGTTATTTAACTGCAAACACAGGAATGCCGCATATCGTAATGGCGATTAAGGCTATTGAAGAGGGTAGCCAATGGATGGTGTCTAGGAGATCAATTGCAACTTACAATCGGCCACCTCCCGAAGAAAGGTGGAGTGGCCTTGCGTTGGCCTATTCCCTGCCATCTTTATTATCTAACGCTCATGATCTCAAGGAAACGCAGTTGCTCAAGAAGATTATCGTTGATGAGTTCGGGAGTTATTTTTCACCCAAGATATTACTCTATTACATAATACAACAACACCAATTCTCCCGAAACTGCTCGCTTCTGCGATATGTATATTCGATATTACAGAATATTTATCGACCGTCGTTTATAGCTAGTCCCAGGCGGTGGATCAGCTGGAAAATCACAGGTTTTTGCAGATTCTCTCCAGGCTTTTTCTTATATCTCGTTCGCAAATATGAACAGGTTTTTAAGCGCAGAATTGATGGTATTAATAGGAATCGATTATAACAGATGATAGCGGAGAACATAGGTATTTTCTCTTGACGGGCAAATGGAAAACATGGGTTCCGAAAGGGAAGTATCCAGTCCTTAACTCCGAACGTAATAGGACTCATTTTTTGTCTGCAGCAGGCATTTTAACTCTTGGGTGACATCACGTGAAATATAAAACGTTATTATTTATAGCTTTTCTTATGGGTTTAAGTTCGACACTGTTTGTTACCACGCCCTTTGGCCGTGTTGCCATGTTTGACGCGGCCACGTTTGTGTTGGCCCCGCTGTGTCTTTTGTACAGCAGAAAGCGTTTCTCCCAGGTAGAACATTTAATTCTTTTGTTATCTGTTTTGTGGTTTTTTGGGGCGTGCTACTCTAACTGGTGGAGAGAGGAAGATTTTTACATTGCCTTGAAGGGAGACGCAATTGTTTTCAATGTGATATGCATGCTCATTGTGTGTATAGCTGTATTAAAGCAATCTCATCAGACGTTCCTTTGGTTTTGCGTGGGTTCAGCGATTAGTTGTGTTGTTTCGTTGTATATTTTTCAGAATGGCGCAATCTTAAGCTTTGCGGAAACAGCCGGCTATGCTGGCATGGGTGGGGTACAGGAGTTTCTGCAAGAAAAACAGGTCTACCCAATATATGCGGGGGCTATATTGATGGCTGTCCTGTTCCCGTTACGGAGTATGGGTCTTATCCCTTGGGTAGTTGTTTTTGCAACGTGTCTTCTAAGTGCTTTTTGGCTTCTGTTCTGGGGCGGATCCCGATCAGGTTTTGGTGCAATGTTTGTTACAGCCTTAATTGTTGCTGGTTATGCCTATTTTAGGCCCATAGTTCAGGCAGTCACGAGGAATTTAGTGTTAAGTCTTGTTGTCATGAGTCTGTTGTGTGCGATGGCGTTTCAAACTTATAAACATTTGGCACTTTCAGGCGTTTTAGGTGAAGCCGAATATCAGAAATATATAGGGGAAATAGGAGAGTCGGATTCTGGTGCCCTCGGAAGCCGTGATGATTTGATCCGGGCCTGGCCCTTCTTAAAAGACCATCCGTTTGTAGGTGCCGGTTCCTCTGCTATTGATCGTTGGGGGGTTATCCAAGACGGATTTAAGATACCGGGTCATTCTGCAGTGATCGGGGCGTGGACTCAGAATGGGATTGCTGGATTAATTTTCTGGCTCTATGCCCTTTATCTGATTGTTGATTTTATGCGGAAACGGATGATTTTATTTGGCGATTGGTTTCCATTCATAGCGAGCCAAATGATAGCAGCCGTTTGGAGTATTCTGTTTTCACCCTTTGGCGGGTCTCGGGGAATCATTTGTATGGGGCTGGCATTGTGTGTGGTTTCATGTTCGCCAAAAGTAATGGAGCAGGTGACCTCTGATTTGGTGCGTAAAAAGAGAATGTAGATGGAGCCCGTTCCAGTATAGTCTTTCTTCCGGCTGCCGCCGGGGCTTCCTGATCTTACATGATCTTGGCTGTTATAGAGGCGAACTTCCAGAGGGTTAAGGCCAGTTCGCCAAATGTGGTGCGCATGACTAGGCTGTCAAAAACCTTGCGCTGTTGCGGTTGCCCGAACTAGATGTTCTTGACTGTGGCCAAGTGCGATTGCGTCAACGCGCGGCGTGTCTGGTATTCGACGAAAATCGGATACTCCTTCCGCTTTCGCTGATCAGGTCTCAAAAACGCTTATCTGGTCTGAAGAAGACCGTGAACATGTAAGCGTAAAAATTAATCGACATTTATAGTGCATAAAAGGTGTGTTCAATGATTGCTATTTCTTGGTACGGCTTGTCTCAGTATGCAGCAAGGTTGATTCGGGCGTTTAGCGACCAAGTTCAAGAAGAAGTGCTGGTGCTTGGCGTGCGTCCGCAAGTTCCAGTACGAGGAATGGAAGCTGTGCTAGGTCATCCAATTATCTGGATTGAAGAAATGGCAGATATTACGTCATGGCAAGAATTGGGATTAACCGTTCCTGAAATTTTTGTGCAAAGCGGTTGGGCTTGTCATTCTTTTAATGTTTTGGGCAAAGAGGTCAAACGACATGGTGGAAGAGTTATCGGACTCTGCGATAACAATTGGAGAGGTGATCTGAGGCAACTGCTAGGTGGAGTATTCTTTCGTTTTCGATATCGCAGGAGTTTTGACGCGATACTGGTGCCAGGAAGGTCGTCCTCAAAGATGATGCGATTCTATGGTATGCCAAAGCATCGCGTATCCAGTGGTTTGTATGGCGCAGACCCCAAGTTGTTCGCGGCGGGGCCTGCACTCGAAGCGCGCCCCAAGCAGTTTCTGTTTGTCGGCCAGTTCGTTGCGCGCAAGGGGGTCGACGTTCTGCGCAAAGCCTTTATCCGTGTGCATCAAGAGCATCCCGAGTGGCGGTTGCGTCTTTGTGGGAATGGGCCATTGCTCAAACATTTTTGCGATATTCCTGGGATGTCGGTAGATGCCTTTGTCCAGCCTGAGAACCTCGCCGAGATTTATCATGAGGCGCGCTTCCTTGTCTTGCCGAGTCTGCAAGAAAACTGGGGATTAGTGGTGCACGAAGCAACTCTTTGCGGCTGTGCCTTGTTGTTAAGTAAGGCTGTTGGCAGTGGTCAAGATCTTGCAACGGCGTCAAATGCTATCCTTTTTTCTGCTGGGAATGAAGAGGCTTTATATCGAGCTATGACAGAGGCCATAACATGGACAGATGAGCAGTATCAGGAGGCTGCGCACGTTTCTCTTAAGAAAGCCGATCAGTTTGGGCCACAACGTTTCGCCGTATCGTTGCGTACCCTTATTGAGGAAGTTCGATCAAACAGCTGAATCATTCGCGTGCATGAAAATACTAAATGTCATACCAGGGTTGGCTAAGGCATCCGGGCCGACTACTTTCTGCGTCAAAGTTTGTGACCATATTGCAGATGAGCAGACTACAGTTACGATTGTGCATGGCGACAGGATTGATGCGACGAGTTTAACGCCGAAGAATCCTCTCGTACGGCTGTTGGATTGGCAGCGCGTGCTGCAAAACGCACCACCAGACATCATACACATCCACGCGTTGTGGTCCCCGTTCTCTCATGCGGGCGTTCGCTATGCACGGAAGCATAAGACCCCGTATGTGATCTCAACACATGGAATGCTTGCGCCTTGGGCGTTGAAACATAAGTGGCTCAAAAAGAAACTTGCGTGGTGGATATACCAGAGGCGGGATCTCGAAGGTGCGGCCATGTTCCATGTCACAGCTGAGTGTGAGATCAAATGGCTGCGTGACCTGGGTTTTAAGCAGCCGTGCGTCTTGGTTCCTTTGGGGTCGGATCTGCCTGAGTTATGTCCCTCCAAGACACCCAGACCAGATATTAAGAGCGTTCTTTTTGTGGGACGGATCTACCCGGTCAAAGGCTTGATCAATCTAGTGAGGGCATGGGCGGAGGTGAGGCCAGCTTCGCTGAGAGCTTCCACCTCCGCGGATACGTCTACGGTGGACAGGTCGCCGAGCCAGGGAAGTTCTAAGGCTGGGCTGGAAACTGGATCCACCTTCTCTTCCTCCTTCGCCGATGCTACGGCTGACAGGAAAGTTACGGCGGACAAGCACTGGGAACTAGAAACTAGGGAGTCAGAATCTCACACTCATGCACTAATGAACTCACGCACTAATGAGCTTCCCCGTTGGCAATTGGTCATCGCAGGGCCGGATCAGGCAGGGCACAAGTCCGAGGTGGTGGCGGAGGCGAAACGACTTGGTCTACGCGTTGAGGATTCCACAACTAATGTACTAATGCACTCACGCACTAATGGACTTCCCCCCGACCTCGTTTTCACTGGTCCGGTGTTCGGCAAAGACAAAGAGAATCTCTATGCCAAAGCAGATTTATTTGTCTTACCGTCATATTCTGAAAACTTTGGCGCAGTCGTGATCGAAGCCCTTGCATACGGTTGCCCAGTGATCACGACAAAGGGAACGCCTTGGTCCGAATTGCTTGGCAATTCGGACAGTTCATTAGTTCATTGTTGCGATAGTGCATTAGTTGAGAGGCCAACCTCCTTCGCCAAGGCTACGATGGCCCAGGAGGTCGGAGGTCAGAGGTCTTCTCTGTGCCCAACTAATGCACTAATGAACTATCGCAATAATGCACTTCTCCCTAATGGACTAATGAACTCGCGCACTAATGAACTGACCCGCACGGGACGTGCGGGATGGTGGATCGACATTGGAGTGGAGCCGCTGGAGGAGGCGTTAAAAGAAGCGATGTCTCTGCGTGACGAGGAACGACACGTAATGGGTGAGAATGGACGAAGGCTGGTTGAGGCGAAGTATATGTGGCCAACAATTGCGGCAAACATGAAACAGGCTTATGGAGGGTTGCTTGAGAGTGGACTTTAGGCCATGTGTCTATTTCGATGAGGAATTTGACAGATTGCCACTGGAAGACAGGCTGCAAAACCGTGTAATATAATATGAGATGAAAAATTTTATGAATATACCACTTTTAATGACCGCTACAATTAATACCAATGGAATGGATGGTTTATCTGTTGAAAATATGGATGAAAGAATAGGACAGTATGTAAAAACATTGCAGTACTATGTAAATAGTGATTGCGTTTCCCAAATCGTATTTGTAGAAAACTCTGGATGGGATCTTTCTTGGCTGTCTAGGCAAGTGACAACAAACGGGAAGGTAGAAATAGAATATGTTTCGCTCGATTTGAATGACTTTCCACGTGAACGTGGTAAGGGGTATGGTGAATTTTGTTTACTCGATGAAGGTGTCCGCAGATCTCAGTTAATTAAAGCCGCAACTCACTTTGTTAAAGTAACGGGAAGATTCCCGGTTGTTAATCTCTCACGACTTCTAAAAGAGGCGGAAAGAAAGGGAGATGTTAAGCTGTTTTGTGATCTAAAAGATCATAAAATCTATGATTGGTTGGGTCTCAATTGGGACGGCCATCATGGAGATACACGATTTTATGTTGTAAGCAAGGATTTCTATAATGCAAATTTCATGGGGAAGTATAGAGAGCTTGATGATTCAAAAGGTTTGGGCGCTGAGTGGTTGATGTACCAAGTTGCCAAGAATAACATTTGTAATCCCGGCGTCTATTGCCGATTCAAAACGGAACCAATCTTTTCAGGGAAAGCGGGGCACATGCCAAAGAGTATTATTGACTCCAATGATTATTCGGGTTCTAAACAAAGGATAAAACGAGGCTGTCGGCAACTTGGAAGAAAACTTCTGCCATGGTTTTGGTTTTAATCCTGGTTAATAGGCAAAGTAAACTGAATTAGGATAAGGCTAGGTGATGAGTAATGACTTGTGAACGATTTAAAATTGGGCAGTTTTCTGAATATCAGGAATCGCATCATACGGCTCGCTACCGCTACGCGCAGTTATTTGTTGCGGGTAAATCCGTATTAGATATCGCTTGCGGTACTGGTTACGGTTGTGCAATGTTGAAAAATGCTGGCGCAGAGAATGTGCGTGGAATCGATCTTTCCCTCGAAGCCATTGAATACGCAACAAAAACCTATTTGGCTCAAGGTATAGAGTTCACAATGGGGAATGCTGAATGTTTATCTGATCTGAAATCTGAATCATTTGACGTTGTGACGTCATTTGAAACCATTGAGCACTTGCCCAATGTGGGCCTTTATCTCTCTGAAATTCACCGAGTTCTGCGACCCGGTGGAATATATATTGTTTCAACTCCAGATCGAAGGCTGGCATCGACAATGTATCCGATTCGAGGTAAGCCTAATAATGAATTTCATGTTCGTGAATATACAAGAACGGAACTTATTTCTCTTCTAGAGACCAAATTCAAAATTAAAGAATGCCTTGGTCAAACGTATGTCGCATGGCCGTTAGTGTTGTGGCCAATCCAGGTGGCTCTTAAAACAACTTGTTACATTTTTAGATCACTTGGTGCCTATCAAGTCATCAACAACATTTACCACAATAGTAGGGATGTAGATGTCGAATCGTCTCGAGATCATAAATGGGCCGTGGCGTCATTCTGGATTTTTCGTGCCGAACGTAATTGATAGGAAAAAATGCTCAACTTAGAAAAATATCAGAACAGACACTCGAGGAAATCCAAAGTCACACGGGCTGTTTGGAATACGGTTTGGTTGCTTCTTTTCAGGCCAACACCTAGAGGGCTCCTTTACGGTTGGCGGCGATTTCTGCTTAGATTGTTTGGGGCCAAGATAGGCAAAGGTGTGAATATTTTGCCTTCGTGTAAGGTATGGCAGCCATGGAATCTGACGATGGGCGATCATTCTTGTTTGTCGGAGGATGTTGTGTGCTATTCCGTTGATCGGATCACCATCGGAGCTCAGGTCGTTGTGAGCCAAGGTGCGTTTCTCTGTTGCGCGTCACATGACATTTCTTCGCCCATTATGGAGTTGATCTACAAACCTATCGTGATAGGGCCACAGGCATGGGTTGCGGCACGGGCATTTATCGGCCCGGGTGTTACGGTCGGCGAGGGGGCAGTGGTTGGAGCCTGCTCAGTGGTGACAAAAGACGTGGATCATTGGACGGTAGTAGCCGGCAATCCTGCCAAGTTCATCAAAAACCGTGCTATTATAAGAGCTTCACCATGATCTCAGTCCTAATACTCACTCTTAACGAAGAACTTAATCTTCCCGCTTGTTTGGAGTCGGTGAGGTGGTCGGACGACATTGTGGTGCTGGATGACGGGTCGACGGATCGGACTATAGAGATTGCTGAATCTTTCGGGGCACGGGTGATTCGACATTCTGCAGGGGGGGAGCGCGCCCAACGTGAGTATTCGATACGAAGCATTCCGTTCAGGTATTCATGGGTATATAATCCTGATGCCGATGAAGTAACGCTGGATCTGCAGCGCGACGAGATGTTGCGTGTTGTGTCGGACAGTTCCCGCGAAGAGGTCGCTTATCGCGTGCGGTTCAGGAATATGTTCATGGGCGGGTGGCTTAAACATAGTAGTCTCTATCCAACTTGGGTTGTACGCTTGTTCAAACCCGACAAAATATCGTTTGAACGCGACATCAATCTGACTTATGTGATTGATGGCAAGTGCGGTTTTCTGGCGAACGACTTTTATCATTATTCTTTTAATAATGGGCTGTCGGCGTGGTTCGAAAAGCATAATCGATATTCTGAGTTGGAAGCCAAAGAGGCTGTGAAAATGCTCGGCGACGGCATTGTTGACTGGAAAGGTCTTATTGTTATTAATGACCCTGCACGCCATCGTAAAGCGTTGAAGAATTTTGCGTGGCTCCTGCCCTGTCGTCCGATGTTTGTCTTTATCTATCTCTATGTCGTACGGATGGGGTTCCTCGATGGACTAGCAGGTTTGCGTTACTGTCGTATGCGGGCGATTTACGAATACATGATTGATCTGAAAATCATGGAGTTACGTCGGCGCGAAAAGGGATTGCCAGTATAGCGATTTCCGTTTGGGAGCGCTGGCATTAGCACCGTTTTCTAGTGACGGATTTCAGTCGGTTGTTTATCGGGATTTCAAGATGCCCAAGATTTGTTTCATAACTTTAGGTGACATGGAAAAGATGCCGACTGCCAAGCGGGCGACAGGCATGGCATCTGAATTGGTGCGTCTTGGCCATCGGGTCGCGATTGTTGCGTGGGATGTCCCTGCCAACCATGCGCGACTCGCGATGGAGTGCCCGGAGGCGGAGCCGTTGTGGGTATCGCCACTTAACATAGTGGTTGAGATCGTAAACAAGATCAAGGTGGTTCGAAATTGGCGTCCGGATCTGATCTATCTGTCGTCGTTTGGGTTCAGGAATCTGGCCTGTCTTCGTCTGTTCTATAGTCGCAATGCAAAGGTAGTGGCAGAGCATTGCGAGTTGTATTCCGCCTTCGGGGACCTGACACATCGCGTGGATCTGAAGTGGCTGGAGAACAGGTCTGTTTTTGAGGCGGACGGGCTAGTGTGTGCCAGCCGGTATTTGCAAGATGAGTTTGATCGGCGGGTCAAGCAGCAGGGGAGTTTAACGCGAACAGTGTATTTGCCGTATGCGTATCCGGGCTATCTCGCGTTGCACGGCAGAGAAGATAAGCCTGTTTCGGACAAGAAGCACATCTTATTCATGGCAGCCTTATGGAAGAATTATGGCGTTTTGGATGTGATACATGCTGCCCAAATCCTTGTCGCGAAGCGTGCGGATTTTGTGGTCGATATTCTTGGGGACGGACCTGCCCGCGAGGAGGCTACGCTGCTGATCCGAAAGTTAGGCCTGGAGCATCACGTTTTTATCAGAGGTTTTATACCTGAAACGGAGTTGGATCAGTGGTTCTCCCGGGCCAGCGTCTTTTTGGCTCCGCTGGTTAACACGGTCCAGGATATCGCCCGCTGTCCGAGCAAGGTCTATTATTATCTGCCCTATCAGAAGCCTATCGTGACCTGTGCGCTGGGCGACCCGTATGAGCTGTTAAAAAGCGATGGTTATTATTACACCCCCGCCAGTGTAGAAAGTATGGCAGAGACCTTAAATCGTGCGCTGGACGAGTCAGAGAAGTTTTCCTTTCGGTCCCTTAGCGTGGCAGAACATTCGTGGAATCATCGTGCCCGGCAGTTTGAGGGGTGGTGCAAGGCGAACGGCTGGTTGGCATAGCTTTTCTCGTAGTCGGACACCAGTTACGGCAGGTCAAAAAGGTTTAAAATGATATTGAATAAATTAGTTGGGTTCTTGATCAATCCTCTGATGTTAGGCATTGTGCTGATTGCTGTTGCAGCTCTGTTTCAGATCAGGCACAAGCAACGGAGCGCCATAGCGATGTCGCTTGTTGCACTCTTTTGGTTTTGGTGCTGGGCCACGCCTGCGGTATATGGCATCTTAGGATGTGGACTGGAGAAGGAATATCCTCCTCTGGAGGCAGGAAAGATGCCAGCCGCTGATGCGATCGTGATTTTGGGCGGGGGGATGGACCGCAACGCCAGTTTGCCGTATGCGGAGATGTTTAGTAGCGCGGACCGTGTCTGGCATGCGGCTAGGCTTTACCGTGCAGGCAAGGCTCCTGTCGTTATTCCTAGCGGGAAAGGCGATGAGCGGTCGGCTGTACCGTTGCTGATGGACTTCGGGGTGCCACGCCAGGCGATCCGTGTCGAGTCAAAATCGCGGAATACAGAGGAAAACGCGTTACTGGTCGAGAAGCTGGTCAACAGCCTGCCGGGTGCGGAAAAAAATAGGGCTCCTCGTGTGTTACTGGTGACCTCTGCCTGGCATATGCGTAGGGCATTGCAGAATTTTGAACAGACGGGTCTGGAAGTGATCCCAGCGGCGACAGATCACGAGGCAATGGTCATTCAAGCAGAAGGTTTGAACGGGTGGTGTTTCTTGCCTTCCGCAGAAATATTTTACAGGAACAGTATGATGTTTAAGGAGTATCTGGGGTTCGGCCTGTATCGTCTGAAATACGCGGTGCGTAGTAAGCGTCTTAAATAATGCATTGCGTCATGGGTGGCTCTAGAGTAAGCCCATCGCATATCAACATTATTGACTCATGAAAATTTCGATTATAACCGTTTGCTATAATTCTGCTGCGACCCTGGAAACAGCTATTGAGTCAGTCTTGGGCCAGACGTATCAGGATATTGAGTATATTGTTGTGGATGGAGGGTCGACGGACGGGACGGTCGAGATGCTCCGCAGGTATGCGGCGGGGAAATGCGGGAATGCGTGGAACAAACACGCGCCGAGGACGAGCACCTTGGTGCAAAGTCCGAACGCTCGTTTGAGGCCAGCGGAGCTGGAGCGAGGAGCGGTATTCCGCGATGGAGCGGCAATGCGCGAATGCGCGAATGAAAACGCGGATGCGTGCTTGGAGAACCAAATAAGGCAATCAGGCACTAAGGCACTAAGGCAATTCTTGTGGATCAGCGAGCCAGATGAGGGCATGTATGATGCGATCAACAAGGGAATTCGCATGGCGACAGGGGATGTGGTTGGTATCTTGAATGCGGATGATGTACTGTCTGCGGATGACGTGATTGAAAGAGTGGCGCAGGTGTTTGGGGGGAGTGCATC
>JBAXCC010000071.1:0-14366 GCA_037141675.1 bacterium | reverse complement strand
ATATTTTCGTATTTTTCGTGTATTTCGGATGCAAAAAATTGAAGTTATAGACAAGGACGCCTATGCGGTCAGGATTTTGTATCAACGGAGGTTCATGTATGAGAAGTGTCGTGATTGGGGTGGTGGGGTTGATAGTTACGCTGTGCGGTAGAAGCCAGGAAATTGGTTATATCGAAACCTTTAGCCTGGCTGGTGATCGCGCAACGGCGCTGAACGAGTTGGTTCCGGGCACTGACGATTATTATTATTATCATGCATTGCATGCGCAGAACTCAGGAGCCGGACCTCGGTTCAAAGAGATGATGGATCGGTGGATCCGCGAACGTAACGGAAACGTGACGGTCACGGCCCGCGAGTTGCTGAACCGGCAGGCGCTCCTCGACTATGAGAAAAATCCTCAAAAGTCACTCGACTACCTACGCCATGAACTGAGCCTTTACTTTAACCACACGCGTAAGACAGGGGTGCGGGTCAGCCAAGCACCGTCTGTGTTGGATAACACGCGCATCAGTACTCCGACGCTCCTGAAGCAGGCGCTCACCGAAAACAGCAGCTTGGATCATGTTGAGGATGTGGGGTTGGCCTTGGTAGCAGGACAGCAAATCAATAATGATCAGTGTCGCAATTTGGTGTCGCGGCTGCGCCGGCCAGACTATCCAGGCTTGGTCGATCTGATCATCGCCGACCTGAAGTACAGGGATAGCCGTGGCTTTGGCTCCCATCCCATTCATGCGCTGCTGACGCTCGCACAGATGGACGAGCTGTTGCAGAAACAACCTGCGTTACGAAACGAGGTGGTGTTCGTGAATGCATATCTGTCCAAGCTCGTGCCGGAGAACGAGGTCGACCTCGACACCTCCGCTTTTGCTCGAGAGGCTTACTTCGACCGCGTATGGGTTTTTGTCAAAACCCTTGACCCTGTTCATAATTCGCTCAAGGCAAACGTGCTCTACAACCGGCTCCGTCATGACTGGCAACTCGGCGTCTACGACCTCACCCGCTTCATGGAGTATCTCAAACTGCCGCGCAACGTTGCTTACTTACGTCAAGAGATCAGGGATCAGTTGACTCGGGGCGACTATCTCGCGCAACTGGGTCAGGATTTCCGTCTCGTCTGCCTGCCGCCAGTCAACAACGAGGAGCCGTTGGTTCGTGCCTTTCTGTTGAAGATTTTCCGGGAGGCTGCGGATTACGAATCCTTCAGGCCTTATGTGAGTGACGATTTTCTCAAGCCGCTCTTTGCCGAGGCCAAAATCGTTAACGGTGTCGGTGACCCGCTGCAATGGGCGCCCATGCTCTCCCCAGATGCCTACAAACGCCTCAAGGAGCGCGTAGATATCGACTTCGCAGAAACCAACCCCCTTCTCTTCGGCAGCAAGGACGAGGTGAAGCTGACAGCCTTTGTCAAGAATGTCCCGTCGCTGATTGTCAAAGTTTACGAGATCAACACATTCAACTACTATCGCGAGACTGGGCAGCCGTTGAACCTGGCCATCAACCTCGACGGGCTGGTCGCTTCTGCATCGCGTCGCGTGGAGTACAAGGAGACGACGGAGCGTCGTGTGGGGCGCACGTTTGAATTGCCCGAACTCAAAGGCCGTGGGGTGTTTGTTGTGGAGCTGATTGGCAATGGCAAGAGCAGCCGTGCGCTAGTGCAGAAGGGCCGGCTTGATACGCTTCAGGAGGTCACCGCCGCCGGACATTCCTTCACGGTGCTGGACGAGGCGGGTAAGCGCGTGACAGGCGCAAGCGGGTGGCTCGGAGGGCGCGATTTTGCGCCTGACAAAGAGGGCCGCATCCTTGTGCCGTTCTCCACGCACCCGAAAAGCGAGAATCTCGTGATCCGCAAAGATGGCTTTTCCACACTGGTGCGTTTCGATCACCTGGTTGAAAATTATGCGCTCAAGGCCGGGATCTATGTGGACCGCGAGTCGCTGATCCGCCGCGAAAAGGCGCTGATCGCGATACGTCCGGTGTTCACCGTAAACGGCAGGCCCGTCAGTCTCAAGCTGCTGGAAGAGCCGCGTCTGGTGATTCGCTCGACCGACCTGCAGGGCATCGCGACCGAGAAAGAGTTCGCAGACCTTGTGTTGCGGGAGGACGCCGAAAACGTGCAGGAGATCCTTGTGCCCGAGAATACGGTTGAACTCTCCGTGACGCTCAAAGCCAAAGTTCAGAATCTGAGTCAGAGCAAGAAACAGGAGCTGTCTGACAGCGCGAGTTTCACGTTAAACGGAATCGAACGCACCGTTGATGTGCAGGCGCTTCATTTTGGGCGATCCGCTGCTGGCTACACTGTGGATGCGCGCGGCAAGAACGGCGAGATCCTGCCGGGAGAGCCTTTGCACTGTTTCTTCAAGCACCGTTGTTTCCGGGACGAGGTGCATGCGGAACTCAAGACCGACGCGCAGGGACGCGTGCTGTTAGGCGCGTTGATTGGTATCGATCGCTTCCGCGTCAAAGCCGCCTCCGGTATCGAGCGTATAGGCACGCCTTCGCGAGGCGCCTGCGCCTATCCCGAGGCGTTGCACGGCTGGGTAGGCGATACCTTGCGCGTGCCGATCACCTGGGATGCGTCAGATGCAGTCACGTCGGTTTCGTTGCTAGAGACTCGCAATGGGCAGTTTGTGAAAGATTGGCAGTCGGCTGTGGCAGCAGCGGATGGATTTTTGGAACTGCGCGGTTTGCCTGCGGGCGACTACTCGCTCCTGCTCAATGCCGAAGGCCGCGAGATCACAGTGCGTATTACCCAGGGCGAAGCACGCGACGGCTTTGTGGTTTCGCCACGTCGTGCCTTGGAGCGTCCGCGCCTCGCTTCGCTACATGTGACATCCATCAAGACAACGGCTGAAAGCGTCGAAATCCAGCTTGCCAATGTCACTCCTTTTACGCGGGTACATCTGTTTGCTACACGCTATTTGCCTGCGTATGATCTGTTCGGACGGCTGGGTTACGCAGGTACGCCGGGGTTGTTGCAACAACCGTGGTTGCGAGCACGTACGTTCTATGAATCGGGCCGCGACATTGGCGACGAGTATCGCTACATCATCGACCGCCAGCAGACCGTCAAGTATCCGGGCAACATGCTGGAGCGCCCTGGACTGCTGCTGAACCCCTGGGCGTTGCGCGCGACCGAGGCACAGGCAGAAATATTGGAAGAGGGCCGCGCCTACGCTGGCCGCGCGGCGGGCCTGATGAGTTCCTTTGGAGGGGCGGGAGGGCGCGGAAAAGCTATTGTTAAGCACACCGAGGGCTATCTGGCGCTTGATTTCCTCAAACAGCCTGCGGTAACGCTTCTGAATCTGGTGCCGAATAAAGAGGGGCGGGTTATTGTACCGCGCGCCCTGTTGAAAGGGCTGCCGCAGGTGCGCGTCCTGGCTGTCGATCCGACCACGACGATGCTGAAACACCTGGCGCTGGAAGACTCGCCGATCCAGACACGCGAGTTGCGGCTGGCGGCCGGGCTCGATCCCAAGAAGAGCTTCTCGGAGCAGAAACGCATCACCCCTGTGGCGGCGAAGGCCTCCGTGACGGTTGCCGATGTGACGACCGCACGCTTCGAGACCTACGATACCCTGGCCAAGGCCTACCGTCTGCTGGCCACGCTCAACGACGACGCAACCTTCGGCGAGTTCTCCTTTGTGGCGGAGTGGCCTTCGCTGGACGCCAAAGAACAGCGACGGCTCTACTCCAAGTTCGCTTGCCATGAACTCAGCTTTTTCCTGTATCACAAAGATCCCAAGTTCTTTGCCTCGGTGATTGCTCCGTCGCTGAAGAACAAGAAGGCCAAGACCTTTATGGATCACTGGCTTCTCAACGAGGACCTTGCGGGCTATCTGGAACCCTGGCGTTTTGGGCGGCTGAACGCGGCGGAGCGCGTGCTGCTGGGCAAGCGGCTGCGCGAGCAGGAAGCCTCGGTGGTACGCGACACGCGCGAACGCGTGGCGCTGATCCTGCCGGACATGGAGGCCTTCAATCGCCGCTTCGACACTGCGGTGCAGAGCGGTTCGCTGGATGCCGCAGGCAACGGCGTGGCAGCAGCCATTTCGGACATACGGGATAGGGTTGCGTTAAAGATCCAGGTTCCGAAACCTTCTTTTACAGGAACACCGAAAGACATCCGCTCGGCGAACCTCGAGTCGTTGATTCAACCTGCTTCTCCGGCCCCAGTTGTGATGGAGGCTTCTAAGAAGATGAAAGAAGAGCAACTGTCGAAAAGCGCACCTGGCATGACCCGTCAAAGGGCACTTGCTCGCAGGGTTGACGAGCTCAAAGATAAAAAAGGCGATGCAGTGGCGGATCCGTTTGCAGCGTCGGATGCGTTTGCGGTAGAGCAGGTCAAGGAGGCTGTATATTTTGATGCGCAGGACAAGCAACGGGAGGACACCCGTCGTTTCTTCCAGAAGCTCGACAAGACCCAGGAATGGGCAGAGAACAACTACTATCATCTGCCGATCGCGCTGCAGGTCGCCGATCGCGTGAAGGTCAACGCTTTTTGGGGCGACTACGCAGCGCATGACAATAAGACTCCCTTCTTGTCGAAAGCCTTCCCGGAAACGGCGACGAACTTCACGGAGATGATGCTGGCCCTGGCCGTACTGGATCTGCCGTTCAAGGCGGTCGCGCACAACGAGAAGGTAAACGGGGTGAGTTATACGCTGCAGCCCGGTTCGCCAGTGATGCTGTTCCATCGTGAGATTTGTGAAAGTGCGCGCGAGATGCTGCCCGGCGGCGTGTTGGTTGTGCAGCAGTTCTTCCGTGCGGACGACCGTGAGCGCATCGAGAACGGCGAGCGTTTCGACAAGCTGGTGACCGATGAGTTCCTGCCGCACGTGGTATATGGTGCGCAAGTGGTGCTGACCAATCCCACCGGCAGCCGGCAAAAGATGCAGGTGCTGCTCCAGATTCCGCTGGGTGCGATGCCCGTCAACAATGGATTCTATACGCGTGGCGTGTATGTGGCGATGGAACCGTATAGCACGCAAACGCAGGAGTATTTCTTCTACTTCCCGACGATTGGCGACTATCCTCACTACCCTGTGACGCTTGCCCGCAACGATAAGGTGGTCGGCAACGCAATGCCCTTCACCTTCCATGTCGTTGAGAAACTCAGCAAGATCGACACTACCTCGTGGGCGTGGATCTCACAGAATGGGACCGAGGACGAAGTACTCGCTTTTCTCGGCGCCGCCAACCTGCATCGCCTCTCGCTCGATGAGATCGCGTGGCGCATGAAGGATGCCGCGTATTTCAAGAAAGTCGCAACCCTGCTGGAGGCACGTCACGTGTATGCCAATACACTCTGGTCGTACGGTGTGTTACATAACGACACTGCGACTATCAAAGAGTTCTTGCGGCACCATGCGTTTGCAGACCAGTGCGGGCTCTGGCTGGTCTCGCCGCTGTTGACGCTTGATCCAGTGGAGCGGTTCAACTACCAGCATCTGGAGTATGCGCCGCTGGTGAATCCGCGTGCGCACGGGGTCGGGGCGAAACGCACGATTCTGAATGCGGTCTTCCGGCAGCAGTATCAGCGCTACATGAAGGTGTTGAGTTACAAGCCCAAAGTGGAGTCGATCGATGCATTGGCCGTGGCCTACTATATGACCCTGCAAGACCGCGTGACGGAGGCGCTTGACTGGTTCGGGCGCGTGGACCGAAAAGCAGTGCCGGAACAGCTTCAGTGTGATTATCTGGATGCCTACCTCGCATTCTATAAGGGGGACACAGCGACTGCGCGTACACTCGCGAAAAAGCATGTGGACGAAGGCGTGGATCGTTGGCGTGACCGCTTCGTGCAGGTGTTGAGTCAGCTTGACGAGATTGACGGCGGTGTTGCGTCAAAGGCCGACCAGGAGAAGCGTGACGAGGCTCAGGCTGCACTGGCTGCGAGCGAGCCAGTCATGGAGTTGCAAGTTGAGGCGGGGCGCATTCGGCTCGATACACGCAACCTCAAAACGTGTACACTCAACTTCTATCCCATGGACATCGAGCTGCTCTTCTCGCGGAGTCCCTTCCTGCAGGAGGGTGCTGCTCAGTTCTCCTACATCCGTCCGATGCTGAGCCGAGTGGTGGAGATTCCGGATGGCAAGAAGGATTTGCTGGTCGATCTCCCTGACGAATTCAAGACAAAGAACGTAATGGTCGAGGCGGTGGCTGCAGGCGTACGCAAGACGCAAGCGTATTATGCCAACACGCTCAAGGTGCAAATGGTCGAGAACTACGGGCAGCTTCTCGTGACCCAGTCGCAGACGGGCAAGGCAGTCTCCGGCGCGTATGTCAAAGTGTACGCGAAGATGCACGATGGTACAGTGAAGTTCTTCAAGGACGGCTATACCGACCTGCGCGGACGCTTCGATTATGTGTCACTCAACACCAACGAGCTGGAGGATTCGCAGCGCCTCGCAATCCTGGTGCTGAGCGATGCGTTTGGCGCAGTCGTGCGCGAAGCCCCGCCACCGAAACGGTAAGTAACGAAAGGGTATATGACCGACGACACTCCTGCCGCACGGACGCGACCCTCCTTCGCCAAGGCTACGGTGGCCAGGCAGAGCGCGTCCCTCCAGGGGAACGACCCGTGCAATGGAGGGCCACGCTTCGTCGTGGCCGCAACACTTACTGCTTGTCCACCCCTCCCCAAAACGAGTATCATAAAAAACAAGAGAAAGCGTGTTCACTCATGACAAGGAGAAAACTATGGACGTGAGTAAAGCTATTGAGGCCCGTCGGGCCGTGAAACATTACGATCCGAATCATCGCATGACAGAGGTCGAGATCGAGAAACTGATGAGTCTGGCGCTCCTGGCGCCTACGGCGTTCAATATCCAAAACTGGCGTTTCGTGCTGGTCCGTGACCCTGCGTTGCGGAAACAGATTCGGGCCGTGGCGTGGGATCAGGCGCAAGTGACCGATGCGTCGCTGCTGATCGTCCTGTGCGCGGACCTGAAAGCATGGGAGAAGAATCCCGCACGCTACTGGGCCGACGCGCCTAAGCCGGTAAAGGATTATCTGGTTCCGGCGATCGACAAGTATTACCGGGGTCGTGAGCAGGTGCAGCGCGATGAGGGGATGCGTTCCTGCGGGATCGCGGCTCAGACGCTCATGCTGGCCGCGCAGGAGATGGGTTATGAGTCCTGTCCGATGGACGGCTTTGACTACGATGCGGTCGGCAAGCTGATTAACCTGCCTCCAGATCATGCGGTGGCGATGTTCGTTGTGGTCGGGAAGCCCACGCAGGCGACTTGGCCACTTCCCGGGCAGTTACCCATGAGTGAAGTCGTGATCAATAATCATTTCTAAAAACAGGAGGGAGCAAATATGGCTGTTGTAAAATGTCCTTCGTGCGGTACGGAGATTAACGTGGTGGAGAAGAAGAGCGGGTTGGGTGGCTGGGCGCTTGGCTGTCTGGTCGCGGTGTGCGTGATTCCGGTCATGGTGGCGATTATCGGCATACTAGCCGCTATTGCGATCCCTGGTTTCGTCAGAGCACGAGAGATGTCCCAGCGCAATGCCTGCATCGCGAATATGCGGATGATTGTCGCGGCGAAAGCGCAGGTCGAGGCTGAGAAAAGTTACGTCCCCGGCGATGTTATTCCCGAGCAGGAGGTCTCTCAAAAACTTCCTGCAGGACTCACGGGGTTGACCTGTCACAAAGGCGGACGCTACACCCTCAACCCTGTTGGAAAAGAGCCTGCGTGTTCAATACACGGGACGCCGACACAGGCTGCCAACGCGAGAGCCAGACCTTATGGCTCATCGGGCGGCAACCGCTCCCCGTAAGGACATTAGCCTTGCCACGCCGGAATAGCTCTAGCCATTTTCCACATCAGTTCATCGATGCCTTTTGGAATCCCCTTGCCGTGCCCATTGACAAAGGCTGCCCAGCAAAATCCGCTCGCCGTGCGTACTAAGAGCGTCATGACTCCGGGTATACTGCCATTATGCCACCAATTCGACTCCTTGTTGACAACCCAGCCGCACGCATAATTGGCATGTACAGGGCTGGGGGTGGTCATGGTTTTGATGGTGTCAGCGCGTAAGATGTCAGGCGTGGTGTCAAAGCCATCGACATGGAGGGCGAAATTCACAAGATCAGTCGGGGTGCCTAGCCATCCTCCGTGTGCATCCATGCGCCGGATATTCATGGAGTAGGGGTTCTCATTGTTTTGGCCAGTGTAGACCACTTCATGCTCAGCTCGCTCAGCCAATGTGTTTCCCGAAAGTTTCATGGAGCCTATGCCGCATTTTGTTAAGATGTGCTGCTGAACGGCTTCAGCATAAGAGAGTCCGGAAACTTTTTCAATGATGCGGCCCAAAAGGCAGTATCCAAAGTTTGAGTATGCATAATGCGCTCCAGGTTCATGCTCCAAGGGGATATTCTTCAAGGCCCACTCGATGAGTTCTCGATGGTTCATCTTTGGGTTGAGAAACATGGGATCACGATTTGCATTTGACCATCCGCCGCAGGTGTGGGTGAGCAGGTGATGGACGGTGATCGCGTTTAGCGGTGCTGACGGCGGTGTCGCATAGTCAGCCCCCAATAATCCTTTTGGACCAAAGACGCGATCTTGCAATTGCAACTTGCCCTGCTCGATGAGGGAGAAGATTTCGACCGACGTAATGGGCTTGCTGACACTCGCAATCCGGAAGGTGTGATGAGGATTGAGTGGTTCGCGCTTCTCCGTGTCAGCAAAGCCAAACCCCTCTTGATAGACAAGCCGTCCATGCCGTGCAATGGCGACAGAGAGCCCCGGGGCTTTGAATTGGTCAAGGAAGTTTTGTGCAATAGCAGATAAGGTTGAACGATCCTGCTCAGAAAGAGCTGGTGGCACTATTTCGCCGGCAACGGACGAAAGCGGGCACAATAGGCCGGGCAGGGTGGTTCCAGTTGCCGCCCATGCGATTTGCGTTAAACAGGTTCGTCTTGAAAAGAGTGTCATGTGAGTGAAGGTAGGGTATACATTATTCTAAAATGGATCAAGTGAAAATCGGATGCGATTCAACTTTGTTGAATCAGCACCCGAGGGAGGAGTGAGGAAGTGTTTATTTCACCTCCTCCCTCCTCCTTGGTGTAATTCAGTTTCAACAAAACTGAATTACACCCATTCGCTTCAGTGACTTGCCAAGATTCTGTAACCTGTTATACTTTTTAATTGGATTTTGTTTGTCTGGAGGTCGTGATGAAAAAGTGTCTTTGCTTCTGTGCCGTAATAGGCTGTGGGCTTTTTTGTGCTTATGGCCAGTACAGCGATGTGGACCGTAGCAAAACGGATGTCATCCTTCATGCTCCGCCCCCTGTGCGTCTGGGGAAAGAGTTGCGCCTCAATGCCTTTCGTCTGGACATGAAGCCTCCTGAGTTTTTCTTGAATCAGGGAACGAGCGTAAGGCTGGGGCCCTATCCGTTGGTGAACGGGGCTAAAATCGGAGATGAAAAAGCGCCGGTCATGCTTTATTTGAGCGCAGACGGCAGCGAATTTAAGTTGCAGTCCCAGCGAGATGAGAAGATGTTCGGCCCCTTCAGCACGAGCAATCGCTCAGACTTTGTCGTCGGAAGCACTCCCATGATGTTATTGCGTGTGCCGCCGAAGGTCTCGGTTACGATCGACCATCCCAGCCGGATCGGGCAGATGCCGAATGTCGGCATCGCGCCGTTGAATCCGCAGTCGGTCCAGGCGTTGTATGACTTGCGGGCGAAGATTGGGGACATTGTCAATCGCGTAAACATAGACAAGGCTGATCGCGAACTTCTTAATTTGCCGCGTATTCACAATTCCTATACCGGCAACACCTTAAAGCCGATTTTCTCTATATCCGACCGTGACAAGCAGAATGCGGACCGCAGCGGAGAGATAAGTTCCATAGCCTTTCTTGAAAAGTTTTTCGTGCAGTACTGCACAATCCGCTCACAAGCGATTACCGACAAGCTTACGTTTCACATGGGGTTGCAGTTCCCTGGTGACTATTTGCTGATCGTCATGCAAAAGGTAAAACCGCCGGCAAATGCAGCCAAAGGGCTTGCTTCGCCGACGGCTATTTGGTGGACCACCTTTTCCTTTGATGGGCAATCATCATTCTCCGGTATATTGAACCCCGAAAATGCAGCCACCTGGAAAAGCGCCTTCCTGTTTGAGTAGCGTCTACCCGCGTGTCATCAGGTCTGTAACCAGGCGCGTGAAGCGCTGCGGATCCTTGGGCGGATTGCCTTCGCCGAGCAAGGCTTGTCCGAAGAGCAGGTCTGCGTAATCCTTCAGTAGCGGGTCTGCCGCATTAGCCGCAAACATGGTGTTCATCTTCTTGATGAGCGCATGGCCGGCGTTGAGTTCGAGGATGCGCGTCTGCTTCGGGACGTCCTGATTCATAGCGCGCATGAGGCGTTCCATGCTGGCGTTCATCGCATGGTCAGAGACGACGAGGCAGCATGCGGAATCCGTTAGGCGCGGAGAGAAACGCACTTCGCTAATCTCTTCTTTGAGCTGTTCCTTGATGAAATCGGTCAATGCCTTATACTCTGTTGCGGCATCTTCAAGTTTGCGCTTGGCTACTGACTTTTCCTCATCGCTTCCGAGTTCGAGGTTCCCTTTGTCCACAGCGACCAGCTTCTTGCCGTCAAAATCGGCCAGACGGTCAATGATGTAGGAGTCAACAGGATCCGTGAGGAAGAGCACGTCATAGCCGTATTGCGAAACAGCCTCTATGTGCGGGGACTGCTTGGCGGTCTGGAGATCATCCGAGACCAAATAATAAATCTCCTTCTGCGACTCCGGCATGGCCGCCACATAATCCTTCAACGAAACGAAGCCATTATTTTCAGTCTTTGCGGAGCGGAAGAGGACAAGACCTTTAAGTTTATCCGTATTGTCCCAGTCAAAGTGGAGTCCTTCTTTCAGGATGCGTCCGAATGCGTTGAAGAACGTCGTGTAATCCGCAGGAGCATCCTTCTGCATCTCTGCGAGCGTTGAGAGAATTTTGCCAGTGATGTTGCTCTTGATTTTACGGATGACCGCGTCATCCTGCAATATTTCGCGAGAGACATTGAGGGGCAAGTCGCTGGAATCGACCACGCCCTTGACGAAGCGTAGGTATTCTGGCAACAGCAGGTCGAAATCAGCTCCGATGAAGACGTTGCGGACATAGAGGCTAAGCCCGTGCTTATTGTTTGGCATGAAGAGATCCATGCCGGCGGACTTTGGGATGAAAAGCAGAGCTTTAAATTCTATCTGGCCTTCGACTGAGACAGGGATGATCTTCAACGGGGGTTGGTGGTCATGGGTCAGATGTGTATAGAACTCCTCGTATTCTTCGGGTTTCACATCGCTCTTGCTGCGCTTCCACAACGCCTTCATGGTGTTGAATGCTTCTGCGTCATCTTTGGGCGCTTCGCCCTTTTCGCCAAAGCGGATCGGGTAGGCGATGAAGTTGGAATACTTCTTCACCAGTTCGCGGATATGCCAAGAATCGAAGAAATCATCCATGCCTTCACGAATTTTCAGGACAATACTTGTGCCGGGTTTGTCGCGTGCGGCATCCTCAAGGGAGTAGGTGCCATTACCGGTGCTGCTCCAGCGAACAGCCTTCTGGCCTTCGCCGCGCTTGAGCGAAATGACGGTGACCTCTTCAGCTACCATGAAGGCGGAATAGAAACCGACGCCGAACTGGCCGATGAGTTCAGGGACATTGACTTCCTGTTTATCCTTGAGTGCCTGTGTAAAGGCCTTTGTGCCGGAGCTGGCGATGACCCCAAGGTTCTTGTCCATCTCCTCTTCGCTCATACCCATGCCGTTATCGCAAATCGTGAGCGTACGGTCTTCTTTGTCCGCAATGATGTCAATCTTCCACTGCGGGGCATCTGCAACTACCGCTTTGTCCGTTAGTCCGATATATTGGGCGCGGTCAATGGCGTCTGACGCATTGGAGATGAGTTCACGCAGGAAAATTTCCTTTTTTGAATAGAGGGAATGAATGACGAGATCCAGGACCTGCTGGATTTCAGCTTTAAATACATGGTTTTTCTTTGACATAAATCGTCTCCTTTTTTCTCAATGAACGGGGGCAAAAGATAGCAAAACTGACAACGTCCTGCAATCCCTTTTTAGGAACGGAAGAAGTGTCAGTAAGTTGGGAAGTATTAGTAAGTGTCAATAAGTTGGGAGGTCGTTCGCTCACATGCCAGGTCTTAACATCCTGGAACCGTCTGGCATCGGATTTGTGGGTGTCACTGGTGGCACCCCAAGCCGTGAAGCCTTTTCGTAGGCATCCGGATGATTCTTCTTGATCTTCTTGATGGCTTCGATGGCCTCATCGATCGGTGTCCGTTTGGAGGTTGAATTCAGGACAGCCAAGTAATTCAAGATAGCACGTTCGTATTCTTCGGCCTTCTCATAATTGCGTGCGGTAATGAAATTACGAGCCGCGGCAGTTTCGTCAGTGAGCCACGTCGCGTAACCGTAGCCCGAAGATGCGAAGGCCAGTCGGTAAGCATCCAGATATTTGAGAACCTGCTCCCATTGTTTCTTTGACGCTGCTTTGTCAATGAAGCCTTGAAGCACCTTTTCAGGCGTCTCATCCTTGCCGACCTCAAAATCTTTAATTTCACAGAGCCCACCGATGGCCGCATATCTGACGTTTGCCCTGAATTTATCAAGTATTGGTTTCCACTTGTGCTGGTAGCCGTCTGATGAACGATACGCATAAGACTGGAACACGGTTCCATATTGGCCGTTTTTCACGGCCTCATTGGCTGTCTCAAGCGATGTGATGTCATTGACCAGATACTGGATGTCGTTTTGTGAATAACCTGACCTGGACACATTTTGTATCATTTGCTTGATCGCCGTCAGTCCCTCGATGGACGTTACTTTGCCCATCATGTCGTTGATCATCACGAAGAGCGGATCAGTTTCCTTTTTGGGAGCTTTCAGGCTCTTCTTAAACAGCTCAGCCTTTTTCTCGGAAAGTTCTTTTCGAGAGAACAATACCGTGCTGCCATAGTCCCCGTTCTCCATGGACGTTACCATTTGTACGGCTTCCTGATAGTTTTCTTTTTCGGTTGCAACCACCACTCTGACCCATTGCTTTGCAGCCTGCTGCATGCGGTCCATTTTGGACTGGAGTGCTCGGCTGCTGTTGCTATACATTCCGCTCTGGCTCTTCATGTAAACAGCATTGAACTCTTCAATTGCCTTGTCTAACTCATCAGCCGTCTCTGCTTTGATGCAGGCATCTTTCAGTTTGGCTATTGCCGCTGTGATAATACTGTCCTGCATACTCTCGATCTCGGCAATTCTTTTCTGCATGGCGCTACTGTTCATGATGATGGACTGCTCACTCGAACTCTTGAAATTTTGCAAGGCGGATGCGACTTTGCTGATATCTCCAGACTGCACGGCTGTCAAAACACGCGCCCATTCCGTAGAAAGTGAAGCGAGGATGGTGAACTTAGAATATGCTTCACTATGCACCTGTCCGCCAGGTGAGTGTGACAGCCGTTGGAGTCGCATTCTGTATTCCTCAACCTTTTTCTGGAACTGGAGGATTTCATCTGCGGTTTTTGCAGATGGAAAGAGGGTTAGGCTTTCCTCCTCAATCTTTTTAACTTCAGCCAAGAGGGCCTCCTCTTTTTGGGCGATAAGACTGGAGATGTCGCCTTTGAACTTCTTGATGGCAACATAGAGTTCCCCGGATTGGGACGAACTGGGAGTGTCCAGAGTGTTTGCGAACGTCCTAAGCGCATCATCATACTTCTGGCTGTTGATCAGCTTTTCGGTTTCGTTTAGCCCATAAATGTACCTTGTGCTCGAGACTCTTTTGATCGTCGCAGTTTCCGTCTCATTGGATACAGAAAGCATATCTTTAATAACTGTGAGCTGCTTGATTAGGCCTGCGGGAGTGGGCGTAGAAGGCGTTTCCTTTTCCGCTTGCGCGAAAGAGAGAAACGTTAGACCTGCTGAGCATACTGCAACCACGAGCATTTTTGTGACGTTCATGTGACTCCTTTTGTTGGCTTCTTCCGAAACCTCGACCTTTATTATTTATAATGAAACCTGAGCGGGGTAGTAATAATCCCGACATGGGATGAAGAATAGAGGGTCGGCGCTTCAAAGTCAATTGCAAAAAAAAGATTGAGGTGCGAGCGTTTTATCGGATAGCACGGATAGCGCGGCAAGTACGGGCGGTGCGATATGAATACCGAGTTTCATTTTAGCACTTTAGAACTCTCGCACTTTAGAACTTCTCAAAATCCTTCTTGTTTCCTCATGAAAATATCTGTACGCTTGGGGAAATGATGAGACTACGTATTCCATATCGTCTCTTTTGGGCTTGCTTGGCTCTCTTCGGCCTTGCAGTTCTTCTTTTTGCCCGGACAGGCA
>JBAXCC010000070.1:0-14432 GCA_037141675.1 bacterium | reverse complement strand
ATTTTCTAACGTTCAATCGCTTGATTAATTCGCATAAAAGAGATACCCTTAATGCACATCGTGAGAAACCTAAAAAAATATAAACCTGCTGTGCCGAAGGTTGTTCTGCTCTTTCTTGCAGGAGGACTTTGGTTTGGCGTGGGTTGTATGCTCATGCTTTTGGCGGCATCCTGGTTAAGGGAGGCCGAACAGATTAACTGCACTCTTTTGGCCGGCGCAGGGGTGGTCTTTGCGTTACTCATTCACCATTTCGGATTCTTGAGGATCGTGGACAACAATCTAGGACGCATCCTTCCTTCGGATGAGAAGAAGTGCGTCTTCTCGTTCATGCCGTGGAAAAGCTATCTGATTATTCCCGGCATGATTACCCTGGGAATCGTCCTGCGTCATTCAGCGGTTCCGAAGCACTATCTGGCGATTGTCTATATCGGTATTGGTTTGGCGCTCACACTGTCGAGCGTGCGATACCTGCGCTATTTTTTCAAGGAACTTATCAAACACCCGTCGCCTTAAACATCGGGAGGACACCTATGAGTGAAGCACTGAAAGAAATATCCTTAATTCTTGATGTATGGGATGACATCTTTTCTGATTTTGACCCGAGGCCCTTGGATGAAAGAGCCGTGTCAGAGGATTTTATTAACGAACTGAAGAAGCGATATCTGGAAACACCGAAAGGGGCGCTTCTCATTTCCTTTTATGCTCCTAAGAGTCTGAAAGATGATCAGTCGGAGCAGATGGTGATCAGGCGACTCCGAAAACATTTCAGAGACAAGACCCTGCAGGCAAAACGAGACATTTATCGTATGAGAGCCAGGGGCGCCGTCTTTGTCTTTGTCGGAATGTTGTCCTTGATCTCCATTACGCTCATTTCCTATTTCAATCTAGTCAAAGACCTTGCGATTAGACTTTTGGAGATATTGTTCGTGCCCCTGGGCTGGTTCGGCATCTGGGAAGGATTTTCAAAAATAATCAACGCGTCCCCGCTATTGGTAAATGAGCATGAGCTCTACCACAAGCTTTCAAATGCGGAATATCAGTTCCACTATGAGCCATAAAACGGCGTCTCATGCTCAGCGGGAGAGCATCTTCGTGAGGAGGCGGCGCAGAAGGCGCTTGAGGCCAGTGTGCTGGATTGACGAAATGATGCGCTCAGATTCGTGACGATAGTGCTCCAAGAGCAGATCAACACGTGTCTGGAGTCCTGCGTCGGTGATGGCCTGTATCAGACGCATGCGTCCTTTAACATCCGACGTCCAGACTACATTCATGGCTGCTCGGACTTCCGGATGGTCGCTCGCACAGGCAACAGCCAAATAAATGGTCGGACGGAGCGAGAGCAAGTCTGCTGCACGTCCAGGCGCTGAACGAAAATCTTCAATATCATCCTGTAATTGGTAAGCCGTGCCAACAGCACGGCTGAAGGCCGAGAGTTGCTGACAGGTCATTTCATCCACGCCTGCTGCGTGCGCGCCGACTAGCAAGGCGACTTCGAATGCGGCAGCCGTCTTCTGTTCGTAAATGTGAAGCACCGCGCTCTCGGTGACTGGAAATGGCTTACGGCAAAAGGCGATCTCCTCACCCTGCCCTAGACTCAATTCGCAATGTCCCTTGGCGGCTACTAACGTCATGGCCGCGCGCGTATCACCAGAAAAATCAGAGGATGCAATCAGCCGATAGCCTTCGCCAATCAAAAAATCGCCTGCATTGATGGCGGCCGGGACACCATATTTCAAGTGCACCGTCGGAATGCCATAGCGCTCATCATCGTTGTCTTCAATATCATCATGGATCAAAGAGGCCTTATGGAAACATTCAACGCCAATGGCCGCGCGGCGGATTTTCTCAATTTCGCCTCCAGCGACATGGAAAACAGCAGCCGTCAGCATAGGGCGCCAACGCTTACCGCCAATCATCATCCAATCGAGACCAATTCGTTGCGGTTCTGTTTTCGGCGCGCCACTCACTTCGCGCAAGGAAGCTTCTGAAAACCAGTGGGAAATCCGTTCGGACACGTATTCTAAATCAACCCGCCGGACATCCATACTTTGTTTGCGAATCCGCAACACCTGTAATGCTTCCTCAAGGTCCAAGGTCGTCCGCACGCAGCCCTCCCCCAACAAGGGGACGCCCTGTCCGGGAATCGCATGCGCATTCATCAACGGGAAAATACGCTGGAGTGAATCCAAACAACCGATGCCAATCACCGCATCAATCTTGCCACTCGTCAGCAATTTGCTGACCACCGTTGTGCCCTCTGCAACCAGCGTCACGTAGCCAAGACGGTCAGCCTCTGTCTGCAACAGGCCAATGGCGCATTGTCCGCATTGCGCGCAGAGTAATCCGATTCCATCCCGCTCCGCTTTGCATTCTGGCGTATGGGCTAGGCATTGAGGCAATAGTAAAAGTCGACGTTCGCACGGTATGCCAGCAACAACATCCGCCCAGAGCGCATTATTCAGCAAGAGCATGACATAGGGCAACTCCTCGTGCGTCATGTGGGCTACGGCAGCAGCGCATTTAGCATGCGCATCAAGCTCATCCGCCGTCAGTGGTGGCACCAAAGACTCCCGCGCCACGTAAGACAATACCGCGTCATTCAGCTCTGTCCGACGCGTCTTCCCCATCGGCACTACGGGACCAGCCCCCCTTTTTTTCTCCCGAACTTCTTGCATATATGTTTAAGTATAGCGCATTTTGGGTCATTCGGAAAAGCCAAAAAGTCTTTTTAATTTTCATCAGATATGCCATAATTAAACCTTTATCCGTCGAACTAGAAGGATCAGGGCTATAACTTCAACCGGAATGTTGGAATAGGGGAATATTGGAATGATGGGGAAAGACAAATCGCGATTATGGGAGGGGCACGCGCCTGCGTGCCTTGGACGAACAGCCGCTCGTCCCTCACGAGGGCACCCTACTCCACTATTCCAGTATTCCAAAATTCCATTATTCCTGCGTATTCTACGGTCCGCATGCTTATCTCTTTTGACAGCCTTTTCCTGCCTGGCGCAGACATCCGCGCCCCCGGCGAACCTGATATCGCCGCGAAGCCTTATGCCTGCAGCACCGATATGGTCAAGTGACCGAATGATTTGCGTTCGTTCCTCTATGGCCATGGCTGCTTATCGGACACCTGTGCTCATGTTTGCCGATAACGCGCGCACTGATTTCTTCCGCGCAACACGCTTGACCATCATCAATCAACCCGCACCGATCAATATTTTTATTGGCACTAAACGCGATGGCGATACACGCGTCTTCTCCAGCCGTATCCGCCTTTCAGACGATGAAGTCATTGAACGTATTGAGCTGCCAGATCCGGAAGCCGCTGACCTGATGCACCTGCGACGCGCCATCTGGCTGGCCTTTTATCGTTCCTGGCTGGTGTCAGCAGGTGGAGGCAACGAGGCTACACTGACCAAATTGCCGACCTGGATGGCCGAGGGCGTGATACGGAAGATGGACAAGACAACCTGGGCGATTGACATCGACCGTGTACTGCAACTCTGGTCACACGCCGCATTGCCCACCGCAAGAGATTTGCTGACCGCCCAAAACGGCGCCACCACAGAACCCGCGCTAGGAACCGTCATGGCCACCTATCTCTCCGAACGAAAAACACATGAAGGAAAGAGTGTCCTCGACACCTTGATCAAAGCCGCCGCGCAGGGAAACGACTGGACACCTGAACGCATTTGCTCTGCCATTACAAATGCCTCTGATCTTGATAAACTTGACGAGAATTTGGACCTCTGGTTTCTTTCGCTTACCAAGAAGGTCGTCATCCCCGGGACGACCAGCGAAGGGATTGTTGAACGCTTTAGAGCTAGCCTATTGATTTACCCCTCGGATTATGGTAAATTTTTTAACACTAACAAGCCTTGCATTACTTTCCATGAGCTGACTGACTACGCAAACGACCCTTTATTGCGGCAGGCAGCTACCGGCCAAGCAAGATGGGTACGGATGAGCGCGATTGGGCGCGATGAGACATTGACCAACCTTGCCGAGAGTTATATTGCGTTTTTGGATGCCTTTGTCTCGGGGAAGAAGGGTGATGAGCTGGTACGCTTATTGATGCTCGCAGAAACCCAACGCAAAGAACTCGAGCAAGCTGTCAGGGATGGAAAAACGTTAAAAAGTGAGTAGCCTTTAACCATGAGCGAGAATAAAAAGACCATTGTCGGAAAAATCAACCCGGACGTCCTGTCATTTACAGTCGGACATGATCCTGTTTTGGACCTGAACTTGGCCGTGTGGGACTGCATCGGGACTGCTGCACATGTCACAATGCTTTCAAAAATGAAGGTCAAGCCAGCTATCCTGTCGACAACCGACAAGGACAAGGTCATCAAAGCCTTAAACGAAATCATTGCCGAAGCCAAACAGGGCGGCTTTACCATTACCGAAGCAGACCAGGATGTCCATCTCGCGGTTGAACGCCGCCTGACAGAGCGCCTGGGCGAACTGGGACGCAAAGTCCATACAGGCCGTAGCCGTAATGACCAGGTTGCCGTTGATATCCGATTGCATGTGCGCGACGAACTGCTGGGCATGACCGGGGAAGTCGCCACGCTCGCGGAAGAGCTCGTCACCTTTGGCAAGCGCCACGAGAAACTGCCTATGGTCGGACGCACGCACCTTCAACCCGCCATGCCCAGTTCTGTCGGCGTATGGGCAACGGGCTATGCCGAGGCGCTGCTGGATGATCTCATCCTGGTCGATGCCGCATACACCTTCAACGACCGTTGCCCGCTCGGCTCAGCAGCAGGATATGGCGTCCCCCTTCCGATCGACCGCGACCTGACAGCTAAGTTGCTGGCATTTAGCACACCGCATCACAATGTCTTTCATGCCAGTAATATGCGCGGCAAAAATGAAGCGATCCTCTTATCGGCCTGCGGACAGCTCATGCTGACCCTCTCCCGGATGGCAGAGGACTTGATCCTCTTTTCGATGCCGGAATTCGGCTACTTCGTGTTGCCTCCTGAAGTATGCACCGGCAGTAGCATCATGCCGCAAAAATATAATCCGGACGTGCTCGAACTCATCCGCGCAAAGACCGCTGTCGTCCTTGGACTCGGCTCAGCTGCGAACAACCTGCTTAAATCCATGCCCGGGGGATATAACCGCGACCTTCAGGAGAGCAAGGCGCTCTACATGGAAGGTCTGCGTGTCACACGCGCTTCGCTCCGCATCATGTCGCTCATGGCCAAATCTCTGGATGTCAATGCTGATCGTTTACGCGCTGGATTCACACCCGGTGTGTTCGCAACTGACACCGCGTTGGAACTCGTCGCAGGCGGCATGCCCTTCCGTGATGCCTATCAACAGGTGAGGTCAAACCTGGATGCACTTGCCTCCGAGGATCCGGACAAGGCCATCGCCAAGAAGACACACCTGGGCAGCACAGCAGGCCTTGACTTCACCCTCTATCGTGCGCGCATCCGACATGCACGGCGGTGGGCAGGCCTGCACATGAAGAAGTCAGCAACAGCCTTCAAAAAACTCATGGGTCAATAATACCGTTAAACAAACTATTTCGATTATACAAAACAAGGGAGACAACACATGAACAAAACACTGATGAGCCTAGCAACCCTAATCAGCGCCGCAAGCGTATCACTCGCAAAAGATGCAGTGGATGCTGCAGCACCGGCCGCAGCCACCTACGGGATGTCTCTGAAACAGGCCTGGGACTATGGCGGATGGATTATGTGGGTACTGGCCTTCCTCTCTATCAGCGCTCTCTCGCTAGCCATCTATTTTATCTGGGTGTTGCGGACAAACGCGATCCTTCCGCATGAGCTTGTGAGCGATGTGCTGTCGCGCATTCGTTCTGGCGACCTCACCGAGACACGCCGTCTCTGCGAACGCACACCTTGCGCATTCGCAGCAGTTGTCCTGACTTCGCTGGACTGTTTGCGGAATGTCCCCGACTGTGACGCCGCCACGCTCCGCAGCATGGCTGAGGCTGAAGGGTCTCGCCAAGCGGAATCCATCCAGGGACAGACAGAATGGCTCCTCGACATTTCCACCATCGCCCCCTTGCTGGGCCTTCTGGGCACCGTGCTGGGCATGTTGATTGCCTTCGGCTCCGTCGCAAGCGATGTTGCAAGCGCAAAGCCTATCGTCTTGGCCGCAGGTGTTTCAAAGGCGATCATCACCACTGTTTTTGGCCTGATCGTTGCGATCCCCTGCATGGCCTTCTACGCGGGCTTCCGTCGTCATGCCAGCAAGCAGATATCCAATCTTGAGGCAGTCTCTGCCGAAGTCATAACCGCCCTGATCACGGCCGAACATTCCAAGTAGACATCGGCACCTCACGTAATTACCGAGAAAGGACGTCAGTATGAATTTCCGAAGAAAGACACGCGGCGCATTGCCATCAATCCAGTTGACATCTATGATGGATGTCATTTTCCTGTTGCTCTTCTTCTTCATCACAACCTCCGTGTATTCGCAATGGGAATATGAAGTTGATATCTCCTTGCCAGCCGCGAAGACAGGCAAAGTGCCTGAACGTCTGCCGGGTGAAGTCATTATCAACATCACTAAAGACGGACAGGTGTGCATCAACCAACAGTTCCTCACACTCGATGTGCTCAAGACACGTCTGACCCGCCTTGGCGAAAGTTTTAAAGGCCAGCCTGTTGTGCTGCGCGCAGATAAAGACACACGCTATGAAAACTTGATGAACGTCGTTGACATCTGCCGTCAGGCGAACATCTGGAATTTCTCCATGGCGACCACCGAAGAGAAGGGCGCTAAGCCCAACAGCGCAAAAACCAAGTAACGTGATTACACATCGCACGTTCTGCTCACACGTCACGTACCCTTTTTGTTTACCTAGCAAAGCACGCATGAAAAAAACGATTTCCATTCTTTTTCTTCTTACTTCAATCCAAGGGGTTGTTGCCCAGGATGCCATGGAAACACAGGACCGCATCCAGTTCGCGGACGGCCTCCTACGCCGGGACATGTATGATCTGGCCGCGAAAGAATATGTCGCTCTCTCCCAAAAAACCAATGCGCCTAACAGAGAGGCTATCCTTTTCCGGCTCGGCGAATGCTATCGTAAAATGAAACGCAAAGAGGATGCAGTCCAGACGTATCAGCGCATCATCACGGAATTTCCCAAAAGCGATCAGGTCCCGCGCGCCAAACTCCAACAGACGCTCATCTTCAAAGATGCGGATAACGAGGCAGACCGTAAAAAGGCCGTCGAACTCTTTGAGAGCCTGACCACGCCAGCCACACCGGCTGATACGCGCGGCGCGGCGCTTTATCACCTTGCCGGAACGCTTGAGCAACTCAATCGTCCACAGGACGCCTTGAAGCGCTATGAGCAAATCATCAAGGATTTTCCGGGCACAGAATACTGCCTTTACGCCAGCTTGCGCGTCGCCTACATGCTCTCACGGTCCACCGTGACCGAGGATCAGCGGCGTGCCATGGGTATTTACCTTGACCTCGTCTATAAGGCGAACAATCCGGAGGTGGCTGAGGAGGCCTGCTACTTTGCCGCCCAATTTGCCATGCAGAACAAGCGCTATGAAGAGAGCGCTAATCTTTTCCAAATCCTGCGTGTCAAGTACCCTAAATCGGACTACTTAAATCGCGGTGCTGTGTATGCCGGATTCGCAAACCTCTATGCCAAACGCTACAAGGAAGCCCTTGATGCCATTGCGGTTGTGCCCGCCAACGCCCCGGCACAGACCCGCGAAGAGGCGCTCTATATCAAGGCAAACGCACTCAATGGCTTAGAAAAAAGAACAGAGTCCCTCGCTGTTTACGAGCAACTCATCGCACAATTTCCACAGGGGCAGTATACCGCATCCGCCCATCATCAGCGCATCGCAGCAGCAGCCCGCGACGGAAAGCACCAAGAGGTGCTCAAACTCGCAGCCGCGTTCATCAATCCGCCTGCCGAGCTGAAACCTTCCCTTTACTGGCTGCAATTCGAGTCTGCCAGCGCACTCAACCAAGATGATCTCGCCATACAGAACCTTCGATTGATTGTCGATAAATGCCCAGACAGCCCCATCACGAGGGATGCGCTCTATCAGTTGGCCCGGACACTTCAGCGTAAGGAGTCCTGGCAGACCGCCACCGACTGCTATCGCAAGTTTGCCGAGCGCTTTCCCAAAGATTCTCTCGCACCTTCAGCCCTTTTTGCCGCTGGCGCCTGCCTTATCCGTCAAGGACAATCCGATGCCGCATTGCGTGAATGGACGCAATTGCTCGCCACGTATCCAGAGAGCAACATGGTCGCTGAGACGCTCTACCAAAAAGCCTTCCAGGAATTACGCGCCAAAAATTCACGCGCCGCTAATATGACGTTGGATGAATTTGCACGGCGTTTCCCGACAGATAAGCGTATGGGCGAAGTCCTTTATTGGCGCGGCAACCTCTTGCATCAAGCCAACGAACTGGTCGAGGCGGAAAAGATGTATCGCGCAGCACTCGCCACGACACCGCCCAAGGATGTGGAACGTGAAACCATGCTAGCCCTCGGACTCCTCCTGCTGCAGAGCAACAAGAAGAGTGATGCGGCAAACTATTTCCGCATCCTATTAGACAGCCCGATCGTTGAGCGGCTCGGCCCTGACCGTATCGCCTGGCTCGCAGAACAGGATTGCGAACAGGGCAAGTTTGACGATGCCATCCGCGCTACGCTCGTACTGTTAAAGATGAATCCGGACAAAGGCTGGCAACAGACGGCCTTAGCCATCCAGGGACGTGTGCTTCGGAAAAAAGGCGAGCGCGATCCTTCAATGAAAGCTTTCACCGATGCTCTTGCAGCAGGTGCGACAACCGTCTACGGCACAGAAGCCGCATTGAACTTAGGCGAAATGTTCTCTGATGCAGGCAAGTTCGCCGAGGCGACGACACACCTCAATGATGCGGCCACGCGCGCCTCCTCGCAGGACCAACTGCCGTGGCGTGCGCGGTCTTATGCTGCACTGGCGCGCAACGCGGAACGAAACAATGACCGTGAAGGCGCCTTGCGCTACTACATGAGCGTGAGCGTCCTCTTTAACGACCCCGTGATCGTTCCCGAATGCATTAAAAAAGCCATCACGCTTTTAGATGCTCTTGGTCGGCGCGAAGAAGCCCAAGCCATGCGCGAAGAACTGAAGACCCGCTATCCAGATCCGGAGAAAGGAAAGCCACCATCATGATACCTCAAGGATTCGGATATCATCCCCGTACGCACGAACACCACTTTATATTCGCCTCCATCGCGGTGTTGCTCTCTGCATTTTTCCATCTGGCAGTCCTTTATTATTTTGCAGACTTCACCCTGACAAAGACCCCTATGGCAGATCGGGCAAAGCGAGCATTCGCCCACGATTACAAACCGCCCATGCATGTTGAGACGATCAAGATCGACCCCTTGTCTGTGACACAAAAAATTCCTGGCGAGCGGGACATCCCGGACCGGGGCGCTGTTGAAATCAAAGCCCTGGACAGCGCAGTCAGCCAAGACGCCTCTGCTGCATTGACCGTACCGCCGCCTGTTCCGCGCGAGGCCTTAAACGTAGACTCACAACCGCTAAAGAAGGATGCCGAGCAGAATCCATGGATTCCTCGCCAAGCCATCTACGACATCCACGACCAGAACATCAAGAAGGAACTCTCATCCCTCCCTATTCGTGATATTCCACAGATTGAACGCATTCCAAAGGCACTGGACATCGTCCCTCAAATTGACTTTGCAGGTAAACAGGGCAACAAGATTCCTGATCCGCCATCGCTGACTCGCTCAGACATTCTTGACTCGGCCTTGACGCGAGGCCCCCTTATCACGCCGCATGCAGATGACCTTTCTATGGAGATGGCACTCACAAGGTTCGGGTCAGCGACGATTAAGCTTCCGCCGTCAGATCCTATACAGCCCCCTCTCCCGATCGAACCCCCAAAGAGCCTTCCCCCGGAAGAGCGAAAGATTGTTGACACCCAGAACAAGATTGAGAAGATCCGCGAGACCGTCACATACATGCCCCTCGATGACACGCTCTCCGCATCGCTCGAAACCTACAAAGAATCCGACACGCTCTTCTTCAAGGTCGCGATCCAGCCTCGCAAAGACAAGCCAATCCCAATCATCCCTAAAGATGTGATCTGGGTCCTAGACGTTTCCGCGTCCATGACCGAAGAACGGCTGGCGTTCTGTCGTAAAGCCCTGACACTGGCCCTAGACACCATGAATCCGAATGACCGGTTTACCGTCATCGCATTCCGGGATGCAGTCTTTCATGCCTCTCCAAATGGGTGGATGGCGGTCAATCCCGACACGATCAAAAAGGCGAACACATTTATTGATGGCTTGCGTTCGTTCGGCACAACGGATGTCTTAGGCTCACTGAAAACGCTGATGGCACTGCCACGTGATCCGACACGTCCCATGATCGCTATGATCATCACGGACGGCAAACCTACAACCGGCATGACTGAAAGTTCGGGCATCATTGGTGCCTTTTCCCGCGTGAACAAGGGCATGGTTTCGGTCTATTCGTTTGGAACCCATCGCGGGGCTAACGCGTATCTGCTCGACATGCTCACCTATTGCAACCGAGGCGACTCAACAATCATCCAAGGAAGCCGCTGGGATATTCCGGATGGCATATCCTCCGTCTACCTTGGGTTCCGTAACCCTGTCCTGAGCGATGCAAGCATCATCTTTGACGCCACCTCCAACAGTGAAGTCTATCCGCGCAGAACGTCAAACCTGTACAAGGACCATCCCATTGAAGTGTTCGGAAAATGCGGAGCGACTGAAACAGAGGTTATTTTTCAAATCCGCGGACTCGCCGGCGACAAAGGTTACGATTCCATCTTCCGGCTTCCGATCTCATCGGCAACACCTGGGACATCGGAACTGAAGACCCGCTGGGCATCTCAGAAAATGTTTATGTTAGCAAGCATGTATTCGCGTGACGCAGCAAGCCGCGCGCAAATACTCAGCACCATGCAGCAATTGAGCAGAAACTACGACATCCAGTTGCTCTATCCATCTGACATCAAGTAACAACCATGCCAATCCAGGGAGAACTATGTTACGTTATTTAACCGCAGGCGAATCTCATGGCCCCCAACTGACCGCTATTCTCGAAGGCATGCCAGCCGGCTTACCTCTGACAGAAGAGCTGATCAACAAAGACCTCGCTCGCCGTCAACTGCCGCTCGGCGCAGGCGGCCGCATGAAAATCGAAACCGATTGCGTCAAGATCACCTCTGGCGTGATGAGCGGCAAAACAACAGGCGCGCCCATCGCCTTTCAGATTTTCAACACCGACCACGCAAACTGGAAGGGCAAAGAGGTCCCAGCCTATACGATTCCCCGGCCTGGCCACTGCGACCTCTCGGCAACGATTAAATATGGGCACGATGATATCCGCCCCGCGCTGGAACGCGCATCAGCACGCGAAACAGCAGCACGCGTGGCCGTGGGAGCCGCCTGCCGCGCCTTGCTATCCCACTTCGGAGTCAGCATCAGCGGACAAGTCATCCAGATCGGCCCAGAGCCTGATCCTGCTAATTTCGCTCACGTCATTGAAGCAGCCCGTACAGAGGGCGAGACCCTGGGCGGCATTATCGAAGTGACCGCTGACCATCTCCCCGTCGGCCTAGGCTCTTATGTACAGTGGGACCGTCGCCTTGATGCACGTCTTGCACACGCCATGATGGGCATCCCAGCCATGAAGGGCGTAGAGATCGGCGATGCCTTTGCCAATGCAGCACTCCCCGGCACACAAGTCCATGATGCCATCAATACTGACCTCTCCCGGGACACCAACAACTGCGGCGGTATCGAAGGTGGCATGTCCAATGGCCAACCCATCGTCATCTACCTGGCGATGAAACCTATACCGACAACAATCAAACATCAGCACTCCATGGATTTCGTAACCGGAAAAGCCTCTGAGACGAAATATGAGCGTTCAGACGTCTGCCCCGTGCCACGCGCAGTCGTCGTTGCGGAAGCCGCTGCAGCATACGTTCTGGCAGACGCGCTCATTGAAAAAATCGGAGGCGACAGCATCGCTGAAATGACGCCCCGCTTCGAGCAAATCAAAAACGCCAAGCCTCATGCCTCAGGCAAGCCTCATGTCTTCTGGCCGTAATCATTTCGCGAAGGCGGCGTGGAAGGCCCGGCGGGCAGCGGTATCGTCAAAACCTCCGCCTGTGCGTTGAATCATCAACACGTGAACAACTTTTTTGCTGGGATCAACCCAGCCATGCGTACCATACGCGCCCACATGTCCGAACGTGCCAGGTGAAAGCGTCGCGGTGACGCCCTGCGGTTCATGGAGTACTGCCACGCCAAGTCCCCAGCCATGACCCGGATTCCATCCTGTCTTAAAATCGCCCGTATGAATAGTGGCCATTGTTTTCACAGTCTCGGATTTGAGGTAGGTTCGCCCATCCAGCGTGCCCTGGTTGAGCAGCATCTGGAGAAAGCGGGCATAGTCCGTTGCAGTTGAAAATAGTCCGCCGTTAGGAGCCGGATAACGGTCATGATTTTCAGGATTGAAATTGCCGAACCCCTGCTCCACCAGCTTGCCCTCCACCAGCTTGTACGGCTTAGCCAGTCGCGCACGCTGCTCCGCTGAAGGGAAGAAGGTCGTATCCTTCATGCCCAGTGGATCAAACAATCGCGTTTGCAGGAACGTCTGGAATGGGAGCCCTGAAACGACCTCCACGATCCGTCCCAGCGAGTTGATGCCGGACTGACAATAGACCCACTTACTGCCCGGAGTAAACTTTAAGGGTTGCTTGGTATAGAGAGGAATCAGCTCCGCCAAGGTCTTGGCGGAATTCTTCTCCGCCTCAGCCAGGCCAGACGTGTGGGTGAGCAACTGACGGAGCGTGAGAGAAGCGACCTTGCCGTCTGCGGTCTTCAAATCAGCCAGCTCCGGCAGATACTTGCTCACCGGATCATCCACGGAGAGCTTGCCCTCATCCTGCAACATCAGAATGGCTACTGCTGTCACTGGCTTGGTCATGGAGGCAATCCAGAAGATGCTGTCCGTCTTCATAAGACGATTGGCCGCGATGTCCGCAAACCCTACCGCGCTGAGATGCACGATCTTGTCAGGAGAGGCGATCAGGGTGACCGCGCCAGCCACCTCCTGGCTTGCAACAACCCCTTTCATGGCAGCCGTAATGGCAGATATCTCAGGGATCGCAACGGGCTTAGTATCTTCCGTCGCAAAAGCGGACTGCACCATTATAGATAACACCACTAACAAACTCGTGATGACACGTGTTTTCATACTCTCGCACCCTTTCATCGTCTATTTATTGTCTGAAGTCTAACATCTCCCTGATCTCGATGCAAAACCTAAACCGATGTTATTGTCCTATTGCTCGTGATCCAGCTTACTCATTAGTCGAAGCATTCTAAACCTACACAGGCAGCAATAAAATTATTTTACCAACACAATAAGAAGGGCGGTTATCCAGTCTGCCTCACGCTGAATACAGCACGGCAGGACGGATAACCGCCCAGATAAATCGGTCTCCTTTTTCATCAGCGAAAAACAAGTTTTTCGCTGATGAAAATTTGATATTACTCCGCGCAAAGGGTCGCTCTGCCGTCTGCGTATCCGCAGGTGAGGCAGGCTGACCCTTTGCGCTCTCCTTGGCGGTTTTTGCGTAAAAACTCTTTGCTATGTATACCGCATAATTGTGTATTAGCAAACATTTTTATTGTTTTTCCGCTGCGACTCGCGCAGAATCTAACATTACTTCGCGGACGACCTTCGAAAACCAACTCATGGGATCCAACCAATGAACCGAAAACATTTTCAAACGCGCACGGCATGTCTCTCGCTCATCCTGGCCACATCATGCGTCCACGCAGAGCCCGTCAAACTCATCTTCGACACCGACATGGGCAATGATGTCGATGACCTCATGGCCCTGAACATCATTCATGCGTTGCAGAGACACGGCACCGTGGAGCTGCTGGCCGTGACCGTGACCAAGGACCATCCGCAGGCCGCAGCCTTCGTGGATGCCGTCAACACCTTCTACGGCTATCCCAACATTCCGATCGGCGTGGTCAAGGGCGGCGCGACTCCCGAGCCTGGCAAGTTCAATCTGCTCGCCGATGCAAAGAATGAAGATGTAAGCCTTCGCTATCCGCATGACCTCCTAAGCGGAAACGACGCGCCTGAGGCAGTAGGTCTGCTCCGCAAGACACTGGCGGCACAACCCGACAAGAGCGTGACGCTGGTGCAGGTCGGCTTCTTCACAAACTTCAAGCGACTTCTGGAGTCCCAGTCCGACGACTATTCGAAGCTAAACGGACGCGACCTCGTCGAAAAGAAGGTCAAGTTGCTTGCTCTCATGGCTGGCGCGTTCCAGACCGTGGAATGGCGCACGCGCTATTTGGAGTACAACGTGGTGAAAGACAT
>JBAXCC010000069.1:0-14446 GCA_037141675.1 bacterium | reverse complement strand
GATCCCTTCAAAGACACCTCTTCGGTGGCGATGAACCCGATCATCAAGTTCACCACGCTGTTCGGCTTGCTCGCCACGGAGATCGCCTTAGCCATGAAGGACGTAACGACGAAATACACCATCGGCGGCGTTATCTTCACTGTCGCATTGGTCTTTGTCTATCGTTCCTTCTACTCCATGCGTGTTCCCGAAAACAAGACCATTTCTTAAGATCAGCTGGTCTTGTCAACCAACGATACGAGAATACACGAATCCTCTCTGGATTCACTACTTGATTAAAAGAAGCCCACAAGAATCAGCATTAAAGCTCTCTTGTGGGCTTGTTGTTTTATATCTGATCAGTTGTTACAGAATCTTGAGAATGGCATCTGCTGCGCGGGACACGGCATTTCCTTCACCTAGCATTCGAACAGTCTCGTCGTACGCTTGGATTGTGGAGGTACGAAGCTTCTCATCCGTGAGGTACCCATAGACAAGACCTGCTGCGCGATCCGGCGTGAAATCATCCTGTAATAATTCAGGCATGACTTCGCGTCCGGCAACAATATTGGCAAGTCCCAAAAACTTGACGCCTGTGATGAGACGTCTGGCAATCCAGGCTGAAAAGGCGTTTGATCCATAGACAAGGACTGTTGGGCATTTCATCATGCAGGCTTCAAGAGATGCGGTCCCGGACGCAACGATGGCGGCTTGAGCTTGTAGGAGTACTTGCCGGGCTTGACCGTCGACAAAGGAAAGATTTTTTGGAAGATGCGGCGCGGCGGAGGCGACCTGCTCTCCGAACTCTCGCACATTTTTGGTGGGTGTTGGGATGATAAAGGCACATTCGTCAGCAAGCTTGGTTTCCAGCAAAATGGCAGCCTCAAGCATCCGTGGCAATAAGTGAATGATTTCACTTTTACGGCTTCCAGGTAACAAAGCAATGTGATGTTTTCCTTTCCACGGTAAGGATGGGCGTGGCTCAGCATAGGTGTTTGCGACTTCGTCCACTAGGGGGTGCCCAATGAATTCTGGGCGCAAGGGTGTGTCTTTGAACAGTTCGGGTTCAAAAGGAAAGAAGCAGAGGAGTTGGTCAAGATAGCCGGCAATTTTCGGAATACGGCCCCGATGCCAGGCCCAGACTTGAGGGCAGACATAATGGCACGTCTTAAACCCATGATGATGGGCGAATTTTGCCAGTCTCAGATTCATCCCGGTGTAATCAATGGTGAGTACAAGATCGGGTTTCCAGTCAAGTATTTCGTGTTTCAGATGGTTGGCCATGCGGAGAAAGAACGGAAACTTCTTGATCACCGGTGTTATCCCGATGGCAGCAGTCTGATCAGTATGGTACAAAATTTCGGCTCCCGCTGCTCGCATGTGGTCGCCTCCAAACCCTCTGAAATGAATAGGGATGTTCGTAGCGCTTCGCAATGCTTTCATCAGCAAAGCACCATGCGTCTCTCCACTGACTTCGCCTGCGCAAATGAAGATCTTGAGTTTTTTATTATTCATGTAGTTAGTATATCTCTTCTGTATTTCAGTTGGGAATCAAAAATCACTCAAAGTTTAAAATTGTTATGCGCGACATGTGCCGAGCACGAGAAGCGCATAATAGGTGTGTTCAACATCGCCGCTGGATAAACCCGGCATTGCAGAGAATAGTCCGTCCGGGCACCAGCAGGCTTCGGCAAATAGGAGGTCAAGTGATGTGTCCAGAGATTCGCTTGAAAGCGCAATGCGGGCGACTGCAGTGGCCAACAGATCAGGCGATGCATTGTCCGCAGAGGAGAATCCGCCTGTTTCAGAATGCCGTTGCAAAAGCTTTTTTCGAATAAGAGGGGCGTTGGCTGTGCGTGGGTTTGCTAGGAGTTGCGCGGCGAGTCGGGATGTTGATAAGGCGTGCGTATCATTTTTGCGAGTCAGGCGGAGAAAAAATGGCGCAAGGCGGGGGAACGACATGTCCAGCAATAAGCCAGATAGAAAGAGTGTATACGGGTTATAGGGGGGATGACGTATGATAAGATATAAGGAAGCGAGTTTGCGCTTGAACGCAGGCATGCTATGGATTTGGACAAATGCTTTGCAGAAATGGTCGATCGGGCTTAGTGCCCTGCACGTTGCAAAGTAATGTTGAAGAGATGCCGGGGGTGTATCGGAGAGGGCGCGCAGAGAGAGCCAGGCAAAGAACGAATAATAGGGGTCTGAGCACTTCTGGGATAAGTCGGTGTGGCCGCCATCGGGGCTACAATGACTCTGGATGGCGATGACTAAACTGTTACGGGCTTCTGGTGTGAGTCCGGCAGCACCTTTCTTTGCGGTTTCTTCAATAGACTGAAATAGATTCATTCGTGTTGAGTATACAGATGTTTTTGGATAAAAATCAACTGGCTTCGTATTAAATTGTGCAGGCAGTGTAATGCTGGCTTGAGTTGGCATAAGGTTTTCGGTAATCTAATACCCTTTAATCGTTTAATTTGCGGAGGTCAGTATGAGCCGATTCGGTGTTGTTTTTGGGGCCATGTTATGTGGCTCGTTGGTAGGGTTGTGCCAAGAAGATGCTTTCCCCCTAGTGGAAGCAAAGGCAGGATGGCAAAATGTGTTGCCCGAAATGAAGTTTAGCGAGACAGATTGGCCGTGGTGGCGCGGTCCGATGCGCGACAATATCGTGCGTACAAAAAAGGATGCGCCGACGGAATGGGGCGAAACAAAAAATCTGCTATGGAGCACTCCGATCCCTGGCGCAGGACATTCAACCCCGATCTTCTTTAAGGACCGCATCTATCTCACCACAGGGGAAGGGACGCCCAACGCCACAAACCTTTTCCTGATTGCACTGGATAAAAAAACCGGCCAGCAGGTCTGGAAGGTTGAGCTTTATTCCGGTGCGTGGTCAAAACCTCACAAGGACAACAATTTCGCCTCGTCGACGGTTGCCTGTGATGGCGAACGCCTTTTTGCCACGTATGAGAATGGCGAGAAGCTCGGTATGTTGGCAACGGACCTGAATGGGAAGGTTGTCTGGAAGAAATGGATTGCCAACTATTTCTGTGCATGGGGTATTTCAACGTCTCCAGTCCTCTACAAATCTGCTCTGATTATGGCGATCGAGGGGCAGCCCGGTTGCTGGATGCTAGCCCTGAACCGTGCGACAGGCGATGTGTTGTGGCGTCGGGAGCTCCGCAAGGTTAAACAGAGTTACGGTACTCCCATGATCGCGACCATTAAGGGCAAGGATCAGATTCTTCAAGTGGGTGGCGAAACGACACGCGGATACAGCGCGGATACTGGGGATTTGATCTGGGAATGCAAGGGGCCCGCTACCTTTTGCGTAGCGACGCCGGCTGTGAATGGCGACATGATCTATTCGACGGGCGGCTATCCGCAGCGTGAGATGCTGGCGATACGCGCGGATGGAACAGGGGATGTGACCACCTCACATGTGGTCTGGAAGACAGATGCTAAGGTCGGATATGTGCCGTCCCCTCTCTATCATGATGGTGTTTTGTATGCGGTGAGTGACAACGGACTCTTTCGTGCGTATGATGCTTTGACAGGTGAAATCCTGTGGAGCCATGCCTTTGAGTCGCCGTTTTATTCATCCCCGTTGCTAGCCAATGGCAAAATTTACCTCTTTGACCGGAAGGGCAAGGGGCATGTGATCCCGATTGGCCGTGAAAAAGGGACTATCCTGACAAGCGAACTTCCGTCTGGCGCTTGCGCCACGCCTGTTGTTGTGGATGGGAAGCTCTATGTGCGCACGTTTACCCACGTGTACTGCTTTGGTTCCAAAGAATAATTAACCAAGAGGAACGGACGGTAACGGTCTGAAGACCTTAAAAAAGTTGATTGAACCGTAAATGGTGGGTTGACCATCGGCATGAGCTATGCTATATTATAAAGCTCATTTTTTGACGAGAAAGGTAGGAACATTCCAGTATGAAGATGACATGGCATCCTTCGAAATTGAAGCGCGTCCGTAAGATCGGATTTCGCGCACGTATGGCGACCAAGGGCGGTCGTAAGGTATTGAACGCCCGTCGGCGTAAGGGGCGTCTGCGTTTGACGCAGGTGTAATCACGTGACCGAGGGCGTCATGGTTGATGCGACTCGGACAATAGAAACGATGCCCAAGCCGCTTCGTTTGAATCGTCTTGTATCTTCACAGTATAAAGCTGTGTTTGCGCAAAAACGATCCATTTATGGGCAAACGATGGCTGTTTGGGTGGCGTCCTCAGTAGATGCCGACCGAAAGGTCGGCGTTATTGTTTCTAAGCGGACGTTTCGGGATGCGGTTGATCGTAATCGTGCGAAACGGCTGATGCGGGAAGCATTCAGGCTGACGTGTGCGCGTCTGGTTCCAGGCGTGCATCTTGTTTTAATTGCCCGCTCCGGAATTCGGGGAAAAATGTGCGCTGATGTGATCCGTGATTTTGAGCGCATTGCCAAGCGGGCACATCTATTGCAGCCTGTGGATTGATGGACAGTGAGTGGCTTTAAAATGAAGGCTGTGCTTTCTTTCTTGAGTGCTATAGTCTGCGGGATTTTGATTTTTATTGTCCGCGTCTATAAAGTGCTGATTTCGCCGCTGATCGGGCCCTGTTGTCGCTTTGAGCCGACCTGTTCGGTTTATTGCATCGAAGCCCTAAGGACATACGGGTTTTTCAAGGGAATATGGCTGACGGCGTGTCGACTGTGCCGGTGCCGTCCATTCGGGCCGTCCGGCTATGATCCGGTTCCGCCTGTATCAAAAAAAGTAGAAAACAGGAGTGATTGACAAAAGGATTTTATGAATACACAAGAAAAAGTAATAGCAGGATTGTTGGGATTGATGCTGGTGGGTTGGCTTTTTTATAGCCAGACCCAGCAAGCGAAGCAGGCGAAAATTGTGGCGCAGCAACCTGTTACGACTGAACAGGCCGTGACGGCGTCGAATGCAGTGCAGGCCGTGGCTGTTTCTGCGCCAACACCTGCAGTGCCCACGCCAGTCGTGGCGCCCGTTGTGACACCGAATGTGCCGGAGGAGGTCATCGAGTTAGCAGATGAAGACATCCGTGTTTCGATTTCTTCGCATGGTGCGTCACTGAAGCATGTGCAGTTGAAACAATTTGCTGTTAAGCCAGGAAAGCTGAGTGAAGCGAATCCTGCGGTTGTCTTTGACTATGCAGAATCACCTGCGTTGGTGCTTGCAGGATTGCCAGGCCTTCCGCCGAATGCAGCTTATCAGATTAAGAAAGATGCTGAGGGTCGTGTGGTCACGCTGACCACGGTGACGGCTCAGAATCTTGAGGTGACACGACGCATTGAATTGCTGAAAGACTATCAGATTGCTGTTTTGGATACGGTCAAAAATCTGGGCACCGAAAAGGTCCTGATTGGAACGAACGAAATCAGTATCGGCGTGATGGCAAAAGAAAAATCTGTAAACGAGATTTTATCCGTTGACTCCCTGCCTGCTGTTGACAAGGCAAGCGTGAAGTACTGGGGTTCTGAAAAGCTGACCAAGACCTATTTGGTTGGCGGAAGCGTAGGGGGGTGCGGCGGATCTTCGTCCGCAGCTGGCATGCCGGAACGCGTGACGATACCGGTGAATGAATCGCAGAAATGGGTGGCCATCAAGTCACGCTTCTTTGTCAGTGCGTTGACCTCAGGCGAAACCAATAGCGGATTTGTGTTGAAGGCGGTGCGGGATATGAGCCAGCAGAACTATTCGCTGACATCGCTGGCTGCGAGCATGGTTTTTGCGGGTTGCGAGCTGGATAGGGGAGGGGCGTTGACACGTCATTACACGCTCTTTATTGGGCCCAAGAAACTGTCGTTGCTGCGGAGCATGGGTAACAAGATGCAGGACATCATGGAGTTCGGTTTCTTCTGGTGGTTCTGCGAGCTGTTAGTTCCGACGCTTAATTTCTTCCATTCGCTGATCCCCAACTATGGCGTGGCCATTATTTTGTTGACCTTCCTCGTGCGTATCATCTTCTGGCCCCTGACGCACAAGAGCACTGTGAGCATGAAAAGGATGCAGGAGCTTCAACCCAAGCTCAAAGAAATCCAAGCCAAGTTCAAAGACAATCCGACCAAGGTGCAGCAGGAGACCTGGGCGTGCTACAAGGAAAACAAGGTCAATCCCCTGTCGAGTTGCTTGCCGATGCTGATACAGATTCCTGTGTTCATTGCTTTGTTTACGGTGCTTCGCAGCGCCGTGGAACTGCGTTATGCGCCCTTCCTCTGGATGGCTGACTTAAGTGAACCTGAAAATCTCTTCCTCGGAATGATCCCCTTTATTGGCGCAATCAACATCCTGCCTGTCCTGATGGCGGCCACGATGGCGTTGCAGACGTATCTCACCCCTTCGGCTGGTGATCCTGCTCAGCAGAAGATGATGCTGATCATGATGCCCATTATGATGCTCTTCATGTTCTACAGTTTCCCCTCCGCCTTGTCGTTGTACTGGACCGTGAGCCAGGTGCTTTCGATTGTCCAGATGCTCATGATACGCCGTAAGGTTGAACATGAGCAGCATCCGGATGGTGGTGTCTTGCCCCCTGATTCAGCAATGACACGGCAGCAACGTCGCGCTTCCGCACGGTGAGGAGAATTGCCTTATTGCCTGATTGCGTTATTGCCTTGTTTTGTAACCCTCCGGGATGAGTAACATGATCCAACCACTTACATCGCTGGCAAATCCGAAGGTGAAGCATATTGTCAAGCTTCGCCAGCGGTCTCATCGTGATGAAGCCGGGCAGATGCTTGTTGAGGGTTATCGTGAATGCAAGCGTGCCTTGGACAATGCGTATCAGCCTGAAATGCTCTTTTTCTGCGAAGAGCTCTATCTCAAGAACCTGAATGAGCCGGAGATTGTCCGTCAATGCCAGGAACGCGGTGCAGAGCTATATGCGTGTTCCAAGGCTGTCTTTGAGAAAATGGCCTACCGTGAGCGCCCAGAGGGGCTGTTAATTGTCGGTCCGCAATGCAGCCGTAAGCTAGCCGACTTAAACCTGCCACCGCATGCGCTTGTTGTTGTGGCGGAGTCGATTGAAAAGCCAGGCAATCTGGGTACGATTTTGCGCTCGGCTGATGCAGCGGGTGTCCATGCGGTGATCGTCTGTGACCGCTGCACGGACATCCACAACCCCAATGTCGTCCGGGCTTCCACCGGCACGCTCTTTTCCCTCCCTGTTGTAGAAGCCGAGAGCGACGAAGCTATTGTATACCTTCGTGAGCGCGGATTCTGTATTCTGGCGACGACCCCGCATGCAGATCACCTGCACTCTGATGTCAACCTGACAGGCAATGTGGCTATCGCCGTCGGCACGGAGCAATATGGGCTTACGGAAAAGTGGATGACTGCCGCAGATATGCGTGTGCGAATTCCCATGTTCGGCCTGGCGGATTCCCTGAACGTGTCAGCCGCGACAACCATCCTCCTTTTTGAGGCGGTCCGACAACGTATTCAGGCTGGTCAACTGACTGTCAAACCTGCTGAAGTATGGCATGGTGAATCCACGCTTGATGAATAATGTTATTGTGCTGAAACATCCCCTGAAATAGATACGAAAAGTGGTGTGTTCACGCTTGTTTACTAGCCTGTTTTCGGATATACTTTTACCTTTATTTTTTAACACGGAAAAGTTATGTCTGACGAACCTCAAAACGCTACCGAAAATCCAGTGCAGCCGGATGCCGATAACGGCAATTATACCGCTGCAAATATTACTGTTCTTGAAGGCATGGCGGCTGTTCGTAAACGCCCGGCTATGTACATTGGTGACACGGCAGAACGTGGGTATCATCACTTAGTTTACGAGGTCATTGACAACTCGATTGATGAGGCGCTGGCAGGCTATTGCACACACATCGATGTGACGATTAATCCGGATGGTTCGCTCTCTGTTGTTGACAATGGGCGAGGCATTCCCGTAGACATGCATCCGACGGAGGGGCGCCCAGCGCTTGAAGTCGTGCTGACCACGCTGCATGCAGGCGGCAAATTTGACGGTTCCAACTACAAGGTCTCTGGCGGTTTGCATGGCGTGGGCGTCTCATGTGTGAATGCCCTGAGCGAGTGGCTGGAAGTGGAGGTCCGCCGCAACAGTAAGATATATCGTCAGCGTTTTGAAAAGGGCGAGCCTGTTACGCAGCTGGAAATCGTGGGCGAGACCCATCAGGGCACAGGCACAAAGGTGACCTTCTATCCGGATCACTCGATTTTCACCTGCCACGCATTCAAGTGGGATATTCTTGCAAACCGTATACGCGAGTTGGCGTTTTTGAACCGTGGTGTCTCGATTCGTTTTCAGGACTTAGAACATGAAACACCGCGTGATGAGTCGTTTCTCTTCAACGGCGGCATTGTGGAGTATATTCAGTTCTTGAACAAGAACAAGACACCGGTTCATGAAGAGGTCATCTATCTGACGGGCAAGAAGGATGCCATCGAGTGCGAAATCGCCATGCAGTATACAGAGGCCTATAATGAGATCGAGTATAGCTACTGCAACAACATCAATACGATTGAAGGTGGCACGCATCTTTCTGGTTTTCGCTCGGCATTGACGCGCACGGTGAATAAATACATCATCGACAATGGGTTGCAGAAGACCAGCGAGGAGGCCTTGACAGGTGATGATATTCGCGAAGGCATTACAGCCGTTATTTCCGTGAAGGTTCCGCAACCCCAGTTTGAAGGCCAGACGAAGACAAAGCTAGGGAATAGCGATGTCGAAGGCATTGTAGCTCAAATCGTGAATGATCAGTTGGGGACTTATTTTGGTGAGAAGCCGAGTATTGCGCGCAAGGTTATGGAGAAAGCGGTGTTGGCTTCGCGTGCGCGTATTGCCGCGCGTAAGGCGCGTGATCTAACACGGCGTAAAGGCGTGCTTGACGGGTTGGCCTTGCCGGGTAAACTGGCCGATTGTTCGGAACGCGATCCTTCAAAATGCGAACTCTTCCTCGTCGAAGGTGACTCTGCAGGCGGTTCAGCCAAGCAGGGGCGTAACCGCGAGACACAGGCGATTCTCCCCCTACGCGGCAAGGTGCTGAATGTTGAGAAGGCACGTATTGACAAGATTTTAAACAACAATGAAATTCGTACGATGATCACGGCGATTGGCGCAGGTTTTGGCGCGGATGAATTTGATGTTGCTAAGGTCCGTTACCACAAGATTATCATCATGACCGATGCTGACGTTGATGGTGCGCATATTCGTACACTGCTGTTGACCTTCTTTTATCGCCAGATGCCCAAGCTGTTGGAGAATGGATATATCTATCTGGCGCAACCGCCGTTGTACAAGATTGCGCGCAAACAACGCGAAGAGTACATTGAAAGCGATGAGCAACTTACACGCAAGTTACTTTTTCTGGGTGCGGATGACATGGTGGTTCGGACCGCAGATGGTCGTGATTTAGCAGCAGTCGAGCTTCGTACGTTGCTGGAATTGCTGGCTGAAATCGAGACGACGCTTCATGGAGTGACGCGTCGCGGCATTAACACCTCTGACTTGCTGAAAATGCGCAAGTTTGGAACGGGCGAGATTCCTCGCTATGTGACGATTGTTGGGAGCGGAGATGATGCGAAGTTTACATTCTCCTACACAGACTCGGAGCTGGCCCATGCGCGCGAAGCGGCGGAAGCTACGATTGGTCAGCCCATTGACTTGACCCTGACGCACGTACAGGCCTATTTTCCAACGTACCAGATGCCCTTCCGCTGGTTAGAGCTCTACAGGTCGAGTCTGCTTAAGAAGGAACTCGATACGTTGAATGGGTTTGGTTTCGACGTGAAGCACTATCTTGGGGGAGAAGGCCCTGTCGTATACCTGAAGGAGGATTCCGAAGATCTGCCTGTCGCATCGCTGCCTGCGCTGCTCAATCTTGTTCGTGAACGCGGCCGTAAGGGATTGGTTATTCAGCGGTACAAAGGTCTCGGCGAAATGAAGGCAGAGCAATTGTTCGAGACAACCATGGATCCAGCTAAGCGCAGAATGTTACGCGTGACCCTTGACGACGCTGTGCGCGCGGATGCAATCTTTACGCTTCTGATGGGCGATGAAGTTGAACCCCGCCGCAAGTTTATTGAAGACAATGCGCTGAACGTTAAAAACTTGGATATTTAATACTCGTTCTAGCGCGAGAGAGTGTTCACACGCATGGAACTGACAAAAGACAAAGAGTTTGTGCATGGTGTCCCTGGAGAACAGGCGAGGGCACGCGGTGTATTGCGTGCTTTTTTACCTTTGATGGGAGTTGTCTTTTTGGCTGGACTTTTCTTTGGGCTTGCTGCACCGCGCGTCCCCTATGTTTTTGTAGGTTCAGGACTTCTCGTTGTAGGGGTGCTTTTGATTTGGAACGTGCGCGATGGGCTACGGAATGTCAATGCATTCTTTAAAGGTGCGCGTGGGGAAGAACGCGTAGCACTGCTTCTGGAAGTCTTACCCCGTGGATATCATGTGTTTCATGATTTTAATAGCGCCAGAGGTGAGACGATTGACCATGTTGTAGTCGGCCCACGCGGAGTCTTTGTGATTGAGACGAAGTGTTGGGAGGGGCAGGTTACCTGTGAGGAAGGCACGTTACTGGTCAATGGAGAGACACCGAGTCGTCCACCCATTGAACAGGCGAAGAAGTCTGCATCATGGTTGGACGCCTTTTTCGCATCGCGCTTATCGTCGGTTCCAGTTTGTAATGCGGTCGTCTGCTTTGCCAGTAATACGCTTGCATTGAACTATTTCGTGGTGGATGGCATCACGATCTGTAATGCGTCAGAGTTGACGGTCTTTATTCTCGGGCATGCTGAATGCATGTCGGCAGATGATTGTGAGCGCATCGTAAAAATGATGGAGCAAAAAAACGCATGAGAAAATCTTTTTGTTTTAGCCTCGTGTTGGCCATTTGGGGCTGCATTAATCTTGGACTGAATGCAGAGACGAATGCGACGGCAAAACCGTTAGCGCCCCAGCCGTATTATGGTGAAATTGCAAAAAAAGTGATGCGGGTGCTACCGTCTATGCACTTGCTACAGTATCCTGTTGACGAAGCATTGTCGCGTCGGGCATGGACTAATTTTGTGAGCTCCTTTGATCCGGATCACAGTTACTTTTTGCAGGAAGATATCCGCGAGTTCAGCTCATCGGAAACAAATTTGGCCATCGTGGTGAAATCGGGTGATGTAACATTTGCCTATCAGGTTCATGAGCGTTTTCTTAAACGTCTTGATGAACGATATGCATTTGTGACCAATCAACTCGCCAAGGGTTTCTCTTTTGCTGAACATGAGATGTATGTGTGGAAGCGTAAAGATGAGCCATGGCCAGCGACTGTTGAAGAGCAAAATGAACTTTGGCGCAAGCGGGTGAAGAATGAGTTGCTCGTGACCATTATTGGGCGGGAGATGGATAAGGCTGCGGCATCGAACAAGCAGGCCACAGCAACCAAGGCCCTGGACATGTCCATGACCAATGCAGTTTCGGGAAAGATGAATGGCCATGGCGCTGGGGCTGTGACCAATCTGGTAGAGTCTCCCGAGGTCATCATCGGTAGACGGTATAAGCAGTATGTGACGATCTTTCAGGATATGGACGAGGAAATGGTCCTGCAGCGGTGTCTAAGTTCGCTTGCAATGTCGTATGATCCGCATTCAGACTATATGTCTCCCATGCGCAAGGAAGACTTTGATATTGATATGAACTTGAGTTTGTGTGGTATTGGGGCTGTGCTGAGAAGTGAAGACGGCATGGTGAAGATCATGGAAATTATGCCGGGTGGACCAGCAGGTCGTGATATGCGCGATATACATTTGCTGGCTGGGGATAAAATTATTGGTGTAGGGCAGGGGAACGGTGCGATCGAAGATGTCATGCACATGCCACTTACAAAAACGGTTCGAAAGATTCGTGGCAAGAAAGGTACCAAAGTTGTTTTGCGCGTCATCCCTGTTGCAGACCCTAGCGGCACTACGACCAAGCTAGTTGATTTGATTAGGGATGATATTAAATTAGAAGAGCAGGCAGCCACGTCTCGTGTCGTGCGCGTGACATCCAAGCTTGGCACAAAGATGAGTCTGGGTGTTGTCAAGTTACCGGCGTTCTATGGCACAATGGATAAACGGCCTGGGCAGGATGGCTTCAGGAGCGCGACTGTCGATATTGCGCACATTCTGGCTCGCTTGAATACGGAGAGTGTTTCCGGCTTGATTCTTGATTTGCGCACCAACGGAGGTGGCTCATTGCGTGAGGCCATTACGCTGACCGGTTTGTTTGTTCGCAGCGGGCCAGCGGTTCAAGTGCGGGAGATTAACCAGGTTGCTGCACTAGCTGTGCCGAATGCAGACCCCACAATTGCATTTCGTAAACCCATGATTGTTCTGATCAATCGAGCCTCGGCTTCAGCTTCAGAAATTGTGGCAGGTGCATTGCAGGATTACGGGAGAGCCGTGATTGTAGGGGATACGCAGTCACATGGCAAAGGGACCGTTCAGACCGTGATGCCGCTTGGCAATGAAAAGTATGGCTCGATTAAATTGACAACCGCGAGTTTCTATCGTATCAATGGGGCGTCAACCCAGATTAAAGGCGTATCATCCGACATCGTGATTCCTTCGTTGTTGGAAGGTTTGGATATTGGCGAAGACAAGCTCCCCGGCGCTTTGCCCTGGAGCCAGATTGATGCGGCATCCTATATTCCGGTCTCCGATATGGCGAAGTTCGTTCCCGAATTGAGGCGTAAGTCGGCGGAACGTCTGGCCACGAACCAACGGTATACAAAGTATTGTGCGTTAGTCCGTCATGTGAAAGAACTCTCTGAGCGCAAGGATGTCCCGCTCGAAATGGTTGCACGTCGCAAGCAGATGGAAGCGGAAAAGGAAATTCGTAAGATTGAAGAGGATGACATGGCCGAAGAGGAAACCGGGAAACCCAAGAAGGCCAAAGAAGATGATAATGTTGTTTTTGAAGAGGCAACGAATATTCTTGTTGATTTAATTGATACGGTAGGCAGTGGCGATTTACCTTTGGAAACGGAAGGTGACTTGCGTGTGCGCATGATGCGTATCTTCGGTATGGCACCTTAGAGGTTGAGTCATGAAAATCAAATTCACCAAAATGCATGGCGCGGGCAATGACTTTATCCTCATAGACGACCGTGAGGGGCAGGTTCCGTGGGAAGACCATTTTGTTATGGCTTCATTGGCTGGACGTCGTGTTGGTATTGGTTGTGAAGGCATTATCCTGCTTCAGCGTTCTGACAAAGCCGATTTCAGGATGCGATTCTTAAATCCGGATGGGACAGAAGTCGATATGTGCGGAAATGGTGCGCGCTGTGCAGCTGCATTTGCCCATTCGATTGGCATGAGCGGTAAGGCCTTGACCATGGAGACGCTCTGTGGTTTGGTTGATGCGCAGATCAGTGGTAATAGCGTGTGTGTGTGGATGCCTGAGCCCGCTAAAAAAAGTTATGCGGTCGAGGTTAACGTGGATGGCGAACATGTCAAGGGGCATTTTCTCAACACGGGGGTTCCTCATTTTGTTATACCGGTGCCCAATGTGAGTACGCTGGATGTCATGACGCTTGGGCGTAAGTTGCGCATGCACCCTGCTTTTGCTCCAGATGGCGTCAATGTTGATTTTGTCACATTCCGTCCGCCGAATCGTATGACGATGCGGACTTACGAGCGTGGTGTGGAAGCAGAGTCTGGCGCATGTGGTACGGGTGCTGTTGCCTGTTGCGTGATCGCCGTTGAAACCGCCAATTTCACATTGCCTACCAAGGTCAAGACATCACTAGGCTACGAATTAATCATTGATGGCGATTGGCGGCATGGTAAGTGCACAGGTTTAACGCTTACAGGCCCGGTCAAGTTCGTCTATACCGGTGAAATAGACCTTGATACGGTCGACATGGGCGCCGAGATGAACTAAGATTCACTGGAATGTTGGAGTACTGGAATAGTGGAATACTGATACCTGCGTTTTGATGATAAAAAAGCCGCCCTGCCTGAGCAGAGCGGCTTTTTTGTAGACCAGGGGGACCTAGCTTAGCTTATTTCTTGGCGTTCTCTTCGATAGAGACCGCAACGGCCACGGTTGCACCAACCATCGGGTTGTTGCCCATGCCGAGGAAGCCCATCATCTCCACGTGCGCCGGAACCGAGCTGGAGCCCGCGAACTGCGCGTCGGAGTGCATGCGGCCCATGGTGTCGGTCATGCCGTACGAGGCCGGACCCGCGCCCATGTTGTCGGGATGCAGCGTGCGGCCTGTGCCGCCGCCGGAAGCCACGGAGAAGAACTTCTTGCCCTGCTCCACGCACTCTTTCTTGTACGTGCCCGCGACCGGATGCTGGAAGCGCGTGGGATTGGTGGAGTTGCCGGTGATGGAGACATCCACACCCTCTTTCCACATGATCGCCACGCCCTCGCGCACGTCGTCCGCGCCGTAGCAGCGCACCGCCGCGCGGGGCCCGTCGGAGAAC
>JBAXCC010000068.1:0-14469 GCA_037141675.1 bacterium | reverse complement strand
ACCACGGCGACATTGACACGGCTTGAGCTGGTGGCTCGCAGTGTCATGGAAGGTTTTGTCTCCGGTCGCCACAAGAGTCCCCATAAAGGCTTCTCTGTCGAATTTGCGGAACATCGCCAGTACGTGCCAGGGGATGACCTGCGTGACCTCGACTGGCGCGTACTCGCGCGCAAAGACCGCTATTACATCAAGCAATACATCGAGGAGACCAATCTACGCGCCACCATTTTACTGGATGCGTCCGGCTCGATGGCTTATCGGGGTGAACAAGCCGCTGAATTGGATGGCCGCAAACTTTCAAAGCTTGAATATGCGCAATACATTGCCGCTGTTCTTTCCTACCTTTTAATCGGACAGCAGGATGCGGTCGGCATGGTTACCTTTGACAGTACTATCCGCTCCTATATCCCTGCGCGGTCGCGCGCAAGCCAAGTACGGACTATTCTTGAGCAAATCGATTCCACCCAGCCTGGAAACGAGACCGCGCTTTCGGATATCTTCCACGACATCGCTGAGCGTATCCCACGTCGAGGTCTTGTCATCATCTTGAGCGACCTCTTTGATAACACAGAAACCCTGCTCAAGGCGCTCCACCATTTCCGTTATCGCCGTCATGAAGTGATCGTCATGCATATCATGGCTGAAGAAGAACTTCACTTCCCGTTTGATTCGTTCACCGAATTTAAAGACCTCGAATCTGTTCATCAACTTGAGGTTGACCCTAAAACGATCCGCGCCAGCTACCTTGACCGCGTTCGTAGATTCCTCTCGGACATCTCGGCAGGTTGCGGTGAAATACGGGCGGACTATCTTCCTCTCTCCACCAAAAAGCCATTTGACCGGGCACTCTCGGACTACCTTGCACGGAGGAAACGGTAAGTATGGAGTTTTTTGCACCATGGATGTTGTTAGGGCTGGGGGCTATCGCCGTGCCAGTGCTCATACATCTTTTCAATCGCAAATCCGCAAAGCGTATTGAGTGGGGCGCATTTATCTTCTTGATGGACTCCATGATCAGCCGGCGAAGACGCATGCTGATTGAAGACATCCTCCTTCTCGCGACCCGCTGCCTTTTGCTTGCATTGTTGTCTTTTGCCATTGCGCGACCCTTTATCCAAGCGGGTTCACGCGTACCTTGGATTGTCGTATTGCCCATGATGCTGCTAGCTGTCACGTTTTTCGGTGTCAGCTTTGCCATGTGGCGTTATCCGAAATGGCGCCGCATACTCTTCACTGCATCACTCCTCCTCGCAGGCCTTGCCGCCACCTCCATCTTTCTAGAGCGCAAATTGAACCTTTCGCGATTTGGTTCTGTTGCGCAACGCGATGTTGTCATCATCATTGACGGTTCATCCTCCATGGACATGAAGCAAGGCGCGGAGACAAACTTTGAGCGTGCACGCAAAGAGGCCGAAGCGTATATCAAGCAATCTGACCGAAGCATTGCCTTTGGCCTCATTGTTGGTGGACCAGTCCCCCTCTCGCTGACACAAGCTCCCATCACTGACAGACGTGAGCTTTTCAGCATTCTGGATCGCATGGAACCCGTCCAGGGAACCATGGACATCATGACCACGCTCACGTCCGCGACCATCATGCTCTCCCTGGGTAACAATCCATCCAAGCAGATTGTCATCGTCGGCGACGGTCAAGCAGCCGGCTGGTACCTCACACGTCCGGACCGTTGGAAAGTAGTCGATGCTCTCATCGCCCAGTTGCCCTCTAAGCCGCAAATTGTCTGGCGAACCCTGCCATTACCAACGTCAATCCGCAACGTGGGTATAGCCGATATTGCCTTTACACGTGAATTGATTGGGACAGACCGCGATGTCGGCATCCGCGTGACAGTTGAAAATACAGGTTCAGAGGCCGTGACCCCTGATGCCATCCTGCTGGACATGGGTGGAACTACATTGACCAATCGCACCACGGGTCAATTGGCTCCCAGCATGCGACACACAGTCACATTTAAGCATCGCTTCACACGTGCCGGTGCACAAAAAGTGGTTGCAAAGATCCTTGTCTCTGATGACTTGGCCGCTGACAACACCTGCACCCACATCGCCCAAATCATCGACACGTTACGTGTTCTCATCGTGGACGGGAATCCCGTAGCCAACCCGCGCGATCGCAGCTCCACCTATCTGTCACTGGCACTACGCCCGGAAGCCATCAAACGAATCACCGCCAAATCCTCTGCAACGACCAATGAGCTTCGCCAATTTTTGGTCGACCCTATTGTTGTTGAAGCGTCTGCTGTTGGCCGGCGTGAAACATTTTCCGATTGCAGCGTGGTCATATTGGCCAATGTGTCGAGCCTGACAACCAATACCGCCAACAAGTTAGCACGATTTGTCGATAATGGCGGCGGGCTTCTGATCGCCCCTGGCGCAAGCGCGCAAGCGGATTTCTATAACACCTGGTCACTGGAGGATGAACCGCTCCTCCCCTTCCCCTTGAAAACATTCGTATCGGTCAACGAAACCAATCGTCCGTCCATCCGTACCGCATCCTTTGATGATGACATCCTGCGCCAGTTCCGTACCGGCAGCGATCTGGGCACCCTCTCCGTTGACCGCTTTTGGTTATTGAACACAGAAGGGCAATCGGCTCGCGCCATCGCCACATTTGATCAAGGCGAGCCCTTCCTGGCGATGCGACGTTTGGGACGCGGGTCCATCATCCTTTCAACAATCCCCTTTGATATGACGGTCTCTACGTTGCCCGCACGCGGTTCCTTCTTGCCACTCGTGCATGAACTTGCTTATCGTCTGGCATCGCCCTCCATGGCCAACCTCAACATTAAGCCAACAGAAAGCGCAACGCTCTTGCTGACAAGTGGCACGTTCAACAAAACCAACACCACTCCCCGCAAAGTCCATTTCGTCTCTTCGAAACAAAAGTATCGTCCAACCAAAAAACTCGTCACGCCGGCGCCTTATCAAGATGATGCAGAGATCGGCGAACCAACAGAGGTGAGTTATACCTTCGTAGGCAGCGAAACAGCACGTGGAACCCATATTATCTCCGGACAATTCATCCAAACGTCCGAAGGTATAGCTCTGCGACTTTCACGAAGTCTTGTCACAGGCGTTTACTCGGCCAAAGTGCCACCTTCGCTGCAAACTGTCCTCGGCAATATCATGGACGAAGAGCATTGCATTCCCTTCAGCGTCCGATCAACCATTGATGAAAGCAATCTCTCCTCCCTCAGCCAGCAGGACCTCCTCTTCGTGAAGAACTTTATCAACCTCGTATTAGCCACAAAAGCCGAAGAGGTTCATAAAGCACTTATCGGCGAAACATTCGGAAAAGAAATCTGGCGTATCCTTGCTTATGTTGCGCTCTTCCTCCTGGTCCTTGAGATCATGCTCACACGCTGGATCGCCATTCAGCGGCGGACAGGCATCGAAGAGAACGTCTCTTTTGACGAAGACACTCCAACCGCCTCTTCCGGATTCCTTGATGAACTTGCCAAGATGCGCGGCTCGAAAACCGAATTCCATTAAACAGTGATATGCAACCAAATCCAGTCATAGATTCAACATACATACGTACAGACGTATTGCCCTCCATGATGCCAACAGCGGGCATTGCAGGGATGACGATTGTTGCGTGCATTGTCTGGTTTCTTGTGCATCGTTTGCTGATCAAGCGTGAGAAGCCCTTACATGCAATGGTCCTCTTTTGCGGAATCGCCCCCATCGCGATTGCCACATCCTGGTCCCTTTTCCAACTGCTAGCACGCTTCTTCTGGCTGGCTGGCGGATGGCCCCTGTGGGTAGCTGCGCTCGTCAGCGGATGCGCCATGGAGGGCGTTGCACTCCTCTACAGGCACGAATGCAATGTCGTTTCATCGCGCATGGCCAAAGCTTTGATCTTCTGCCGATTAACCGCGATTGCCATTGCAATTTTCATGCTCTTGCAACCTGTTTATGTTTCCGAACGGACACGGCAAGTCCGTCGGCGTGTCGCAGTACTTGCAGATGAATCAGCCTCCATGGGACTCGTCGATACACATTGGAGACTGGCCGAACTACTCGATATGAGCCAGGCACTCGGCCTCATTGATCCTTCCCTTCGCACAAACGGTGAATCACGGGCTACGAACGTGGCGGTCTGGGATGGACTTTCCAGTGCAATGCGCGAAAAAATCCGCACACAGACAGAGGTCCCGCGTTCGACCTTAACACGCCAATTGATGTTCGGAAATGCAGCGTCTAAAAATAACGCCCTGATTCAAGGCTTGCGTAAACGATACGACGTTGATCTGTTCCGTTTTGGAAACGGGATACAATCCATTGCAGATATCGATGCCTTTGCAACAAACACCACGCTACTCAAAGTCGAATCCGCAGATGCACGCGAGACCGCCTTTCGTTCCGTCACAGACATGACGCACGCAATGGAAGAAGTCACCGAAATCCTGCCTTCAGAAGAACTAGCCGGCCTGTTGTTCCTCACAGATGGCCGTCACACAGGTGAAGCAGGCGTTGCAGCAACTACCCGGCGGCTTGCCAAAGCTGGCATCCCCGTCTCCTCCATTGTCATTGGCGGCACCATGCCCCCCTTTGATCTCTCCATTGCTGATGTCCGCGTTTCAGAAACCGTCTTCTTAGGCGACCGTGTGCGTATGACGGTGAACGTAAGGGCTGATGCTGCAAAAGGACGCGAAGCCAAAATAAGACTTTTCTGTGGTGAGCAACAGGTGGCAGAGGATTCCGCCCAGGTGGAATCTGCGGAAAACTGGACGCATGAATTCCGCTTCACGGACCTGCCGAAAGAGCAAGGGTTGCGACACTACCGTATTGTCATAGATCCCTTGGAGGGCGAGACACTTAAAGAGAACAATCAATGGGCATCCGATGTCTACATTACAGATGATCGGACGAACGTACTGCTGATCGACAACAAGCCCCGCTGGGAATATCGTTATCTGAGAAACCTTTTCTATGGGCGCGATAAGTCTGTACACCTGCAATTTGTGTTAATGAAGCCTGATCTCATTGACGGGCTTAAGACGGGAATTTTACCGCCTGCTTCAGCGTCACGTAAATTTGGCGAAGCCGAGGCTGGCTCCCTGCCCTTGACACGTGACGAGTGGCGTATGTTTGATGTCATCATCCTGGGAGATGTCGGCGATGATGTGCTGACCCCTGAAGTTGTCGGCCACATCCGCCATTGCGTAGAAGAGCGCGGCGCACTCCTTGTTGTTGTTTCCGGTCCTGACAACATGCCTTACGGAATTAAGAGCAAAGCCGTCCAGGAGCTACTGCCTATAATTTATAAGCCAGATACCACCGACTGGCGTAAAGAGGGCGAATCTCAGTTCCGGATCAAACTGACCGCCACAGGACGCTCTCATGAACTCATGCGCATGTCCTCTAGTTTTGCTGAAAGCGAACAGATATGGAGTGAGCTACCCTCGTTGAATTGGCGCCTCTCCTTGCAGGATATCAAACCCGGTGCAGAGGTTCTCGCGTATGCCGCAGCTATGGATGAAAACAAAGACTCTGTCCAAGCGGCACGCCGCGCAGTCAGCGCCGTTGAAAATGATCCGGAGGAGGCGGTGCGTCGCCTCGCAGAAGTACGTAAGCACGAAGCGCGCAACGCCCTCATCGTCTCACAACATGTCGGCCATGGAAAAATGCTCATGTTGATGACCGACCGCACGTGGCGGTTACGGTACCGGGTGGGTGATACGTTACATCACCGGTTCTGGGGACAAGTCATGCGTTGGGGCACCGGCGAGAAACTGCGCACCGGCAACACCTTTGTGCGCATCGGCACGGATCGGCTGAACTACACACCGCTTGAGCCCGTGCGTGTCATGGCACGCCTGACCACCAAGGACTATGCGCCTATTTCCCAAGCGCAGCCAGAAGCCATTCTTTCAAAGGATGGAAAAGAAATACGTCGCATTGCACTCGGTTATCGTAAAGATTCCAATGGCATGTATGAAGGCAATATTGATCCGTTAAACGCCACTGGAAACTATACGTTAAAGCTTCACTGCCCTGAGGCAAAAGAAAAACTGGGCGACCAATATCCTGAGACCTTGGAAACCAATTTCTCTGTGGTTACGTCACATCGTCCGACAGAATTGGTTTCCGTGACGGCAAACATGGATATCCCTGCGCAACTGGCACAATTATCCAGCGGCAAAGCAGTCACCCCTGGCAATATGCAGACGCTATTCGATTCCTTTGGCGAAGGAAACCGAATTGTGAAAGAGCGTATTGAACGCAACCTTTGGGACTCTTGGTGGTTATTCCTATCCATGGTTATCCTTCTTTCAACCGAATGGTTGCTCCGGAAAAAAAGCGGTTTAGCTTAAAGCAACATTATCTTATGGCAAACAAATCACCTGTAATGCATATCGACCAATTGCCACCGGAACTCTCTGCAACACTGCAAAGAGCGACCCGGCGCATTAAGCGTATTCTACTGTTACGCGGACTTCTCGCCGTTACAGCAACTACGCTCATCGCGTTACTTGCCGTTATCGCCATTGACGCGTCATTTGTGCTCTATAGCCAACTCCTTCGACTGGGATTGTCTCTTGTCGGATTATCCGCTGTCGTATGGGTCGCCATGCGACAGCTCGTGCGCCCCCTGCTCCAACCCTATTCACCTGCAAAAATCGCTACACTCATTGAACAGCGGCATCCGGAGCTCGAAGAACGTCTTTCAACCGTTGTTGAACTCTTGTCGATGCCTGAGACACGAGAACGCGGTTCTGAGCAACTTGTTTCGCTGATCACCGAGGCCGCCGAAGCAGATGCACGTACCGTCTCGCCTAAACGCGAGTTTACAGGACGCACCATCAAGCCCAAGTTAGTTGCTGCAAGCATTGCAACCGGCATCGTCGTCCTGCTCTTCGCTGTTTGGCCAACCCAACTCAGCCTCCTTTGCTTGCGAGCTTTGGCACCTTTCGCTGAACTCGACAATCTGTTTGCCAGACAGCTAAATGTCAAGCCTGGCAGTGTAACGATGCTCGTCGGAGACCCTTTAGAGGTTGATGCCTCCATCAAGAATGTGCTTCAGGGGCAGGCTTACTTGCGGAAGAAGCCCTTAGACAGCTTCTGGGCACGCGAGACGCCAGAGCGTATGCGCCTGCTCCCATCACAGGAAGGATCCTCCAGCAGCGAACGCCACTTCAGCCAGCTTTTCCCAGCTGTTGGCGCATCCTTCCAATACCGTGTGACCTGCGGCTATGCCGTGACACGTTATTACACGGTAACCGCTGTTGAACGTCCCGCGGCCATGATTCAGAAGGTGACCTATTCCTATCCGGACTATACAGGAAAGCCTGAACGTGTTCAGACAAATGAATTTGGCGAGATCGCTGGCGTGATCGGAACTCAGATCACCATTGATACGCGCATCAACCGACCCGTGGATATCACCGGCACCTTCATCGCGCCTCCTGTTGATTCAGAAATACCTCCTTCACAACACAAACACCTGAAAAAGCAGTTTCGGCTCACCAAGGACGCCGGACCTCAATGGGGTATCGTCTTGAAGGACAACTATGGGTTTACAAACAATCCATCGTTTTATCCATTGCGCGCCATCGCTGATCGTCCTCCAACCATTGCCTTCACGCAACCGGCTAAACATACGGTCCGTATTGCCAAGCGAGGCCATTTATCACTCGCCTATCAAATCACAGATGACTTTGGGATCACCAACGCAACTCTGAACATTGCAAGCAACGACAAAGAGTTTTCAGAACACCTGCCCTTGCACAATGTACAAGCGATTGACGCGGAAACATGGAGAGGACTCCAGACCGTTGATTTGCGCGACGAAAAATGGGCATCCTCCCATAAAATCAGAATACAGCTCACGGTGAGCGACAAGCGTACAGAGCCTTTTGGTGGTCCGCAGATCGCTAAAAGCCATACGCTCACCATTGAATTCGATGATGGGGCACGTACATTGGAATCACAGAATTACAAAGATCAGGCTGAAAAAATCAAACAGTCCATACAGGATCTGACAGAGCAGCTCAGAAAAGACGAACGCCAGGCAGAAGAGCTCCGGAACAAGCTGGACGGCAAACAAAAATTAGATCAGCAAGACCAGCAAAAGCTCGACGCCATCCGCAATGATTTAGCTGAGGCCGAACAAAAGGTCGAGGATGCGGTTGCTGAAAACAAGGATTCCGCATTGAAACCGTTAGCGGACAAACTTGATAAGCTAAACAAAAAGCAAATCAGTGATGCCCGTAAGACGGCCGAACAGGCCCAGCAAGCCTCGCAACAACAGCAATCGCCTCAGATCCGCTCACTCGAAAAGAAACTCGAGGATGCTACTAAAACTGCTGAGGAGATGAAACGCGAAGCAGAGGCTTTCGCCCAAAAACTCGACAAGCTTGCCGCGATCGATGAGCTGGCTACACGGGAAGAGGCGCTAGCGCAAGACGCACCGAAGAAAGAGACCCCTTCGGCGATGAACGATTGGAAGCAGAACCAGGATGACATTCGCAACCGCTTTAACCAAGAACGCTCCCAGCTACCGGAAGCACAGCCGACCGATAAAAACAAAGCCAAAGAAAAAGCGCGGGAAGCCCAGACTAAAAAAGCCGAACGTGCACGCCTTGAAAAAGCGCGGGACACCCTCACGGCACTCGCTGAAGAGGCCCAGCAACAGAGTGATAATCAGGAGGCGCTTGCAGAAACGCAAAAGGAGCGCGCCGACCAATACGAGAGCAAGCAAGAGAAGCCTGACGCAAATACCATGCGTGCGGAAAATCGCGAATCCGTTCAGCAGCAACGTGAAGTTGCAAAAAATGCTCAGCTCATGGAGCGCAAAACCGAATCGCTCAAACAAGACCTCCAGCGTTTAAACCCGCCATGGGAACTCATGAACCCTGTTCAGCAGGCACAGAATGAGTTAAATCAAGCGCAACAGCGCGGCCAAGAAGCCACTCAAAACTTGGAACACCAGCCGACCAATCCGCGTGACCCTGTCTGGAAACAAGAAGACGCTCATCGTTCACTCGAACAAGCAGCCGCAGCGCTTGAACAGGCCGCACGACAGGCAAGCCAGTTGATGGAGAAGATGGATGCTGAAGCCGCCGCGCAAGAAAAACGCGAAGCCTCCACTGAAGCCCAGCCACAAGCCAGCAACCCGGAAGCTGCCATGAATGAAGCTGTCCGAGATGCAGAGCAGGCGCGGCAATCCAAGGAACAAGAGAATCGTGCACAGCAGAATCCAAATGAAAAGCAACCCGCTCAATCTTCAAAAGAAGGGATGCAAGCGGCAAAAGAACATGCCACTGATGCAGCAGAGCAGATGCGCCAGATGGTGGATCAGGTAGCCGCACAATTGAATGTCCCGACAGCGTTTCTACCCAGCCGAGCAGCAGAGCTCGCAGAAGGCAAGTCGGAACCCAAACCAGGCGCGGGCCTGCTCCCCGTCGACCAGATGCAACCGACACCTGCACCCAACGATCCTGGCCGATTACCCGAGGCCTTACGCGGCAAACTGCCAGACATGGAATGGTTCAAGCTGAAAGGCGAAGCCAAATCGCAAGCCATGGATGACGCCTTACGCCGCATATCCCCTGAGTATCGGGACCTTGTCCGACTCTACTTCCAGGAACTTTCAAAGGAGGCCCGGAAATGAACCAAGGAATTGCCTCATTGCCTTATTATTGCCTTATTGCCTTATTGTCTTTCGGGGCGCCCATCCTTTCCTCGCTTGCGCAACAACCCAGTGACGACCCTGTGAAAAACGAACAGATCGACCGTTCGATTGATCGTGCACTCGACTACCTATCGAAAAATCAGCGCCTCGATGGAAGCTTTGAACAACAATATGGCGAGACTGCCGCCATTCCGGCACTTGTCGGGATGGCCTTCCTGGCTAAAGGCCACATTCCGGGTGAAGGACGTTACGGTGAAACCATTAATCGCGCCCTGGATTATGTGCTCTCCTGCGCCAACAAAGAGACCTACTTTGGTGACAAGAACCAAGGAAAGATGTATGCGCATAGCATAGCAACGCTCTTTATTTCCGAAGTTTCCGGAATGGCCAACACAGAACGCCAGAAAAAAATCGACGAGCTCCTGCCCAAGGCCGTCAAATTGATACTTGATGCGCAGGCCATGAAAAAGTCCGAGCAACACCAGGGCGGATGGCGCTACACTCCCCACGCTACAGACAGCGACATGTCCTGCAGCGGCTGGGCATTGATGGCTCTTCGGTCTTGTCGGTTAAACGGCGGCCCTGTACCCCCTGATGCCATCGCGGAAGCCGTCGAATACGTGAAGCGTCACAGTCACAAGGAATTCGGCAAGTTCGGATACATGGGAACTGATGACCATTCATTAACTCTTTCAGGCGCTGGCATCCTGTGCCTTGAACTATGCGGAAAACATAACGACCCAGCATCACTCAAAGCTGCAAAATACTTGATGAAGAATTACCAGGACCTCTCCAAAGACAACCGTTGCTTTTACGGGATGTATTATACCTCGCAAGGGCTCTTCCAGATTGGCGGCGAGAGCTGGAAGACCTTCTCCACGTGGATGTACGAGACATTCATTCCTATGCAAGGGTCGGACGGCGCCTGGCAAAAAGGCGAAGAAGGCAGTAAAATTTACGGGACCGCACTCTGCGTACTCGCCTTTACAGTCCCCTACCGCCAACTGCCCATCTATCAGCGCGACGAAACCGTTGATGAAAAAGAATAGCGGATTTCCGGCTCAACTTTAGAGTAATTTAATTTTTTGTGTAGTCTCTCATCCGGCTTTGACATACTTTCTAAGGATTTGCTGAGGCCGTTTAGTAATCGCACGTTGGAGTAAACAATATGACCATAGCAGGATACGAGTGGTTTGGCGAGTTGCGTGACAATGTGTGGGAATTCAGGAGAAGCCATCCGTTGGCTCCCCGCGACACCCTTTCGTTGGCTGATGAGATGCAGTGTCGCATCATTGGCGGCAGTCTGATCAGATGGCTTCGTGAGTATGGTCCACGGCTCTTGCAGCAACGGAGCGTACTGGCCAAGCTCAAAGGCTGGGAGAGCGATCCGTTTGTTGTGTTCACGTCCGAGCAGCCAGGGTTGATCGCCGCCGGCGAAATTCTGGGGGTAAAAGCATCTGAGATCATTTCCCTGTATCCTGATGAGTTCACGAAATGTTCAAAGAGCCGCCCTGACGCAGACTATCAATGGCATGTCCACACGTGGTCTTATTTCACGACGCTTGATGCGGATTCACTGCAAAGAGCCGCAAAGTATCCGCTCGCCCCTGGCGAGACGTATTGGCTGCACAAAGAAGGTACGATGTGCGGTTCGCTTTTTGGACGCGGCGGCGACCACCTATGGAAGTGGAACGGTGAGAAGCCTGAACTCCTCGAAGAATGCTTCAATCAATGGGTGTCTTGAGTTTTTGTCCTCCACCGCCTACTCGCCTGACCGTCCTGAAAAGAGTATCTCGCCTGTCGCTTTGGAGATCAGGATGTAATGAGAAGCTCCGATTTGGTCGCCACTACCAAGTCCAGGAATTGCCGTGGGGACATGAACGGACCAGCAGGGCTCCGGCACTGTCCCGAGTCGGTAATTAGTTGGAAAATTCCTCGGATCGTCAGATGCCTGCAGTTCAATCTTGCGGACGCATGAGACCAGATGGTCCATGGTTTTTTTCAACGCCTGACGTTTCGTCAGTTTTCTTTTTTTTGTTTTCATAAGGGCTATATTTCAATCTGCAGGCGTTTCCAAAGCAATTTCATGACATGCAAGTTGGTGTTAATATAGGGATGGGCGATCAAGAACGCCTGGTGAGCGGTTTCATTCAGAGAGAGCTTCTTGTTGAAATACTCATTGAGGCAGGTACCGATGGCCCCTGAACGCGAAATCCCGGCCGTGCAATGGACGACAATCGGCCGTGGGTCAGGCGACTCGACAAAGGCAGCGATCGCCTCGGCGTCCGCTTCGCTCATGAAGCGAGTCCCCTGAAAGATAAATGGATCCGAATAATCCACGTCATCGAAACGCAGGATCAGGACATTATCCGCTGTCCAGTACTGCTTGCTGAAGGGTGGCTCTTCGGCAATCCGTACCGAATTGACAGAGATCACACGAGAATTCTTAAACAGGGCAGCTTCTTCAACGGTGCCCCGGAGGTTCTCAAAAAAGTATCGGCTTTCTACAGTGATTTTCATAAATTATGATTGGGGTGCCTGCGAGGGCCAAGTCAGCCATTCATCTTGGAAGGCGACTGGCACAGCACGGTCACGACAGACGCGTATAGTGTGGCCCGTGCCGCCTTTCATGGGGTCATGCTCGTCTACATAGAAGAGTCCCACGCTGGCAGGCGCCATAGCCTTATTGCCAATAACCTTGAGGGTGTCCCGAAGAAGATACTGGGCCTGCGCACGCACCTTGGGTGGCAGTTCAGCATCCTTACGCTTGAACATGCTTGAACGCTCAGGGGATGCGGCAACCGTATACCGGTCAACTAGATCAGTCATCGAGGAATCAAGATCATCCATTGAAAACTGATAGGAGGATGATTCGATCTCGTTCTTGCGATGCCCTGAATATGGCAGCACATATTGGAGGCGTGCGGGGTCGACCCGTTTCACGCCTTTCGCGAATGCGTCATCTGACCCCTTCGCATTGCCGGTGCGGAAGACCGCAAGACAATAGCGATCCGCTAACCATTCCGCAAAACGGACCACAGCATTGAATTTGCACCCCGCAGGAAGCTGCCGCGTCCCCTCCAGCAATACAACTGGATGCAGTGACACGGTAATCAACTCATGGAATTCGTGGCAGGTCATATGATAAGTGTAAAGAGTAAAAGGTGAAGGGTAAAGTGTTAAATATACTTTACCTTTTAAACTTACCCTTCCTTCCTCATTTCCTCGATAAACGTGTTCACACCGTTCTGAAGGGCTCGCAGAGCACGCTCCAAAACCGCAACCGCGTGGCCCGGTTCGGCGACAAACAGTTCAATCGCCGCGGTTGTATTGTCCTCACCGACATACACTTTGCAGCACTTGCACCGCCCAGTCGCTAGGTTTGCCGCAGCCAACGCCTTCTGGCGCTCCTCCTCGCTCTCGATCGACCAGAAACGCGGGTGGATCAATTGCACAAATTGGCGGTCCTTCTCCCGAAGCACAATGTATTGATGTTTGCCTTCGTATTTGAAATAGATGTCACCTTCCTTGTCAAGTTCCGGACGGAACCCCTCCTCCGACAGATATTCCATGAAGCATTTCCGGGCAGCGTCGGCCGCCTCCGACTCGCTTTTGATTTCCTCGCTCATAACTGGTCTCCTTTCTACTGGTTTTTGTTGAATATGTCCACTCGTCCGTTTCGTCCGATGAAAATTCTTACAGCGCTGCGCAAAGGGCGCCACCTGGAGTGGTTGTGCGCCCGAGGTCAGCAGAAGCTGCCCGTTGCCCGGAGGCATACTGCAGCCAGCCACTGGGTCTTCGACCTTTGATGTTTCTGCTTTATCCCCGCCGAGCCCGATCTCATCCAGCATCATTTGCAATTCCGCGTCGTTTGGTTCCCTTCCCGCCATGGCCGCTGTTTCGTCCGCCGTTATGACCGCCATAGCATTGGCGGAGGAGGTAGCTGGAGCGCTTGCGGAAGCCGTTTCCTCTTCATCCTTTACCCTTTCTCTCGCACCCGTCTGCCAGATCCGCAGCGTGCGGTCATCGGCATAGGTGACCACATTGCCGTTTCCGAGGGGAACAATGCCGCGGATGGTCCCCGTGTGACCGCTCAAAACAGCCTCGATACGCATCTCGGCCGGGTTGAACACCCACGATTCTGTCATGAGCGACCAGAGGACGATCCTCCAGCAGTTCAATTTAATGCCGCGCCAGGTCTTGGACGCCCGCTTGTCATGGATGATGTTGAGGCACTTGCCGGTCTTGGCGTCCCAAACCCTGTAGGTGTCGTCGTGCGACCACGAGAGTATCCTGCCATCCGGCAGTTCACACGCCGCGATCACGATATCCGTGTGCCCTTTCAAGACCGCCTCACAGATCCCCTTCACGGAATCCCATACGCGCAACGTGCGGTCATCCGAACAGGAGAGTATCCGTTTGTCGGAAAGTTCACAGGCGTAACGTATGACATCCCGGTGCCCTTTCAGGACAATATCAAACGGACCTTCATCACTCCCCAGGACACGCAAGGTCGTGTCGCTGGAGCGTACGGGCTGCCGCTCATCCGAGAGCATGGTCATCTCCCACAGCCGCGGGACGATTGCCTCACAGCGCCAGATGGTGTCCGGATTATCCGCATACCAGGCCGCGACCGAACCGTCCGACGACCAGGCATGAATACGCTTGTTCACGAACTGGAACATGCCGGCGATCGGGCTAACGCACTCGCACTTCAACGGGATCCGTTCCTTTGTATTCACGTTCCAGACCACAATCTGAGAGGGCTCAAAGGCTGACGGATAACGCGGCTTCTGCTTATCAGGTAAAAAG
>JBAXCC010000067.1:0-14469 GCA_037141675.1 bacterium | reverse complement strand
AAACCGTCCCTTGTTTTCTATCGTGCGCACAACTTTGCCATTGCAATAGAAGATCAGATTTGTGGTGTCCCATTCTAACGCGAACACATTGAAATTCTCAGCGACCTTGTTGCCCACATCATAATCAAAGGGGTCTGCCTTATCCTTATCCCACCCATCCTTGAACCCGGAATGAATATTAGTCGGCATTTTCGTTTCTGTATTCTTGATGATCTTTGCCTTGCCAATGATTTCAAAGACATCGATTTCAGAGTTCTTGCCTTGGAACCAAAACGAGCTGGTCATACAAATGGGCGCAGCCTTACAACGGATCTCGAAATATCCGTACATCACTTTCTGAATGGAACTCACACAGACAGCCGTATAGTTGCTGTAGCCCTGTTTCTGATACTGAGCAGGAATGCCCTCAGGCTCCCACTTGGACGTGAGGATCATCCTCCCCTGCTCCACCCGGACATTCTTGGGGCTGAACCAGCTAGGCTGCCGTCCGTGCCAATAAGTGCAACGCGGTTGCCACTTGTTCGTGCAAAGCGAAGCACCCTCAAACTCATCGCTGAATTGCTCAGCCAGCTTCCATCCCTTAGCATTTTGAGGATCTGTATGAGGGAAAACCTCCGCACCAATTGCAACACAGCATATTCCTGCTATAGCCACCAACAAAATACTTCTCATCTACGCGCCCTCCCATTCGTTGTTGGGCATAGTTTAACACATCCACACAACCTATGCCATACGCAGACAGAAAAAAGATGAAAACGAATTGCAAGTCAAACGTAACATGTGATAAAGTTTACGATATTCTTATGTAAAAAACATGGCACTAACGAGTGTATTTTGCTCCGCAAACCGACAGATGAAAGGTAGTCCAGAATGAACCCCATAAGCCAACCTGACTTCATGCCGATCGACCAATTGAAAGCCCTCCAGCTTCAGCGTCTGCAAGACTTGGTCAAGCATGTCTATGCGACCGTCCCGCTGACTCGCAAACGCATGGATGAGCGCGGCGTGCGTCCAGAGCACATCAAGACGCTTAAGGATATCGCGTTGCTGCCTTTCATGCTGAAGACCGATCTGCGTGACGAATATCCCTTTGGTCTTTTCGCATCGCCGATGGATGAAATTGTGCGTTTCCATTGCTCCAGCGGCACCACTGGCAAGCCTATCGTGATCGGCAATACAAAAGCCGACATTGAGATCTGGACCAGCGGCGTGGCACGCAGTCTCGCAATGGCAGGCGTGACGAAGTCAGACATCATTCAAGTCACCTATGGCTACGGACTCTTTACCGGCGGACTGGGTCTGCATTACGGCGCTGAGGCACTGGGATGCGCAGTCCTCCCGATCTCAGGCGGCAACACGGATCGCCAACTCATGCTCATGAAGGACTTCGGTGTAACCGTCATCGCCTGCACGCCAAGCTATTTCCTTCACCTTATTGACGAGGGCATGAAGAAGGGCATCAACTTCCGCAGGGACATGAAGCTCAAGCACGGCATCTTCGGTGCTGAACCCTGGACCGAGGGCATGCGCGACAAGATCGAATCCATCACAGGTATCTGTGCACATGACATTTACGGGCTTACGGAGATCAGCGGACCCGGTGTCGCGAATGACTGTGAATTCCGTCGCGGCTTGCACGTCTTCGAAGATCACTTTTATCCCGAAATTGTGGATACAGAAACGCTTGAACCCGTACCTGACGGGGAGAAGGGCGAACTGGTCTTCACGACACTCACCCGCCGTGGTACACCGATGTTGCGGTATCGGACGCGCGACCTGTCGCGCATCCATGCAGAGCCCTGTAAATGCGGACGCACGATTCGCACCATCGAGCGAATCAGTGCACGTTCAGACGACATGCTCATCATTCGCGGCGTCAATGTCTTCCCGTCGCAGATCGAAGAGGCCCTGCTTTCTGTCGAGTCCGTAATGCCGCATTACCACATCTTTGTCTCCAAGGATGGCGACCTTGACATGCTCGAAGTCAAGGTGGAGGTCACGCCGGAGACCTTCAGCGACGACATCAAGTCGCTTGAAAAATTGCGTGCCAACATCGGGCATGCGGTCCAGCGCATCATCAACATCAACGCCAAGATCACGCTGGCCGAACCGCACAGCCTCCCTCGCAGCGAAGGAAAGCTCCGCCGCGTCACTGACACACGCAACACCTAAAGGAGCCCTTATGAAAATCCAACAAATTTCCTTATTTCTTGAAAACAAGCCAGGCCATCTGAACGCGATTTGCCGAACCTTGGCCGAGGCAAATATTAACATCCTCACACTCTCACTGGCCGACACCCAACAATTCGGCATCGTGCGTCTGATCGTCACGGAGTGGGAACGCGCGAAGACCATTTTAGAACAGGCTGGTTATGTCGTCAATCTGCGTGAGGTCGTCGCCGTGACTGTGGCTGACCGTCCGGGCGGCATGGCCGAGCTTCTCGACGTCATCGGCAAAAGTGGCGTGAACATTGAATATATGTACGCTTTCACCTTCCATCATGGCGAAGAGGCAATTCTTATATTCCGCTTCGACAATCCTGACAAAGCGATCGCCGCACTTACCGCCGCTGGCCGCACCCCTATCGACGCCATCTCCTTGTTCTCCTAAGCCAATCGCCCTATTGCGTGAAATTCGCGCATTCTTTTAGTCGTCATCTGCAGCAAGCGTAATGGCCCATTCCGGATAGGGAACTTTATCCCCGCGCATGGCTCGCCAGATAATACGGTTCAGGGTGTCCTCTGGTGCCTTGTCCGGCACCGTAAGATTCATCTTTTCGCTGGCCACTGCATCCCGGACTTGCTGTTTCGTCATGGTCTTCTTGTCTTCCGGGTTCATTTCGTCAAGAGGAACATTGTTAGGCACGGCAATGAAGGGTGTGAGGTTGGCCACGTCCGTGAAGCAGTCGCTCATCGGCACGGCACTGGCATCAAACTGATTCATAGGCGGCAACCCAAGGATCTGCTCCATCGTGCGTAGGAGGCTTGTCGTATTGTACTGCGTGCTGACCACGGCATTTCGCTTAACAAAAGGCCCTGCCACATAAGCTGTGGTGCGGTACCCAGTCACATGGTCGAAGCCAGCCTGAGGATCATCCTCGATCGCAAAGACCACCAACTCTTTCCAAAACGTTGAATGGCTCAGCCCCTCGATAATTCGGCCCATGGCGAGGTCATTATCGGCCACCTGTGCACTGGGCGTCGGCAGGCCACGCTTCGCCCCGCTGGTGTGGTCATTTGGCAGACGGAGGATCACGAGTTGCGGAAAATCTCCGCGCGCCTCAAAATCTTTCAGATCCTTCAGGAACAGATCCGCGCGCAACTGATCAGGCACTTCAAGCGCCCAGCCAATAAAGGTGTTTGTCTTTGAATACGCGCGCACAGATTCGATTTCAGGCTCGTTCGAGTAGGCAATAGCATCGCTCTTGGTGCGCCATGCCTCGTAGCAGTCACGGAAGCCGGGCTTGCCCTTTTTCGTTGCATCACGCCACTTGACGGAAGTCGATATGAACTCACCGTAGTTTCGGAAGCTGACGCCATGACGCCGCGCATTATCCCAAATGAAGCCTGTTGGCGCATAGGCCAGCGCGTCACTCCCCGGAGCGGGATACGAGCGCGGCCAGCCGCAGAAGGATTTTTCCACATAGTCGGTTCCGAAGGCGGACATACTCCACTGGTGGCCATCCGCACTGAGGATGCCAGCGCAGCACGTGTTGTCGAGGAGTGTGAATTCTCGGACAAGTTTGTGTTGGTTCGGTGTGACACGCTCGCCAAAGGTGCAGAGGCTGGCATTGCCGTTACCTGTGGTCACATCGCCGAGGACTTGATCGTAGGTGCGGTTCTCCTTGATGATGTAGATGACATGCTTGATCAGGCTTGGCTCGCCAATGCGCTCCGGGATGGCACGTGCAGGCTGTCCAGGCCGCGGCGGCAGGCGTGAGGCAACAATAACCGGCTGACGCAGGTTGTCCCACACGGTTTGCGAAAGCCGGGGCAGCTCGTCCTTCGAAGGTAGCGGCACGAGCGAGATTGTGCCTTGGAATTGCCGCGAGTTGAAACCAGCAGGGCGCGGTCCTTCGGCAATGGCCTTGATGTTCGCCACGCACAGTTGTTTGCGCTGCGAATCGAAGCAGATCGTGCCGGGATACCAGCCTACCGGAATCAGGCCGAACATTTTCGATTCCTTATCAGCAGGATCAAAACGAATCACCGCGACGGCGTTTTGCGTCCCGTTCGCCACATAAAGCGTATGGCCGTCCGGTGCGAAGGCCAGCGCGTTAGGCGAGGCGCCCAGCAGGCCGTTCGGACTGGGCTTGGTCCAGATGGTTTCAGCGATTGAGTCAGAAGCCGTGGCGATGACGCTCAGGTTGTCGCTCATCGCGTTGGCGCACACCACGTACTGTCCGTCCGGCGAGACCGCCAGCGCGCTGGCATGGAGTCCGGTCATGATTTCGCGCTTCTGGCCGGAGGCGAGATCAATCATCGTGACACTTCCTTCGTTGGCGATAAAGCGTTCCGCGTCCACGCGGACCAGCATCCCACGTCCCGCAGGACCGGTCAGATCGCCTGCGCCTGGCCGGCGTCCGCCCCAGTTCGACACATATAGCTTTTGACCGACCAGCACCACGTTGAAAGGAGCCACGCCGACCTCAAATGTCTTCAGGACCTTACCGGCATTTACATCGATCTCGAACAGGCGGTTGGAGAGATTGCCACAGACGAAAATCCGCGCTCCGTCGGCCGACCATGCGATGCCAGCCGGAATCTCCGCTGCGCGATGGGGCGCCTTTGCCTCCGGCAGTGCGATCACGCGCCATGGCGTGACAATGCCCTCTTTGGATATCTCAAACAGCTTCACATCGCCATTGACATTGCTCAGGGCGAGATGCTTGCCGTCCGGAGAAAAAGCGAGGCCTGCATAGCTCATTTCACTGCGCCCATCAAAGTCAAGAAATTCGGGCGAGGACGATTCAGGCGGGGCTCCCTTCATTCGTTTGGGCAGTTTGACGCGTTGCTTTGTCTCGCCGGTTGCCGGGTCGATCGTCAACAGTTCACTCGTCAGTCCGGAGACCACCAACAGCTTTCCATCTGGCGATAGTGCGAGCCCTTGGGCGCGCATCCCCGGCAACTCGACCTGTTTCCCCGCAGGCGTAAGCACCTGATTCACGGGAAGGACCGTCCGCCCGCTCGTATGCCTTCCTACGGTTTCCGTATCTGACGCGGTACATAGCGAGGCACACAAAGCACACCCGAGAAGCAGATTTTTTTGATTCATATTTTGTTAGTCCGAAACCTTATTTGCCCCACTGTTTATCGGTAAAATCCATGTAGCGTTCCCAGTCGTACACAGCGAGATCGTGCTTGCCTGTCCGCAGATGATAGCCGATGTTCCCCACTTGCAATGGCGTATCTACGGCCGGGAACGTAGTGCCCACAAGACCTTCCTTGCCATATAGCTTCCACACAGGTGAAGCCAGCACGCAGGACTGGAACTCGCCGGGCTGACCCGCCCAATCGTCCAAGGATGCCGAAGCCACATACACTAAGCGTGGTGCCATCAGCGCGATCAACATGTGCTGGTCCAATGGAAGCGCATCCAGATTTTCGCCGTATTTCGTGAAATTCGAGCAGAACCAATGAGGGAATGACTTGGTGATGCGGGCGATGCTTTCAGACTTGGGAAGGTCCATGCGGTTGAGCTTGGCGCCTCCGCAGCCAGAATCATTGGAGATGGTCAACGCAAAGCGCTGATCCGTTGCGCCGCACCAGAGTGCAGTCTTGCCGCCACGGGAATGTCCGATAACTGCCACATGCTTGGAATTAATCTTCCCTTCCTGCTCAATCCAATCCATGACTCGGCTTGCGCCCCACGCCCAGGCCGCGAGCGAACCCCATGAATCAGGTTTACGCACGTTAGGATCGGGCTGAAAGACGCCGTGAACACCATTCGTGAAGCCATCGTGTTTATCAGGGTCCACATCGCCGTAATAGAATGTCACAGCGGCATAGCCACGGGCAATGATGTTTTCCGCAGGCCAGAACGGGCTCTTCTCAACACGTTCCGGATCGAGATTTTTGTCAGGGGGCCGGTTGCAGATCAGCACAAAGGCTGATACCGGCTTGTCCCTCTTAGGAATGAAGGCCGTAACTTCAATACGCCCCTCTCCCCCCGTTCCTTTATAGCAGATCGCCACGCGCTTGCGGATGGCCTTGCCGTCCATCATCTCTTTATCTGGACCCAATGACTCAAAGCGTAGATTTTCAGGACGATCCACCGGATTGCGTCCATACACATGGGTTTTCAAAAGCTCGAGCACTTCAGGCCGACGTTTCGTCTCCCATGTTGCAATAGATGTCACCGGACTCCCGTCAGACATCTTTAACACATCAGGGAATTCCGCAGCCCCCATCACATATTGAGTTAACGCCACCAGATTCATCATCATCCAATAAGATACTTTCATAATGTCTTTCATATTACCACCTCGTTACCATGATCTCAATAGCAATTCTTAAAAACCAAAATCCTTAGCAAAGCGGGAAAAATCGCCTTTGTTTTATCTTACTTTCAGAGTATACTATTGAACTGTTTTTAGAGGAGATAAGGATGTTACTTGCAAAACGCACACTTGAAATAAGCGTACAGGAGATTAATGTGCCGGTGAACGGCGCAGGGTTGCTGGACAAAACTTCACATTTGCTATCTGCTGAGCTGATTTGGCCAAGGGTGGGTATTCCCCAAAAAGCCTCTTCACAACCTTGCCGGCTTGAAAAAGGTTATTCGGGCTTCGAAAAAGTCAACTGGGGCAACCGTATCCTTTTCAAGGAAAGTGTGGAAGGGAAATTCGCATTACGCATATCTCTGACAGAAGTGCTGGACGACGAGGAACTGGAGAAGTTTTTGCGGTCATTCAGCGGCGCAGCACTCGCTTTTGGCGCAGATATGCTTGCCCCCCTCTACCCGCCCTTCGGGAAACTCATTGCAGCACCTATTGACTACATCGCCAAGGATATCGAAAAATATCCAGGACCCACACGCCTGGTCGAAGGACTCGTCGAACTCGAAGCCTCGGACTTTCTTGAAAATGCTGAACAGCCCCTGACTATTAGTCTGATTACAAGCCAATCCATCACTCAATCCGTCACACGTCGTGTCGCAGGCCGCATTCGTCATGAAAAGAAATCCGTCCTTTCAAAGGGCGAGCCCAACGGGAACATAACACTACTTATACGCTCACTTTAGAGCTCAGCTTACAATCAACTCATACATGAATACGACGATTATTTATCTGCTTTTCGGATCAGTCGCTTATCTAATGGGCTCCATTCCCTTCGGATTCCTTATCGCCAAAACACAGGGGATTGATATTCGCAAAGTCGGCAGCGGCAACATCGGCGCCACGAATGTATTTCGTTCCATCAGCAAGAAGCTGGGCGTACTCACCTTTGCCCTTGATTTCTTCAAAGGATGTTGCGGCGCCGCACTCCTGCCCTTTATTGTAGCGCATTTTGCGCCCACACCTCTCGACGGATGGGCAAAAGAGGTCCTGCCAGTCTTCTGCGGTGCGCTGACCATCGTCGGGCACAACTGGACCTGTTTCCTCGGCTTCAAGGGCGGCAAGGGCATTGCCACCAGCGCAGGCATGCTCATCGGGCTCTCACCGATTGCTGTCACCATCGGTCTCGCCGTCTGGTTTGTCATCTTTTTTACCACACGCTACGTTTCTGTGGCCTCCATCTGCGCAGCCCTAACATTGGGCATTATCGTATGGCCCTTACACCTGATCTATCTGAAATCACATGGGGTCTGGTTCCCGACTGTTCTGACCTTGCTAGCCTGTCTGGCCATTTGGAAGCACCGTTCAAATATCGCGCGCCTTCGTGCAGGCACTGAAAGCCGTTTTGAATTTGGGAAAAAAAGACATTCATGAAAATATCGATTATCGGCGACGGCGGCTGGGGAACAGCCATTGGCCTTTTGCTTAACGCAAATGGTCATACCATCACGCTCTGGGGGCCCTTTGAAGATTACCTGGAAGAGATCCGGACTACGGGTGAAAACAATCGCTATCTCAAGGGCGTTAAGCTACCCAATACGTTGCGGTGGACATCCAATCCATCCGAAGCCATTGCAGGCGCGGAACTGGTCGTACTGGCCATGCCCTCCAAATTCTTCGCAGATGTCTGCAGGACGTTTTCCGGGCTCATTTCCCCAACCATTCCTGTTGTGAGCCTGACCAAGGGACTTTGCGAATCAACCCATTGCCGCATGAGCGAACTGGCCCAAGATATCCTGCACATACCCCATGTCGTTGTGCTCTCCGGTCCAAGTCATGCGGAAGAGGTTGCGCGTAACATCCCAACCGCTGTTGTCGCTGCGTGCGAAGATGAAGCCCGTGCACAACACATCCAACAGATATTTACTGCACCTTTTTTCCGCGTATACACATCTAAGGATCCAATCGGCGTGGAAATCGGCGGTGCCGTCAAGAACGTGATCGCCATTGCTGTCGGAGCCTCGGACGGACTTGGATTTGGCGACAACACCCGCGCCGCACTCATCACTCGGGGTCTGGCTGAAATCATACGCTTCGGAATCGCCTTTGGCGCACAGCCTGAAACGCTTTCTGGTCTCAGCGGTGTCGGAGACCTCATCGTGACCTGCACCAGTCGTCACAGCCGTAACCACACCGTCGGCGAACGCCTAGGTAAAGGCGAAGCCATCAAGGACATCCTGGCCAGCATGAAAATGGTCGCCGAAGGCGTCTGGAACGCAAAGGTCATTTATGCCTTGGCGAAGCGCGCCAATATCTCGATGCCCATTACAGAGGTCGTCTATGGTCTCTGTTATGAAAACCTCTCGGTCAAGGAAGCTGTTACCCGAATTGTCTCCCGTGACGCCAAACCTGAACACAGCAAGGCCTAGCAATGGACTAACCCATGAGTAATCGGATCGAACGTGCTGATTTCTTTATTGTCGGCAGCGGCATCGCTGGCCTCATGAGCGCATTGCATCTCGCTGACCATGGACGTGTCTTGCTGGTGACTAAAAAGCGGCTGAATGATTGCAATACCAACCAGGCGCAAGGCGGTATCGCCTGTGTCATGGATAAAGTAGACAGCTTTGAGCAGCACATTCGCGACACCCTTATTGCTGGAGCGGGCTTATGCAACGAGAAGGTTGTACGCGAAGTCGTCTCGGGAGGCCCCAAGCGCATCCAAGAGTTGATTGATCTCGGCGTAGAGTTCCACCGAAAAGCAGACGGGTCACAGGAATTTGACCTTGGACGTGAGGGAGGCCACTCCCAGCGTCGCGTCCTGCATGCAGGCGACATCACAGGTCAACGCATCGAATCGGCCCTGGTCGGCCGCGTCTTGGCCCACCCCAACATTCAGACACTCGAACACACGATGGTCATCGACCTGATTACCACACGCTGGCTAAAACATTCCAACCCGAAAAACCAGTGTGTCGGCGCGTATGTCCTGAATCAGTTGACAGGCGAAATTTATGCGATCCAGTCCCCGTCCACCATCCTCGCCTCCGGTGGCTGCGGCAAAGTGTACCTCTATACCTGCAATCCGGACATTGCAACCGGCGATGGCGTTGCACTCGCCTGGCGCGCTGGCGCCCGTATTGCCAACATGGAGTTCATCCAGTTCCACCCCACTTGCCTTTTCCATCCTCAGGCCAAGCGCTTCCTCATCAGCGAAGCTGTCCGCGGCGAAGGCGCGGAACTCGTCGATCCCGAAGGTCGTCCCTTCATGAAAAAGTATGACCCGCGCGGCTCGCTCGCACCACGCGATGTGGTCGCTCGTGCCATCGACTCTGAAATGAAGCGGACCGGCGCCCCCTATTGCTGTCTCGACATTCGACACAAATCACAAAGCTATTTGAAGGAACGCTTCCCGAAAATCTACGAGACCTGCGAAAAGTTTGGCATCAACATGGCTACCGACCTGATCCCCATCGTCCCTTCTGCTCACTATTGCTGCGGTGGCATCCAGGCAACTCTGGATGGCGTCACCTCGTTGCCAGGGCTCTACGCTGTCGGGGAGACAGCCTGCACCGGCTTGCATGGCGCAAACCGCCTGGCCAGCAACTCGCTTCTTGAAGCCGTTGTCGGCGCGTATGAGACAGCCAACCGCATCATCAATGCCCCGGCACAACTGCCTCCACATATTACCATCCCCTCCTGGGAATATGGCACAGCGGTTGCAAGCGACGAGGCCGTTATGGTGGCCCACAACTGGATGGAGGTCCGCACCTGCATGTGGGACTACGTGGGCATTGTCCGCACCAACAAGCGCCTGAAGCGCGCAAGCAACCGCATCCGCAATCTCCGCCGTGAGATCCGCTCGTATTACTTTGATTATCTGGTCACACCTGATACGCTGGAACTTCGCAACCTTGCACTCGTCGCGGAACTCATCATCCGCAGTGCGATGCGCCGGCATGAAAGCCGCGGACTCCACTTTACCCTCGACTACCCCTGCCTGATGACCCAGCCGCGTGATACCGTATTACCCGGAGGCAAGCACTAACGCACCATGACCGCGCCTCTACGCAAGCAATGGTTCCAACTCGCCTCGCTCACGCTCGCGCATGCCGTTGCCGACACCTTTGTCGGCATTATCTCGCCCGTCTTGGTCCCCCTGTGCGACCACTACAGTGTTTCTTTGCCCATGCTCATCTTTGCTTCGTCAATTTTGGGCTTTTCATCAAACATCTTTCAAATTCCCATCGGCCATCTGCATGCCAAATTGACCTCCCCCATCTTGATTGCGGGGGGCGTCTTGCTCGCGGGCACCTCAGTGTTTATGACGCAACTTCCGCTGACAGGCACCATCAGTGTCGTGGCCATGTCCCTGATTGCTTTGATCGCGGGCCTGGGTGTCGCAACCGTTCACCCGGAAGGCCTTCGGGCAGTCCACGGACTGAAGCTCATTCCCTCATCCCTCTCAACAGCCGTCTTCATGGTCGCGGGCTTTTTCGGTTTCTCGAGCGGCGCCCTGCTCTCTTCAACGCTCGTCGATTGCTTTGGTATGGGGAGTCTGACTTACCTTTACCTGTTAGCGCCACTCTCTATTATTCCACTCTTGCTCAGCAAGATACGTCTGCCCATTGAGGCCGAGATGGTACAGGAGGCCCCGAGTCCAACAGACAAGATACCGCACGTTCCCTTTGTCCCGCTCTTCATCATGGCCTCCATTTTGGCCATCTGCTCGCAGACACAAGCCGCACTCCTGCCAGCCTACCTGCAAAAAGAGGTCGGCTATTCGCTCTCGTTCAGCGGACTCTCCTTTACGCTCTTCGGCCTCGGTGGCATGGTTGGCGCAGTGACCTGGGGCGCACTGGCGCCGCGTATCGGTCACTTGCGCATTTTGATTACCGTCACCTTGCTCGGGGCCCCAATGACATTAATTTATTTACTCTGGGCTCCCCACAGTAAATGGGCCGTCGCCTTTTTAGCCTTCACGGGATTTATTGTCTATACGGGATTTCCGCTCTGTATCACGCTGGCGCGCTATGCCCAGTCTTCACTGCGCTTTGGCCAGCGCATGGGCTTCGCCAGCGGCGGCACCTGGGGCCTTGCAGCCATGACTCTCTGGTGCCTGGGTCCCCTGTCAAACTATACAGGCCTCGGCCCCTTGCTCCATCTGATTTGGATCGGTTATCTCCTTGCCGCTGCCATCGGCATCTATGCTGCCCGGCGCGCAAACTGAGCGTGGACGTATTGACGGAGTGACTGAGTGACGGATTGAGGTTTAGGAGAGTTGACCCTGTGTTGGCATGACCGGCTAACTCAATCAGTCAATACGTCAATCGGTCAATCGGTCCTACTTGTGACTGCTCACTCCGCAGGCGGCATGCGCTTGAGCGCAACAGCGACAGCCACGCCCAGCACACAGGCGGTCAGTAGAACAGCCATGGTCAGAAGCCACGTCGTATTGATCTTCCAAGATGAGCCCTGTGCCTTTTTATCCTGAACTAATGGACCCAGTTGCGCACGTAATGGCTTGATGCCGCTATTGAGCAATGCACGCACCTGACCTGAATTATGTCCGACAGAGAAGACTTTGTCGGCGTTGCCACACACCAGCTTGACTGAGTCTCCGATTGAGCATGGGAAAACCGCGCGGTAATCAGCGCCTTCACATGAGACGATGGCTAAATCCGGTGCATCCGATTGCGCAGACATCACCAAGCAATAACGTTCTGCACGTGACTCGCTGCACGTGATATGAAGGTCTTCACGCAGATAATCACGAAACGCTAACCGGGATATGGATGCTGATGCAATCCGAGTCCAACGCTCTTCGCCTGGCTGTGTGACCTCTCGTTCAATTAAAAGCTGACAGTCGACGCGGAATATGCGCGAAGCTGATTTCAGTGTCACACTTTCAAGCGGCGCCCTGCCGAGTTCAAAGAAGATCAGTGACGCTTTAGGAAAACGATGGCGCAATTCCGAATCAGGCTCATTCCCCAAAATCCGAAAATCGCGCTTGACCAGCGGACGAGCATCCTGCACCCATGATTCCTTCTTTATCCAGCCGGCAACGCGTTCAATGCGGAACGGACGCTTCTGTTCCACAAACTGACGGTCAATGTTCTGAATGGTTCCGCCCTTGTCTTCTGAGGTCCTGACCGTCGTGGTCAGCGGGGCCCCGGGGGAAATAATAGGGTCGACTGTCAGGCGTAAATAACGTTGATCAACGAAAGGCAATTCGATCTCCTTCACTCTGAAATCAGCAAAGTTGCTGACATCAAATATACGTGCAGACTCCACAACCGTCTTCCATGTTTCCCCATCAGCCGAAGCATCCACCTTAATCTTACGCTCAAAATCACGCAGGGGGGTGTGAATGACTAGCCCACTGAGCGGTAACAGTGTGGCGTCTTCAGGCTCCTCCCGACGAAGGATCATCTGCAATTTCTGACCGTCGAGCTCTTCGACCTTATGAATGCGGAGCGAGCGAGACTCCCGGGTAAAATCGCAACGCTTCGTCGTCACACATTCAATAAGGAAGGGAATCGGCGTCGTGCCATCACTCCGCACCAACCGCACGTCTGAGAGGTCTTCACGCGTGACCGCATAGATCGGCTGCGGGAGAATGAGTTCCGCCAGCTCTTCCCGCGTAATCGGAGGTGTCTGCACAGATGCACTGTGGCTGAAGGCTTCATTGCCTGCAAAGGCAGCAACGGAAAAACAACAGACTAACAACCCAATCTTACCAGTATTCATACGTAGTTTATTCATGGGAGACCCCTTTTTGGTTATCCGTGTTCGGGCGTTTAAAGGTGTCCTGCTTTCGCAGATAAGCATACGCCGCCAGAAGAAGCACAATACCCAAGAGCGCAAAGGCAATCAACCGGAAGAGGACATCTGACCTTTCCAAATCAATAAAGAATATTTTAAATATGGTGATCGCAAAGAGCAACAGGCCCACCATACGGAATTCTTTCTTTGCAAATTGCAGTCCGCTGACAAGCAGGCTTAACCCGTAACAACCCCATACGATGCTGACCGCCCACTGCCGGAACCCTTGTATATATGCATCGCTGAACGTTGAAGCTTCAAAGGTCAGATACAGAAAACCCATCGCCAGCACAATATTTAAGGAGAGTGACTTGATCACCTTTCCATCATCTTCATCCCTTTTAAAAACGTCCCACATCTTAAGCAGGGCCATCATACAGACCAGCGTTGAGACCAGACGGGGCAGAGCGGTCTGCATACTAAAAGGCTCGTGGTGACAGAGCTTGAAAAGCCGCAACGAGTCGACACCCATCCAGCCACAGAAAAACCATTGTCCAACAATGGCCGCACCCGCAAACAAGGTGAGTCCTAGCAGTACAGCGGTTGAAATATGCTTTCGCATCGACATCAGATGGAAGACAAAGGCGCACCACACCAGCGTGATACACGCATGACCAAACTCGGGGGAATACACTTTGGACATCGAGAAGGTTTCCAGCGTGGCATAAACAATGAAAACAGCATAAAAGACACAGAAGGCAATCGTAGCCTCTTGTGCATACGCATTCGTTGCGCGCACACCCTCATCACCGATGCGACTCTGTGCCCCCATGGGGAGTTTTTTGAAGAATCGCCCAGCCAGGAGGAGCGCCAGAATGGGGAAGACAAATTCCGCAAGACGTTCCCTCAGCCCTGCAAAGTAAGTGTGCGGCGTATGAAGCGCAAAAGAATCAGGATCAAAGAATCCGATACAGATGCGCACCGCCACAATTATATAAAGACAGATTGCACCGCGAATAAACATCCTGCTTTCCAGCCGTCCGCCCAGCCACAGGAAAGCCAACGCCTGCAAAGCAAAGACGGTCGTCAAAATATGACCCGTGAACAACAGTGGCAACGCAATACCGATCAGAATGACTACCAGCGCAATAAAGGTCGAAAGCAATCCGCGGTCAAAGTGCCGTCCGAGCAAAAAGCCCCAGATATG
>JBAXCC010000066.1:0-14605 GCA_037141675.1 bacterium | reverse complement strand
CTGTTGCCGCCATGTGCGAATCCGTGCTTCGGGCAGCAGGGTATGCAGTCGGACGCTACACATCCCCGCATCTGATCTCCATCAATGAACGCTTCCTAGTGCGTGGCACCCAAGCCACTGATGAGATGCTGGAACGCGCTGCAAAGGAGGTCGATGGTGCCATCGCCTCTCTTGGCTCTGCTTCCGAAATAACTTACTTCGAATATCTGACCGCTATGATGTTCGTGCTCTTCCGCACGGAAAAGATCAACCTGGCGGTGATTGAAACCGGACTGGGCGGCCGTCTCGACGCAACCAATGTCATCACACCTCTTGTCTCCGTGATTACCCGTATCGGACTCGACCATTGTGATTGGCTGGGGGATACGTATGAAAAAATAGCCTTTGAAAAGGCGGGCATCATCAAACCGGGACGCCCTGTCGTCTGCGCAGCGATGCCGGCTGAAGCACGGAGCGTGATCCAGGAAATCGCTTCAAAAAAGAAGTCGTTATTTATTGATACGTGTGAATCTGTCACTGTTTCTGCAACACAAAAAACCATCGATGGACAGACCCTCAAGATCGAGACCCCAGAATTGACGCTTCCCCCTATCCGCTTACCTTTGGCAGGCGCCTTTCAACTTGAAAATGTTTCAACAGCCCTTGCAACGCTGCAGGACCTTTCGCAAGCGCTCGAGATTCCTGAAGCCGCATACAAGACCGGACTTGAGTCCGTCTGCTGGCCCGGGCGCTTTCAGCTCGTTCAAAGCGATCCCGTCACGATCGTTGATGGCGCTCACAATCCAGACGGGGCAGATGCCTTGGCCAACACTTTGAAGAGCCTGGCCAAAAAGCAACCCATCGCCTTTATCGCAGGATTCTGCGGGGACAAGGATGTCGCAGCCTATTTACACCGCTTTGCTCCGCTTGCGACCTGTGCGTATGCCGTTCCGGTACGTAATCCACGCACACTGACCGCTGGACAGACCCTTGGACAGATGAACATTGCAGGCTTGCGGGACGCCATAGATTGCGCATCCCTTGATGATGCACTCGCACGCGCTAAAGCCTGGGCAACAACAAACAAGGGCATCATCGTCGTCTGCGGCTCGCTCTTCTTAGCGGGTGAAGCCCTTTCAATATTCCACGCGATGCCCGGTTTAACGACGAGCAGAGTTGACCTTCCAGAACAACTCAAACCCAGCAAGTAGCATGGAGAATTGCCTTATTGTTTTATTGTTTTTTGGACTTTTCGGCTCACCGAGATGGTTCGCCCTACCCCCTTCGGATCAGACAGATGCCCCGTGCGAAGCAGGTAGGGCGAACCATCTCGGTGAGCCGAAAAGGATATTGTTTTTTTCGTGTATTCCGTGTGTTTCGTGGTGAAAAATTGAATCAGAGGTAACAAATGAAAACAGATAACTACCGAATTGTGATCCAAGGTACAGGGCTGATTGCGAAGTTTCATGCGCGAGCCATACAAGAAATTCCCACTGCGCAACTCATCGGCTTCTGTGGCCGGAACATCTCCAAGGCAAAAGAACTTGCAACAGAATTTAATTGCGCCGCATTCGACTCTGTTGAGACGGCTTTGCAGCAAGCCGATATTCTCTGCGTTGCAACTGCTTCAGCACTTCACCTGGATGGCGCGCTCGTAGCGGCCCAGATGGGCAGGCATGCATTAGTTGAAAAGCCGCTTGAAATTACAACCGCACGCATTGACCAGATGATCGCTGCGCATCAAACAGCAGGCACGCGCCTCGGCTGCATTTTCCAGCTCCGCCACATCCCTGCGCTGAAGCACATTCGATCCGCCTTAACGGAAGGCCGTTTCGGGAAGGTCACCAACATCGGCATCCACGTTCCCTGGTGGCGCGATCAGTCCTATTACGACGATTCCACATGGCATGGGAAACGGGAACTGGATGGCGGCGGCGCACTCATGAATCAGGCCATTCACATGATTGACTTGATGCTCGACCTCTTTCCGATGCCTGACACTGTCAAGGCCGTCACCTCTTCCATTGGACACGGCATTGAGACAGAAGACGCCGCTGTCATTGCACTGAAATGGAACGATGGCGCGGTCGGAATGATTCACGGCACGACCTCCGCATGGCCGGGCAATCCGAGGCGACTCGAGATTTTCGGCACAGAAGGTGCGATTGTGATGGTTGATAATGCTTTCGCGCAATACACCTTCAAACATGCTAAACCTGAAGATGCTGAAATTTTAAAGTCATTGGGTCATGTCAGCGAGACCGCAGCTGGCGCAGCAGCGCCCGGCGCAATGACTCATGATCTCCATACGGCATGCTTCAAAGAATTCATCCACGCATTGGAGCAAGGCGACATGTCAGACACCAACGCCCTTTCCGCCCGCCGTTCCGTAGCCCTTATTGAGCAGATTTACGCGCAGGCACAATCTTGAGGTCAAGCGGGGCGATGACATCGCCTTCCTTTGTCGTGAAAGGCTTCTCGCCGAAGTTGACCGTGACCATGACACCATTCGCGAAAATCGTGCGCTGGACCGTACGATCCGGCGTGAGTATCTGATGGTCCGTCATTTCTGAGTAACCAGTCATGCGTGAAACAGGTTGCGCGATTTTATAGCTGGCCGCAAAGCGATCTTTCATCTCCGCCCACATTTTATGGGAAAACATATACATGGGTGGCGTCCCATAAAGGGCATTGAACAAGTCGCGCTTACGCCATATTTTTGGGAGCTTGTTGTTATAGTCGCCCCAATACCATTGAGCCACCATGCAATCATGGTAGACCAGTTCCCACAAAGGCAGACGATATTTTTCGCCGACTTGAAACTTTTCAACAGGCGCAGGAACATCCTCCCATATTTCCTGCATCTTGCGCCCGGAATCCGGCACGCGATACCTGCCGATACTGAGCATCCCTTCAAAGTAATCGCAGACCGGCACAACCACATCATGTCCTGTCTCGCTACCGCAGACCAAGCCGCATTCTTTCGAGACCACGTTCAGCAACTTGATGCGAGCCTCTCGACTATCCGTACGGGTCATAGGATGGGCTGGCTTCCAGCACTCCAGCCATGAGCAGGCGGTTGCTGTGTCAATGAAGCGACACTTGAACGGTTTCGTTTCCAGCTCCTTTTTGATGCGCTCTCGTGCGTATGGCGCGGACTGACGATCGCACAGGGAGACACAGTGCATCATGCCGTTTCCATCTTTGCGTTCAACACCCCATGCTTGGCGCATGGTTCCGTCAGGCTTATCCCAGGTAATATCCTGAGGGAAGGCTGCGGTTGTCCAATCAGAGTGCTGCCATCTGATCAGCGGAAAGTTCGCAGGATCCATGACATCGCTGTAGATGTCGTAGCGACTCGTCAGCACATTTGTCATGGTATTCATGGCGGCAATCTTTTCTGCCGGACCATTCGCGCTCCAGAGCAGTCGTTGCATGCCGATTGACTGCATCTCCTGTGCGACTTGAACGCTCAGCTTGGCGTTATCCATAAACCAGATGTTCGCTGCACCAATCAATTGATCAACTGCTGGACGCTCCTTGATCTTCTCTGTAAAGGTTTTAAGCCGGCCAATCTCCTTCGCATACTGGCGGTATCGTTTACACATGGCGACATGTCCGCCTTTATCAAAGAAGACATAGCGCACTTTCCGTGCAGTACCGAACTGCTGTTTCTGCGCCAGCCATTCAGAGGTCGCCTGCCAGCGGCCACTCTGTTTTGAGAAGCCCACCTCCGCGTCATCGGGGGTCTCGACCAGCGCCATCCACCCTGCACCTGTCGCATCGGATGCCACGCCATAGAAGGACATACATAATCCGTGACCGCCAAACATGATCAAGGAGTGGAGCTTCAAATCCAGTTCATCAACCGGATACCCCATGCCTTCATTTTCAGGAAGAATAATGCGATCGCCTGATGATGTATTGAATGCAGGAGGAAAAACAATATGCTTGGAGAGCGGTCCTTCCCCATTCAATTCCACGACCAACTCTCCTTTTTCAAGGGCAAACCCTGTACGATAGATTTTAGAATCCTCAACATTTAAGAGCTTGAGTGATGCCCCTTGCCCCTTCTGTTCGGCATCCAGCACTAACCAATTAGGTGAAAAGCCAGTCGAATAGCCTTTTGCGTTTAACTGAAGCCCCTCTTCGCCATAGGTGACTTCAACCGCGCCAAACTCAAGTTTCCCTTTTTTAACAGAAAACTGCTCCTGGCTTCGAGAGAGCGTAAATGACTTTTCAGAAAAGGCTACAGCTCCTGAACCCATCAGTCGGGGTTCAATGCATGACACTCCCTTTGGAACAATGATCTTCGTTTCGACGAGTTGCCAGGTGTCTGACACTTGGACACTCTTTGTTCCGAACGACCAATCGATCGCCTTGCCCTTATCATCGTATGTCACAGCGCTTAAGTCGACATGGCCTTTGCCCTTCAATTGAACAGTCAGCTTAAAAGACTCCCACGCTTTGACAGGAATCCGTCCCATGCCCTGAAGCGCCCAGTCCTGCTTGCCATCAAACGTCATCTTAACCTCGTCGCCCACCACTTCAGCTATCGCCTTTGCATCGCGGCCAAACGTGCTGGGCTTTGTCAGCGTCCACGAATCTTGCGCGTATGCAAACATCCAGCAAGCGCTTGCAAGCACCAAGCTGATAATTGTTTTTCGATCGAGATGTTCATGTAAGAATTTCATTTTTTCTCCGTCCTTATTGTTGTACTTAAATATCCTCTAAACGATACCCCACGCCATGCACTGTCTGAATGGCATCGGCTGACATTCCGAGCTTTTTACGGATCAGCGCAACATGTTGATCAAGTGTACGCGTATTACCGAAATAGTCAATCCCCCAGACCGCATTGAGCAACACATCGCGTGTCAGGACTTCGCCTGGATGCAGATGAAAGTGTTGGAGCAACTTCATCTCTTTGTCACTCAGCGAGGAGACGCCTTCTTTTGTTTTGACCTCATATCGCTTCGGATTAATCTCTGCCTTACCAATCTTAAATACATCCTTTACTTCCGCTGGAACCTCAACAGCCACGGCGCTTCTCCTGAGGACTGCCGCGACACGGGCCACCAGTTCACGGGTACTGAATGGTTTTGTGATATAGTCATCTGCACCCAGCCCAAGTCCCAACACCTTGTCGATCTCCTCGCCTTTCGCAGTCAGCATGATCAGCGGAGTCTGAAGATCTTTTGCGCGAATGGCCCTGCATACATCGTAGCCACTCTTCTTGGGCATCATAATGTCTAATATCACCAAATCAGGCTTGCGCTCTGTATATCGCTTGATGGCCTCTTCTCCATCCTTGGCAACACACACATCATAGCCCTCGCCCTGCAACAGAGCGAAAATGCCATTCCGGATATTCGTATCATCCTCGGCAACTAATATGCGCTGCTTGCTCATGGTTTTACCTCCATCGGCAACGTCATTGTAAAGACGCTTCCTCCTCCTTCGCGAGCACTCCATTGCACATCGCCTCCCATGCCCTGCATGAGCTGTTTCGCAATGCTTAATCCAAGGCCACTGCCACCCACGGTTGCAGTCACAGAATCATCCACGCGGAAAAAGCGCTCGAAGATGCGTCCTGCAGACGCCCGGGGTATCCCCGGCCCTCGGTCTGCCACGCGGACAAACGCCTTGCGCCCATCTATCCCACTTGTGATCGTGATCTCTTTTCCTTCAGATGCATATTTGCAGGCATTGTCAATCAAGTTGACAAGCACTTGGTTCAGAGCATCACGATCCGCCAGCACACACGCATCATCTTCGTTCTTCACGGCTAACGTTATATCTGCAGATTCTACAATCCCGCGCATCGGTTCAACTGCCGCTGTCACATAATCAGCCAATGCAAGTGATTCACAATGATAGGTTCGGCGCTTCTGCTCCAGCCGGCCAAAGTCCAGCACATTGTTCACAAGGCGAGTCAATCGCTCGCTCTCTGTGATAATCACACCGAGATACTGTTTAATTGTTTCAGCGGTTTGCGCCTTACCGTCCGCCAACAGTTCCGCATACATCCGGATGCTGGTCAGCGGAGTCTTCAACTCGTGCGAAACATTGGAGACAAACGTCGTTTTTTGCAAGGCCTCGCGACGCTGATGGGCTGCATCGCGAACCAGCAAGAAGCCACCAGCAAAAAGGGAAACTACCAGTAGCAGGATTATCATTCCACCAATCACTGTGATCGTCCGCTCCGCAACCCGTGCACTCCCCTTTGTCGGATAAATCTTTAAGGTCCAATGTGGCAGAGTTGGCGCAAGAGAGAGCTCGAACGCTGCCCTTATTTTTGATGCCGCCTTGCTTTCATCCGCGGCGCCGGACATACCTGCCGAAAGCAAAATTTCCTGACCGGTTGTTAGCTCAACGCCTTGTCCGCCCTGTCGTCCATAAGTCCAGGGCTCTAATACTGGCGGTAAACGCGCCAGCACAGCGCTCATTTCAAGCTCAATACCCGCAATCCGGCCAGCCCCAATTTCAGTCCATCCCAACAAATGGAGCCCATTTCCTTCAAACCACGGTATCCAGCCGGATTCCCGTTTTATCGTTTGGATTTTAGATCTTAGGCTTAACGTACTCGCCTGCTCCGCAGTGTTTTCCTTCCAGGCATAATCCCCTTTGAATAAGGGAGCGAAACGAATCAGGAACCGCTGGTCTTCGTTCTCCGACAAGGACGCAAGGGGGAACACCACGCCCTGCCCTTTTTGCCAGATAAAGACATTGCGCACAAATGAATTCTCTCGCTGAAGCTTTCTGAGTTCCTGAGACAGATTTTCTTGGGGGGCGATCTCGACCTGCCGCAATAGGTCCTTTTGAAGCGCTGTGACCCAACGTGTGATCTCGCCCGACATCTTATCTGCAATGTTCCGATTGCGATCCTGCTCCAATACGGCAAGCTGCTCCTGGACCCCCATGAGCAAACGCACAGCCGCCAGCGTGAGCATGATCGTTGGAATGCCGATTAAGAGAAGATAAAAAAGAGGTGTTTTACGTGACATAAGGCTTGTCGATGCAAGGAGCCAGCATGCAGGTCTCATCAGCTCCTCGCATGCTGACTTCTCATTCCTAAGCGCTACTGCTTCATCTGTTGTTGTTGAACTTCAAAATTACGCTGGACATTGTCTTTACGGCTCCGGGCATCCAGTCCCGACGATTTAACCTTAAACGCGTTGCCGCCCTGATACTCAGCCTCTGCTTTCAAATCGTTTAAACCATAATCTTCAGCCTGCTTTTTCAACGTTGCAGCCTGACTTTCAAACAATTGAGCGGCCTCTTCCCGCTTGCCTTCGTCTGCAAGAAGGATAGCCTTCTCAACAATCTTTGCATTATAGTTGAGTGCTGCTTCGCGGACAACATCCTTTTTCACACTTTCGCGTACAACGACAGCACTTTCGCTAAACCTGACTGACCCGACAGAGGTCACCATCCTTGATTTATTGGAGTCAACATCAACGAAGGAAACTTCGGCATGAGCAATCGTACGGGCGTCTCCGCTCCTGCCAGGTTCGCACTCTGTACGAATCAGCACATATTTCTCCTGTGCGCTATAGATCTGGTTAAAATCCAATGTCACCGTCTTACCATCGATATGGCCGTCACGTCCGACAATTTCGACAGGCGTAGAGCCTGTTGCAAAACGCACGGAAAGCTGCACGCTCTTGGCAACCACCGAAAGTACACTGCCTAGTTCGCTCTTGAATATGCGCGGCAGGTCATCGCTGTTCTCAACGAAGTAACTGTTACCATCGCTCTTAGATGCCAAGCGCGTCATCAGGTCTTCATTATAGCCAAGTCCGACGCCAATGGTCGTCACGGATATTTTCTCCTTCATCAGCGAAACGCCAAGACGGCCTAAATCTGCAGGACTCTGAGGCCCCACATTTGCCTGTCCGTCTGAGAGCAACACGATGCGATTAATATATCCGCGCTCGATGTTCTTGCGAATCTCGGCAGCGGCTTGCGAGACACCCCCAAAAATGGCAGTATTCCCGCGTGCGGTAATCTCCCGAATACGGGCAACGATGTCCTGTTTGCTACTTACATGTTGAGCAGGGACAATCGTGTCAATAGTGTTGTCAAAAATGACGACCGAGATGACATCCGAAGCGGTCAAACGTTCCACTGCGGCAATCGCCGCATCCTTGGCCTGTGCAATGCGGTCTCCGCTCATCGATCCAGACCGGTCAATAACCAAGGCCATATTAATCGGGGAACGTTCGTCACGAAGCGATCGCTCCGAGCCTCTCAACGAGACCTTGACCATAATCGATTCCGGCTTATCAGCCGTCAGTACAGAGCGTTCGGGTTCCACCTTGCAGGAGAGAGGCACAGATGAACTGGAAAAAATATTTCCAGATGATGTAAGGATCGTTGCTGTTGCCGTGAGTGCGGCGAATAGCGCGCGATGTTTTTGAATGACGAGTGAGTGTTTCATAGATGAACCTTTCCTCTTGTACCAGATAACGACCTGGTGGGTTGTTGATGTCTCTATCGTATCACTCGTTTATAACTCAGTTGTCATGGACATGTAAAGCGTTTGTAAAAATCGTGTAAACACCTAATCCTTCAAGACCGTCCACCACAGTTTGCTAATCCGCTTGATATCCGTATCAAATTGTTTGTCGTCCTTCAGCGTTTTGCTGTAAGCGCCTCCAGAATAGACACGGAGGATTGTCTTGTCAGACAGCGTCTTCCACTTAAGGTTACGGACTGCATTGCTGCACTCTGCGTTAATCATTTTCTGCATTTCTGGCGTAATGGCTTTCAGCAATTCGAGGCGGCTGGCAACTAGCCGAAGATATGCAGCGAAATAGCATTCAAAAGCCTTTCTATGCGCTTCCGGATAAGCGACGGCATCAATGGTCAAAAAGCCTGCATACCCGTCAATAAATGCAACAAGGTTCTTTTCATCCTCTTCATATTGCTTCCACGCCTTGAGGATATCCTCTCTCGACCCTTGCAAGACTGGTAAACGCATCACCGGCATCTCCTGTTTGCCAACCTGTTCAGGCACCATGGGGGTCATCTGTTCGGGCTGAAGGACCAACCAGACACGAAGTCCGCCAATCAACAACAACGCCACGAGCAAGTATGGTCCATACACGAGGAGCGAGCTTCTAAACAGGCGTTTAGTCTGGCGCAAGCGATGCAAGTCAGCCACGGATACAAGGAGCATGGTTATTGCCGCAGTGAAAAGGATAACGGAGCACATCTGTACGATTGAATAGGCACTTGGCACCCAGAGACAGTAAAAGCCGCCAATGGACAGGACAAGGCATATAGCAAAACGTTTACGATGCTGACTAGGGGGAGGCATATTTACTTCAACCCCCTTTTTGGCAGCCATATCAATTTTCCACAACTCCTGTTGCATCCGATAAACACTGACGCATAAGCCGAAGAAAGCAATAATCACCAGATAAGGGATAACCTTAATAATAATCGAGGCTCCGGCAACAATGATCCCGATATTAGCCAGGATGAATCCAATACGAATTTCTGTGGGCCCAATGCCCATGTAGGCGATCTGAAAGCGATTGGTTGCGGCAAAGGAGAGGAACGAGTGGACCATGAATCCGGTGAAGATGGTCATGATAAAAAAGACATTTGTCCGATACGCTTGGGGAATCAAGAGCGCATAGCCGATCAGCATGGCGCACAAGAATATGAAATCCAGGAAGTGGTCCATATAGAAACCCCACTTCACCAAACCCGTGTTTCGCAGACGACCGATTGCGCCATCCAACAAGTCTGTGATATATTGTGCGACAATCATTCCGCAGACAGCCCAGAGCCAATACACATTGATACGTGCAAGGTAACTGAATGCGACAACTAAGACCGACCAGGCAATGGTCAGCAGCGTAAGATGATTTGTCTCTAACCATTGCGGCACCCACGGGATCAATTTCTGTTTCAACCACTCTTCTTGCTTGTGAAGAATCGACTGTCCAAACTTCTTGTCACCTTGAAACATGAAGAACTCCTTGGAAAAAACAAACCACACGAAATCTCGTGTGGTCTGTATGTGAAGGCTCTATCAGCCTTTTAACTAACCATTACGCTTTTCGAAGTCCTTCATGAAGGTAACAAGCGCTTCGACACCTGCCACCGGGAAGGCATTGTAAATCGAGGCGCGGATGCCACCCACGGAACGATGCCCTTTGAGCTGCTTCATGCCTGCTGCGGAAGCCTGCTTGATGAAAATCTCTTCCAGCTCCTCGGTCGGCAGACGGAAGGTGATGTTCATGTCCGAACGGAACTCCTTCTTGGCAGTGCCACGATAGAAGCCCGTTGCATCAATGGCATCATACAACATCTGCGCCTTGTCACGGTTCTGCTTGAAGAGCTTCTGGAGCGTCATCTTCTTCATCCAGCGCGTGGTCAGGCAGAGCATGTAGATGCTGAAGCAGGGAGGCGTGTTATACAGCGAATTCTCGTCGATGAAGGTCTGATACTTCAACATCGTCGGCAGCGCAATATTTCCCTTGGCTGCAAAATCCTTACGGATGACAGCCAGAGCAACACCTGAGGGTCCGAGGTTTTTTTGCGCGCCTGCATACGTCATCGTGAACTTTGTGTAATCCAAGGGACGCGAGAGAATGTCAGACGACATATCCGCGATCAGCGGTGAGCCTGTGACAGGGATATCCTTGAGCTGGGTACCCGCGATGGTCTCATTTGTGGTAAGGTGGCTGTAGACAGCACCAGGCGTCCACTTCATTTCGCTGAGTTCAGGCATACGGGTCGGAATATCCTTCTGACTCTCAGCTGCAATGTTCACGTTGCCAATGATCCGAGCCTGCTTAACCGCAGCCGTACCCCAAGAGCCGGCATTGATATAGTCAGCGGTCTGTCCTTGCCCAAGGAAGTTCATCGGAATCATGGCGAACTGTAAACTGGCGCCACCCTGGATGAACAGCACAGAGTAGTCATCGTTCAGCCCCATCAGTTCCTTGATGTTCGCGATTGCCTCGTTGTGGATTTCATCATACTCTTTACCGCGATGGGACATTTCCATAACAGACATGCCTGAACCTTTGTAGTTCACTAAATCTGCTTGTGCTTCCTGGAGCGCTTCTACGGGCATCACAGCCGGACCTGCGCAAAAATTATAAATACGTGACATATTAACTCCCTTTATGGTTACGAGGAACACCACCAATGGATTTTGGCCTTGCCCCCCAAAGACGATGTACAATATCATGCCTTTTTCAGGCGTTGATTGTCAATTCAAACCTTTGGCAAATCTCAGTTTGTATTTGCGCGACGGAATTCGACCTTACGAAGGATTCGAATCTGAAGGTAGGTAAAACTGACCAGCGTAACGCCGAGGAACCACGCCATCGTCGTCGCCGTACTAAAGCGCAAGTTGTTATAAGCTTCTTTCCAGATGGCCAGGCTGAGCACATTCGTGGTGTCCCCAGGACCGCCAAAGGTCAGCAGGAAAATACTGCCCATACCCTGGAACGCCGTGATAAACGCACCCACGAAGTTAATGACCATCAGCGGTAGCAGTTGCGGATAGGTGATATGTCGGAATCGGCTGAAGATCCCGGCGCCGTCAATAGCAGCGGACTCATAATAGTCAGGGGGAAGCGCTTGGAGCGCAGCCACATAAATAAGACTCGCCATGCCCGCGCCTGCCCACACGCCAGGGAGAATGCAGCAGACCATAGCCAGGGACTGGCTTTGCAACCACGTCTGACGCGCAATACCAAAGATGGCTAAAAGCTGGTTGAACATGCCATTTTCCGTGGGATCATACATCATTTTCCACAGCAAGGCGATCACAAGCGCACTGGTCAAGTGCGGAAGAAAATAAAGCGTCCTGAAAAATATCTTTCCGCGCGGTATTTCAGAGAGCATTAGGGCCAGCACGATCGGACTCAGAAAACCCAATATGATGGTGATGCCGACGTATTTCAATGTCCTCCCCCATGAGGCCCAGAAGTTGAAATCCGTTACCACCAAGATAAAGTTATCCAGACCAACCCATTGCGTCTCGCCAACAATCTTATAATTCTGGAAGGCCATTACTGCGCCACGAATCAGTGGATAATAACTCCAAAGCGCAATTGACACGACAGCCGGAATAATCATGACCCAGGGTGACCAGCCCATCGAGGGGCCCTTCCAGTTCGCATCAGCTAGTTGCGCTAGACTGGCTGCACGCGCCGCCTTCCACATCATCCCGCCACAGACCAGCAAGGCCATCAGAACAACCCCGAAAATCACACGCGCCAAGGGACGCTGCCGATCCAATTGTTTTTCAGGCACACGGAACATCAGCCCCCTATTCGCATCTGCATTAATGCTCCTCAACGCGGAGACATAATCGAACTGTTCCCCGCTTTCTGCGAGCAGAAGACCAAGGAATCGACGGTCAATAAGATCTGACACAGCCTGCCAAAATCCAGCGAAGGGCTCCGTACGGGCAAGAATGGTCCCGCGTTCTATACCCTCATAGTTCTGGCGGATACGCAGAGGAACTTCACTGAGATATTCCCCGAGTCCTAACCGAATCAGATCCGCAGGCGTACACCAACGGGCATAACCTTCCAAGACCTTCTGCCGGATCGCCTCGTCGTTAACCTCGTTGGACGCCAGTTGCTGGACGCATTTCCAGATCAGATCTCGTTCAGCCTTCGGACGACGTCCTACACCTTCCGTCATGCTGTAAAAATGTTTATGCGCCTGGAACACAGGCTTCATGCCTGGCTTGGCTGCTGGAAAGGGCATAATGCCAATCATCTCAGGCGGTAAATTCGCTTCGCGGGTCAGAATTTCAACCAGGTCCAGACCTGCAAAAAGCGCAACCACTTCGCCTTGAGCAAAAAGCTGGGGAAGTTCTGTTGTTAGACGCGGCAGCGGACGTGTCGCCCCCTTGATCACATCTGACGCTTCGAACTCAATCACGTGCCCGTCCTTGCGCGTCACACACCCGGCAGCCACATCAAGCTCGGTGAGATTGATAATCTCCTGCGTCTCAGGGTCGCGTATCCAGGGCGACCACACCAGCCTATGGAGAAAACGAGCGGATTCAAGCGCTTCAGTCGAATCAAAGTTTGCCTGCCATCTCCCCTCAACCTTCGAGAGATCTTCACCCGTGTCAGGAGCACGGAAAGCAATCTCTTCCATGCTAAAGTGATAGGCCTTGCCTGTTGTCGGCGAGAGACGGATATTTACAATGGGCGAACCGCCTGCAGCCTGCATCCAGGGCAACCAACCCCAAGGACGGCACTCCAAGCCAAACGCCCGTTGACCGCGCTGGACTTTCGCACCTGAAACTTGACGACGGGGGAAGGTCAGTTGCTGACACCATTTATAAAACTCATCCCATGTCTCAGGCGTCTTCTCCGGATCAAGTCCTGCCTGCTGAACCAAGTCTTTACGATAAATAATGCCGTAATACCACGTTCCTGCCATGGGCACGCCATAGACTTTACCATTCTTTGTGGCCACCTGACGCCAAAGCGGCGGAACATCCTTCCACCCAGGCCATTTGGCTTCGCTGTCACTGATCTGTCCGTCGCCATTGCGGTCCTCGCCAATCCATTCGTTGAGCGGATAGATAAAGCCCTGTTCAATATCATGACACATGATATGAAACCAGCAAAAATAAATATCGGGGGATGTGCCGCCGGCCAGCGACAGCATGAAGGGCGCACGCCCGCCGCCGCCAGGAAGAACAAGACCGCCCCACTTCTGCGGATTCAACTGTGGCTCTTGCTGCGCCAGCTTCAAAATTTGCCGTGTGACAGGTCCCTCTGGCGTATCTGGATCATACCCTCCCATGAACGAAACCGTGACCGGTTCCTGCGGTGCTGCAAAGAGGCTGGCGGCGATGAGAGCCATGAGAAGAATGGGGCGCATTTTTGTCATAGGTCCCATCCGTCCCATAAGTCGCATAAGTCCCATCAAAATCTCCTTATCCAAGCCGGCTCTTAAAGTCTTCGTATCCGAATGATTTGACGACCCGAATCTGCCCCGTTGTTTCGCGCATCGCAATCGAGGGGAGACGGATGCCATTAAAGGTGTTGGTCTTCACCATAGTATAGTGAGCCATGTCCTCAAAAATAATCCGGTCACCTGTCTTTACAGGCGTATTAAAGGACCAGTCGCCAAAAACATCTCCGGCCAGACATGAGGCACCTGCAAGACGGACCGTGTATAGTTTTTCGCCAGCCTCTCCGCCCCTGTCCGCCTGCTGCGAGGGATTTGCTTCACCCTGCCAGTGCGGATCACGGAACAGACGCGGACGATAGGGCATCTCCATCACGTCCGGCGTATGACAAGCGCAGGACGCATCCAGCACGGCAATCGGCACTTCGTTTTCCACAACATCCAAGACTGTTGCGACTAAGGTTCCTGCGTTTAAAGCACAGGCTTCACCAGGCTCAAGATAGAAAGTCTTGATGTTCGGATGCCGCCCCTTAAACGCCTGAAGCGTTTCACAGAGCAAGTCGACATTGTAGTCCTCGCGCGTAATGTGATGACCACCGCCAAAATTGAACCAAGACATGTACGGCAGCAGATCACCAAACTTTTCTTCAATCGCCTCAACCGTCCGAGCAAAGGGTTCTGCGTTCTGCTCGCAGAGATTATGACAATGAAA
>JBAXCC010000065.1:0-14722 GCA_037141675.1 bacterium | reverse complement strand
GAAGCACAACCCTTATAACTGAGGCGTGACAAAGCCGTGGGAACGTGCTACACTATTACTAATATTATGCTATTAATGTATAACGTTTAGATCATCGGATGTTAGAAGACAGAAAAAGCGAGGTTTCATATGAGTACTGTAGACCTAGATTCTGTAGAGGCTTTTAAAATTCTGGTTGAAGACTTTCCAGACATGATTCATTCCGTAAACTCGGATGGGCAGATTATATTTGTTAACAAGATGGCTTCCCTCTTGCTGGGTTATACGCGTGATGAATTGATGGCTATGAACATTCGCCAACTCTATCCGCAGGAAATTCTTGAGGCGGTCGAAGAGGGGTTCAAGGAAGTCAAGCAGAACGCTGGCGAGAAACGCATTGAGAGTCAGTTCCTGACCAAGGATGGAACGCGCATACCCGTTGAATTACGCACGCTTGCCATTCGTGATGCTCAAGACGTTTTTATACGGACCTTCACCGTTTCGCGCGATATGCGCAAATTAAAAGAGATGCAGGATCATCTGATCCATACGGGGCGCCTGGCTGCGATTGGCGAGCTCGCGGCAGGGGTTGTTCATGATCTTAATAATCCGCTGACCGCAATCGTCATGGTGGCCGAAATTATGAAGAAGAGCGGGGAGAACAAGGAAACCACCTTGCAGGAGTTCCGTGACCAGACGAATCAGTATGCGGAAATCATTACGGATTCAGCCGGATCGATGGGTGCGATCACTACGCGTCTGCGTGATTTTGCGCGCGGTGTCAAAGAACAGCATCAGGCTGTCGACCTCTTTGACCCTATCCACGATGCGCTCTTTATTATGGGGCATCGGTTCCGTCGTGCCAACATCAACGTGATGCGCAAGATGTCTAAGAACCGTCACTGGGTCATGGGCGAACGCAATCAGATTGAGCAGGTTTTCTTGAATCTTTTCGCCAATGCCTGCGATGCTATGGATGAACGCGAAACGCGCACACTGTCCATTGAGATTTATCCTGTTACGCGGGATGATGAGATGTTCTGGTGCTGCACAGTGAAAGATACAGGATCAGGCATTCCCCCTGAGCAGCAAGATCATGTGTTTGATTCGTTCTTTACGACAAAGCCACGTGGCAAGGGCACAGGCTTGGGACTCAGCATTGTGGGAACCATCATCAAGGAGCACAATGGTTCGGTATGGCTCGAATCAGAAGTCGGCAAAGGTACGACCTTCTTTATTCTGCTGCCCTTCAAGAAGGACTGAATAACTCCGAACGTTACTGGAATGTTGGAATATGGGAATGTTGGAATGATGTTCCTGGAGGGACGTGCTCCGTCACGTCCGCCGCAGGAATCGGCCACGACAGAGCGTGGCCCTCCATTATTCCTCTTGTCGACCCTTCGTTTATTCCTTCTCTTCAGGCGAAAAACTAACATCCCGGGAATGCGGTTACGCACCTTTGCGTATCAAGTCGCAGCTCGTCAACGATCCGTTGATCGGGTGTCTGCCCACAGGTAATGAATGCTGAGCAGGATTCACTCTCCGTACGCATCAGTTCCCATACCCGCTCTTTTATTCCTTCGCCGAGTTCATCAACCCAGTGGTCTTCCCCGCCGATGAGGCTATACCATGGCACATTGAAACAGTCGTGCGCTATTCGGCCTTGATGGGCGAGCAGGGGTGTTGAGATCAAGATGGCCTCCGGCGTCTCGCCAATCCCGTCGATTGCGTCAAAGAGTTCAGCATCTAAGCGCGGATCATAGTGCCCGTTGAGCGTTGCAAGCGTCATGGCAGCGCCCTTTGAGGGATCGCTGGTCTGCGCACGGCGTGCGATCTGCGAGAGGAGTCCGTGATGATCCAGAAGGGCATTAAACACGTCAGGTAGTTTTTGTAGCACGGGCCAAGCTGTCCCCAGCCACATACGAATAGCTCCGTAAAGAACAGGCGTCCGCTCTTTCTCGGAAAGCGGAAGATAGACCGGTAGCGAATGCACGATATGTCCTGCTACTGAAAGATCGGAAAGCAGGTGTTGATCTCTCAGGCAGTTTTCACATTGAAATCCATTTGCTGTCCCAGGTCGTAACCAAACAATTCGCATAGTTCCTCAATGGTAAATATTCGTGTTTTCTCCTACGACGATAATATCAAAATCGGCACGATAATCAACACCCGGCATGTCAGATGAGACCACCATTCTCCAATAGTATTTTGTACTTCCCGTCTCTTGGGTGGGTTGTGCGCCCAGGGATGCGACGGGAAGTTCGAAATGGAAGGACACGTGCGTCATCTCTGCCCCTGTCGGTGTGCCACCACTCATCAACTCTGAACTCCACAGGACATCATGATGCGTTGACCGTTGCTTGCCAGAACCGGTCGTGTATTGATGCGTACAGGCGAGCACGCCCTTGAAATCGCCCTCGACCATTTTGGGAATCATCACGGTTGCGTTCATGCGGTCGCCGAGTCTGAGGGTTGAGGATGAGAGCATGAGTTCACTCACGCCGAATTTGGAAAAACGCATCCACATATAGATTGCGATCGAAGTCAGAATGAGCCCTGGGATGATGCATAACCAGAGATGCCAGGGTATCGCTAAGAGACCAACGAGTGTCATCAGCTTCCATATCATCCACCCCGTTCCCGCATCCGTAAGGATCGCACTGATGAGCAAGGGTCGGTGAAGCCCTGCTTTGCGCATACGAATATTGCCATTGGACAAACGCTTCGAGTCATAAGAGAAGAGGGTTGAACATAAAACAGCAATCGCTGCGCCGCCAAACAGGAAGACAAAGAGCAGTTGAAACGTCATCATCTCCGGACGCAGATCTCGAATCAGTACAACCTCCTCGGAATTCTCAGGATTCACCCAGCAGGGGAAGGTCTTTTTGCTGAGGCGAGCGGTTTCCAGTTTGTGAAACGTGTCCTGGTGGAAACTGCCGATGTTGTCCGAGCCGGAATAAAACGATACTTTGCTGGAGGTATATTTTTTGGAGTCCACAGCATACGTGTAGTCCGCAGTTACTTGGTAGGTGTAGCCGCCTTTGCTTCCTCGGTGCCTCTGCAAAATGCAGGAGGTGATTTCGGCTGGCGTCTCGTTCCATGAACGCGCCTTTTCAACCTTCTGCAATTCCAGGAAGGTCATGCTTCCCATCCAGATCCCGACACCTAAGAAGGGAATCATAAATAACAGCAGAAAAATCTTCGCGCCTATTTTACTGTTCATGACCGTTCCTCATGGCTCTTCATGTTTGTGGACAACGCGCCGCCTAGTCCTGCGTATAATAGATGTCATCCAAATAAAAGGTGATAGGCTTGCCAGGATTTGCAATGACCCATTTGAAGCCTGTCTTGATGCATTGCAAATTGCGGCCATCTAGCGGAATACGGTAACGCGTCCAGCCATTCTTGAGCGTCACGTCTTTCAGTTCCGCGAGGGCGCTATCCGAAAACTCCTTGTCCGTAAGTCCACCAATCGCGAAGCTGACCTTTTCGCCACCTGTCTCGCCGCGTGCCCAGAAAACCAACATGGTCGCGCCTTCGAGATTGAAGCCGCCGGCTAGTTTGCCCCAGTCGTTTGCCGGATGCTGCCACATCACGCCAGCCCAGTTGTCCGAGGCGTTGTAGGAGACTTTGATGCAGGTTGTGCCGCTATGCGGATTATCTGTCCATCCCAGATCCATCTTGATCGCGCCATGGTTGCCCATGTACCCAGAAGCTGCCCAGCGTTGCGGCTCGCCTGAAGCAAAAACGGCACATGGCAACTTGAGCTGCGCAGGTTTGGGTTTGGGTTCAGCTCCTGCGCCCAGTATCGCACAATTGGCATAGGCCGCATTCTTCTTCCCATCGAACACATACGCATAGAGACGATACTTGCCGCCGCCTGGAGGCTTCACCGTGACCTTCGGAGTTCCTTGGCCTGCTATGATCGCGTCTGTAAAGCCAGGTGGCGTTGGCTCGCCTACGCCTGTCACGTCGTAATGCGCCGCCTCCTGCATCAGAATCCATTTCCACGTCAGCGGATCGCCGTCCAAATCAGCAGCCGATGTCGAGGCCGTGAATGTTTCGCCTTCGCTGGTCAGGATATCCTTGGAGACCACGAGCTTTTCAATCATCGGTACGCGATTGCCGACCTTTGCCTCGCCCCAGCACTCCTGCATCGCTTCTGCTGCAGCGAGCTTGGAGTTGTCGGGCAATAGCAGGCCAAACCAGGTCGGCGTGGCCTCCACTTTGTATCCCCAGGTGAACGCATAGAGTCCGAGGCAGAGCTTTCCCTTATCTTCGGTCGTGACCGTGCGATAAACATCCGCATAGAATTTCCCCTTTTCAGTGCTGGTCAGTTCAGGGGGACATCCAAATGCATTCTTCTTGACCTCCCACTGGCCGGGCGGACCAAACTCGGTGATGATGTAAGGCTTAGTGCCTCCAGCCTTGCGCCAGCGCTCGGGTATAGAGGCTGCTCCGCCATATGTGTTGATGCCCACGATATCAATTGCAGGGCATAGCCGAAGAAGAGCCTGAACCTTCGCGTCTGGAATCTCCGCGATGACGGTCATGACGGGATGATGCGGGTCCAGCGACTTGACCATCAGAGCCAGATCATTGATATGATTCCACATCGCCTCCTCATTCGAGCAATTCATCTCCATTTCATTGCCCAGCGCCCACATCAGCAGCGCTGGATGGTCCTTGTGTTTCAGCACCGTCTTCCGCACATCCTCTTTCTGGCGCGCAAGCGCAGCTGGATCGCTGTAATTGAAGCCATGTGCTTGGTGTCCCAGCCAGTGCCCAATCGTGACAGTGAGCCCCTGCTTCTGAGCTTCGTCCAGTTGCTGTGCCGCGTCATCGCTACCCCAGGTCCGAAAGGAGTTGCCGCCCAGAGCCTTCAGCAGGTCTTTGGGGCCGCCTCCGCCAGCGCCTTTGATGAAGTAGAGTTTGCTGTCTTTGACGAGCTGGTAGGCTCCTGCCTTGCCCTCGACCTGGACAATCGAGCCAGCCAAGACCAGACTAGCCGATGTTGTTGCAAAGAAGAGAATCTGAAGTAACGTGCTCATATAGCTTCTCATATGATTTGAACACTAACAAAGAATGTCGTTTCTTGGCAAGTGCAATATTTAGTAAGTTCTGTTTTAAACCACATAGCGCACAAAGAACACAAAGATAAGGCATTAGATGTGTGGCGTTACAGCCGCAAGGCGACCGCCAATTCTCGCCGTTTTTTCTCTGCGTTCTTTGTGTTCTCGGTGGTTAATTTTTTCTTCGCTTGCGCCTGAAACAGAGATTCGTGTATGCTGTTCACACGTATGAAAACTTGGCTGATCACAATGCGCATCTGGTCGCTGACCGCGACAACCATGCCTGTCGCTTTGGGGGCTGTGCTGGCCCGGCAGGACGGACATTTTTCGTGGTTGCTCGTCGGGCTAATGCTGGTCTGCGGTTGGTCTCTGCAATTGGCGACCAATTTACTGAATACCTACGGAGATGGCGTTGCAGGCGTGGATAATGACAAGCCTCCGTGTCCAATTCCCTTGCCCGTCGTCCGTCGCGCGGGATACATTTTGCTAGTTGTGGGCAATGCTCTGGCAGCAGTGATCCTCTGGCTCTCCACGTGGAAGCTCCTCTTCTTTGCGCTTGTGGGGATTTTTGGCGCCGCCTGCTATACGACCAAGCTCTTCAAGTATGCAGGGCTGGGGGTGCCGGGTGTCTTTCTGCTGACTGGCCCAGTGCAAGTGCTGGCTGCCTATTATGCGCTGACCCAGGATATCTCGCTCAAGGCCTTCTTGCTCTCCCTTCCGGTCGGCTGTCTTGTGGCGGCTATTCTGCACGGCAATGATCTGCGGGATATCGCTTCTGATCGCGCTGCAAAGATCAAGACCTTCTCGCTCTTGACAGGCGAACGCTTTGCCTTCGGACTCTATGTGTTCTTAAACCTGACACCTTACGTCCTGATGGGGATTCTAATGGTCTTGTATTCGCCTATCTATGCTTTCCTTCCTCCCTTCCTTGCTCTGCCTATGGCCGTTGCTCTTTCGCGTGATGCACTTCAGCGCAAACGCGTCGAGACCTTGGAAGGCCGCTCCGCAGGTCATCATTTTCTCTTCTGCACTCTGATGATTGTCAGCCTACTTGTCTTCGGTAAATGAATGTGAAACTTGATTCGATAAAACCCGACCCGGCTTCTAGCGAAGAGAAGGCAACGCAACTGCGCCGCGTCTTCAATGCGATTGCGCCTGTCTATGACCGGGGCAATGCGTTGCTCTCCTTTGGACTCGCCTCGCGCTGGCGTCAGCAGGCGGTGGCCTCTTTTTGCGCACATCCGCCACAGCGCGTCTTGGATGTGGCATGCGGCACTGGCGATTTTGTGATTGCCATACTGCATGCTAGTCCGGCCAGCGAAGTCATCGGCCTTGATTTTTCAGAAGAGATGTTGTGCCTGGCGCGCAAAAAAGTTTCCACTGCAACCTTTGTGCAAGGGGATGTCATGGCCTTGCCCTTTGAGGCTGGACGTTTTGATGCAGTGACCGTGGGCTTCGGCCTGCGAAATTTTGTCGACATCCCGAAGGCATTATCGGAGATGGCTCGCGTACTCAAGCCAGGCGGACGTCTGATCATCCTTGAAGCTACGCAACCCAGCTCGCGCTTGAAACAAGCATTGTTCACGATCTATCAGAAGAGTGTGGCGCCTCTTGTGGGCTGGATGACTGGTCATCCAGGTGCCTACAGCTATCTCATGCGCTCCATGCAGTCCATGCCATCCTCTCGGGAACTCGAAGCCATGCTCACAGCCGCCGGCTTCACCTCCATCCGTAAGACCAACTTTGTCTTCGATATGTGCGTCTGCTACAACGCCCTCCGAGCGTAATTCGGGAATAGACGGACGGGTAATTTTTCCCCACGAATCTCCGCTAAACAGTACGTGTGTTTGCCGACGGGGTACCGTCGTCGTTCATCACTCAAACATACGTACTGCTGAGATAGGTTCCGAGAATAGCAGCAGGAGTCATTTGAACCACGGGTTGAGTTTCTTAGTGATTAACGGCGGCTGTACTCAGCCGAAAGAAAATCAATCCGTTTCGCGGAGATTCGTGGGCAGACAGTCAGTATTATTTAATGGATGTTGTCTTCTGGAAGACGCGGACGTAGTCGATTTCATACTGTGTCGGGAAGGGCGTCTTGGAGGGATCGCCGCCGGAGTTGCCGCCGATCGCCAGGTTTAGCAGAAGATAATGTGGCTGTTGGAAGGGATTCTTCGGGCCTTGATCCGTCGGGTTGATGGTCTTGGAAAGCTCAATCGTGTTCAGTAGCAGATCATCGAGATAAATCTTGATCGCTTCGCTGTCCCAGTCCATGCGCCAGATATGGAACTTGGTATCCCACGCCGGATCATTGAAGGACTCCATCGGCTTCTTGCTATTGTCCCACTTCGCATTCCACCGCTTCTCCGTGCCCCAGCAGGCATTGGCTAAAATGCTGTGTCCATAGTACTCCATGATGTCGATTTCGCCACAGCTTGGCCATTCGCCTTTGATGCCCAATAACCAGATCGCAGGCCAGAGACCCTTCTGTGTCTTGAACCGGGCTTTGATCTCAAAGCGTCCATATTGCCAGCTGTGGAGTCCGCGTGTCTTGAGACTGGATGACGTATACTCGATTGTCGGCCGTTGATCGCCCCAATACTTGGCATCCTGCTTGTATTTCGGATTGGGCTTCTGCTCCCGGCGTCCCTCTATGATGAGCTTGCCGCCTTTGCAGACCGCGTTATCAGGCTGATACCACTGGAGTTCCTTGTTGCGTTCAAAGCCCTGCTCAAAAATCCAGTTCTTGGGATTCGGAGGACCATCTATATCAAATTCATCAGCCCACACCAACTGATACCCATTGGTCGACGTCTCTGCTGCCACGCAGAGCGACATTGCCCCCATAATCATTCCCGTTAATAATCCATATTTCATGTGTTTTCCTTAGGAGGGTACTATTGGGGTTCGCAGAAGAAGCGTATTTCGTTGAGACCGATATAGTTGTCGTGTCCTGGATACTTGGAGGTCACGTAGAGCTGAAGGTAGCGCGTCTTGACGGGCTTGGCAAAGAGGAGGGAAGAGCCTTTGTAGTCTTCAGTTCCTGTGGGTTGCGGGAATGTCAGGGTGTCCACAAGCGTGCCCCACAGCTTACCCATCTCCGCATACTCCGCTCCGTTGGGAGGCAGACGTGCCCCAGCATAGATCTGCGCAGTCTGGATGTTGCGGTGACGCTCAGTGGTCGCGTGGTTGTAGCCCCAGTAATGCAGGCCGCGTACAACGACCTCTTCGCCAAGGTCAAAGGTGATCCAGGTGTTGGTCGCGTCATGGTTCAACCACACATCATGGCCTTCGCTCCACATCGCAGTGGAGACAGTGGAGTTGGTGGTGACCTCTCCATCAGGGGAGCATCCCGAGCCGTTGAGGGTGTTGAACGCAGGCGAACCTCTTTTTGAATAGGTGCTTTGCGCGGTTGCTGCGACAGGTGCGCGGAAGAGCTTGTTAATATTAATGACCTTCTTCACGACGTTACTAAAGATTACCGGGGCAATAATGTTGCCATTTTCATCGCGTGGCAGACGGCTTTCGACAGTCGGAAATTCGTCCTGGCGATAGGCGCGGTTGATGAGCGGAGCGGTCCGCGTACGAGGACGGTAGGGGGACTGCGCATAGACGTCCTGCACAGTTTCCGGATCGCGCGGTGGATAATTGGATTGTCTGAATATCGGATCCTCCGGATCCGGATCATCCATGGTACGCACCTCCTGTTCGCCACGGTAGGGACAGAGCGTATCGACCCAGAGGATCAGTTTGAACAGACTGTTTTCATCGATCTTGACATCGTGATGTTTGCCACTGCTGGCGATGGAGATAAGGCGACTGTTGGCCGAGAGTTTCGTCATGGCGGGCAAGGTGCGATAATCTTCAGGCTTCCACGGATGCGCCTCTGCCAGGATCGTATCTGCAATGCCTCCTTCGCATACGCCTGGGAAGGCGCCAATCTGGCGCTTCTTCCCCAGGGTCAATGTCAGATAGGGCTCCGGGAAGGTGCCGCCGTCTACGCTCTTGCGCAAAGTGAGATCCAGCTTCTCTTTCCCTTTGCCGTTCCCTTGATGGCATTTGCCGCAATAGGTGTCCAGGATGGGTTGAATGTCGCGGACATATCCGAGCGAGTAACCAGCTCCCATTGGATAGGGTTTCAGTTTGGCCGCCGGTTTTTGTAAGGCGTTTCCTCTTGCAACCACAGGACCTGCACTACCTGCTTCGTGGCATCCTGTACAGCCTCGGTTCTCGCCGGGCATCAGATTGGTGAAGGAGCGCATCGTGTGAAGCGCGCGATGATTGGCGTCCAAGACTTGGAAGTGAAGCGTCACGCACGGTGGAGCCTCAAAGAAGACCGAGCCGTCCGCTTCAATCGGCACCGTGCCTAAGACGCGCTTGACCCCGTCGTTGTGGGTGATGGACATCACAGGCCCGGAGTGCATGTGCGCGTGATGAGACGGATGCTCGACGTCCTGTAATTTTTTTCCGAGCGTGAAGGTGACGTGATCGATCATCAGCACGCGAAGGAATTTGCCCTTCTCACGCAGGATCGCCGCAGCGCCTTGAAAGATATCTGCGCTGTAGAAGGTCCCGTTCTTGACAGGTGACTTGTCCTTCTGTGCGCCTGCCCATTGAATCTGATCCGGGATAATGGGGGGCTTCTGCCGGGGAATCACGGGCATGGAATAGAGCAGATTGTAGGTGCCTGAGTAGATGAGTTCACGGTTGCCATAGATATCCATCAGGTAAATGCAAAAGGGCGTACTGGTCGGATGAGGATTTTCTCCCCACACGGTACGATACCGCTGTCGGGCAGAGACAAGGAAGAGCTCCTTGCTCAGCGGATAAGGCGACTTATAGCCACCAAATTTTCCTTCCACGTGATAGAGGGGCGTCTCCTGGCGTTCAGCCGGGCCGTTGCCCACTTCTGCCCAAGGGGTGTCCCAGGTGACCTTGGTCAGCCCGTCCGGATAGTTGAGCCCTTTCGTGCGGTCAACAATGCCGATGCTGGCGTTATAGACCAGGTGGTGTCCATGTCCTGCGAACATCACGCGATGGTCTCCGGGAATTGGATGCGCCTCCATCAGCATATCCGGCCAATAACTCTGGTTGCCCCAGTAGACGCTGGTGCCTGTGCCATCGGGATTGACAGTCCATAGACTTTGAATACGCATCAGTTCCTTGTCCGTGTACTCCCAGCGCGTATAGAGGATGCGGCCATCCTGCAACAGAGTCGGCGTATATTCCGGTTCATTGCCGCCGCTTAGAATATAGATGTTCTTGCCGTCTGCGTCGCACCGCGCAACCAGTGTGCTGGGGTGTCCCACGGTGCAACGCGCATAGCTGTTGCCCCGGTTGGTCAGGAAGACAATCTTTCCGTCCGGCAGATAGATGGGGTCCATGTCGTCATAACTGCCCGAGGTGAGCTGACGTAACCCTGTGCCATCCATATTGATTTCATACAGGTGGAATACGCGCTCGCCGTTGGGACGGAAACAGAAGAGGATTTTCTTTGCGTCAAACGATACTTCCGGCCGCCAGAACCAACCTGATCCTGTCTCGGGCGCGACACGTGTAAGCTTGCCTCCGGGATTCAGTCCGTCCAGCATCAGCAGCCGTCCGCAGTTCAGTTGCGCCTGCGGATAGACTCGGTGCATGGATTCGTGCGGGTAGCGCTCAGGCACATCAATAAACAGAAGCTTTGAAAAGTTGATATCCGGGTCTTTGAACATGACCTGACGTTTGAGCGTCCGGAGCTTTAGATAGAGGTCAGTCAGTTGGTTGGTCGTTGCTGGTTTTGCAAGCGCAGCGAGTTCTTTTTCCAAATTGTTGAGTTGTGCAGTGTCAGCCTTCAAGGTTTGAGGGTTCATGCGCGTGCTATAACGCTCGATCATCTGGCGTGTCCAGGTGATCTCTTCGGTAACGCGTATCAGCGGAGATATGCCTTCCATGCGGAAGAGCCAGTCTGTGCGCAAGAGGGCGTCGGCCTCCTTCTCATTCAGCGTACGCGTCACAGGCTCCTTCGGTCCATTGTCCTGATAGGGAAACGCAGTTGTCTGCGCAAAACAGAGACATCCGCTTGCGCACAGTATCAGCGTCATCGCCGCAATGCTAATCTTCATCATATTTTTCCCCTCATCGAAACATTAATCATCAATCAAACAAGCTTATCCCCTAAACATATTGAAGACCATTTAACCACACATACGAAAGAAAATGCAATACTGATTTCGGGTGTTGATTCAACAAAGTTGAATCGCACCCAGCTATTAATGTCGGTACAAATTATTCTTGTTTAAGAATGGGCTTATTCGGTATAGTCACACTGTTTTAATTACAAAGCGAAAGAATTTTGAAAACAAAACAAAAGATCTTATAAATGAAAAAAATAGAATTTGTTAGTGTATTAATCATGGGATTGACTGCTTTTAGTGCTTTTTCCGCGCCGCTTAAAGGGGCTGAACCGAATAAAAAACAAGGGGATTCAAAGGGTGAAATCAAGGAGGAAACGTGGCGCCTGGTGGCCGAGGCGGTGAAGCTGATTAAGCCTGTCGCTGTTGAGCGCGCGATCACCCATTTGAATGCCCAGTATGGCAACACGTATGATGCGAAAAAGGCGCGTGCCGCTTTGGAGGCGTATCAGAAGGATGAAGCCCTGATGAAGGAGATGAATGCTGGCGCTTCTGCCGAGCAATTGGCAAGAGCGCAGAAACGCATCGCTGACCTCCGCGCCTCGATGTTGGTCAACCCTGCCTTGGATGCGGACAAGATCGTCTTCATCCGTCGCATCTTGGGGGGCAATGCGCGCAACAAGAATGAGAGGGATTGGGGCTCTATCAGCCTGAACAGTCATACGCATGTGACGATCAAGAAAGACGGCTGGCATAGTCAGATCGTTGAACTCTCCAATCTGCGCGGTGAGATGAAAGAACGGGTCATCCGCGAATTCAAGGGTCCGCTGGTGCGCGACATGCAGTTGAGTTGCGATGCCAAGACCGTCTCCTACACAAGTGTGGATGCCAACAACCGCTTCGCTGTTTATGAATTGGCGCTGGATGGACAGTCCGAGCCTGTCTGCGTCTCGCCGCAAGGCTATCCCGACGTGGACTGGTTTGACGGCGTCTCGCTGCCGGATGGCCGCTACATCATGCTGTCGACAGCCTCATATCAGGGACTGCCGTGCGAAGGCGGCAGCAAGCCCATGGCTCAAGTGTATCAGTATGACCCGAAGACGAAGAAGACACGCCAGCTTACCTTTGACCAGGACAGCGATTATACCCCGTCGGTCATGGAAGATGGACGCGTGATGTTTACCCGCTGGGAGTACTGCGATTTGCCGCACTATTATTCACGTGTGCTGATGACCATGAATCCGGATGGCACGTCTCAGACACTGTTGTGGGGTTCTGGCTCTTATTATCCGACGACCATTCTTCAGGTGCGCCAGATACCCGGCACGACGAAGCTGGCCGGCATTGTCAGCGGACATCATGACGTGAAGGAGATTGGGCGGTTGGTGATGTTCGACCCCAGTATGGCGCGCTATTACCCCTTCAAGCCTATCCTGACTGGCAAGTCCTGGGGAGAGGAAGGATCCATTATTCGTATCAAGACCGAGCGGCTGCCCCCTTCAAAGACAGGCGTATTGCAGGAGATCCCTGGATATGGTGAGTTTGTCGAGGCGGATGTCAGCGATTCACAAGCGGGGAATCAGCATCAGCGCGGACGTCCATTCTTTGTCTATCCATGTCCGCTCAATCTCAATTTTCATCTTGTCACTGCAAAACCTGACGGCGGCCTGTGGGGATTGTATCTGGTGGATACGTTCGACAATATCACCTTGGTAAAAGAATATCCGGATAGCGCCATTCTGCATGCGTTGCTGGTGCAGCCGAAGAAGCAACCACGGGTGATTCCTGATCGCGTGAATTTGGCATCAAAGACCGCAACGGTACATATCACTGACATTTATAATGGCGCGGGACTTGTAAATGTGCCCCGTGGAACAGTCTCTAAACTACGTGTTTTCTCATATCACTTTGCCTACATGCGTTCAGGAGGACATTCATCGGTTGGACGCAACGGTGTTGAGTCGGGCTGGGATGTCAAACGCCTTCTGGGGACTGTGGATATCGAGGCGGACGGTTCAGTCTGCTTTGAAGTGCCGGCGAACATTGACATCGCGGTGCAACCTTTAGACAAAGATGGCGCGGCACTCCAGCTTATGCGGTCATGGTTTGTGGGTATGCCTGGTGAACGGGTTTCCTGCTCGGGATGCCATGAAGACAATCGCTTGAGCGTTCCAGCCAAGATGACCGTTGCGGACAAGAAAAAGCCACAGCAGATCAAGACGTGGTATGGTCCGACTCGCGCGATGACCTTTGAACTGGATGTGTGGCCTGCGGTTCAGAAATACTGTGTCGGCTGTCATGACACCAAGCATGAGCGCAAGATGACCAGTGCGGAAACAGCGTATGATACCCTTCAACCTTATGTGCGCCGACCCGGTCCAGAAAGCGAACTGCTGATTTATCCGCCCATGGATTGGCATGTTTCAACGTCACCGCTTTTCCAGATGTTACGCAAGGGGCATCACCAGGTGAAGCCCGACGCGGAATTTTATGAACGCATGGCAGCATGGGTGGATATGAACTGTCCGTGGCGTGGCAAGTGGGCACCGCCTGACTGGGAGAACCAGAAACAGGTGCAGCGCCGTATTGAGTTGACCAAGACTTTTGCCAATCTTGATTTGAATGCGGAGAAAGAGTTTGACGATGCCAAGGCTTTGCTCGGGAACAAGCCCGTGATCTTTATTGCGCCGGAACCTCAGAAAGAGGTCGAGGCTCCTGCGCCTCAGGTCAAGGGCTTCCCCTTGTCCGCCGAACAAGCAGTTGCGTTGCAGAAGGCATCGGCATGCTCTGTCACACGCGAAATCATGCTTAGCGCGACGCAGAAGATGACCTTCGTCCTCATTCCGGCAGGTTCCTTCGTGATGGGCAATGCCAAGGGGTATTGTGATGAGAAGCCCTTGAATGTTGTGACCATTGACAAGCCCTTCTGGATGTCCACAACCGAAGTCCGTAACCGCGATTACGCGCTATTTGATTCGGAGCATGATTCGCGTTACATTGATGAGCATGGCAAGGATCACGCTGTGCCCGGTTATATTGCGAACCATCCCGACCAGCCGGTTGTGCGTATCAGTTGGAAACAAGCGATGGAATTCTCCGCATGGTTTAGTAAGACCTACAAGGTGAAGGCGATGTTGCCCTCAGAGGCTCAATGGGAATATGCTGCCCGTGCCGGAAGTGACACGCCGTTCTTCTATGGCGATGCAGATACGGACTTCGGTCCTTATGCGAATTTGGCGGATAAGGATCTTCAGAATTTCTATACGTCCTGGGATGGCGGAAGCAAGATTCATAAGCGCCGTTCGTATAAGTTAGAACAGAACTATCCGCTGTATGATAGCCGGTTTAAGGACAATTGGTTTGTGGTGGACTATGTAGCGCAAGCCAAACCCAATGCGTGGGGGCTTTACGACATGGTAGGCAATGCCAATGAGTGGACGCGCTCGGACTATCTGCCGTATCCCTATAAGGACGCGAACAATTCAATGAAGCCGGACATGAAAAAGGTCGCCCGCGGTGGCTCATGGGCGTGTCGTCCACGCGATGCGGGTTCGGCGG
>JBAXCC010000064.1:0-14759 GCA_037141675.1 bacterium | reverse complement strand
GAGATGCTGGATGCGAACGGGGTATTGGTTCCTGAAGCGACCAACATGATTCACTTCGCAGTTTCTGGACAGGGCATAAATGCAGGGGTTGACAATGGCGACCCGGCCAGCAGCGAACTCTTCCAGGCGGATCAGCGCAGCGTATTCCAGGGACGTGCGTTACTGATTGTTCGCGGTAAACGTCACGCGGGTGACATTATGGTCAGTGCCAGCAGTGAAGGTCTTCAGGCTGCCCGGGTGACTCTGAAATCATTATAAGGAACGCGGAATATGAAACGGACGATTGCATTCATGGGGCTTGTGACGGCAGCACTTTTCGCGCATCCTCAAACATTGACGGTTGTGAATTATTCGGAATACCCGATTTACGAGACGGGCATTACACTTACGCAGGAGCAGGTCGGTCAGACGCCTCTGCGCTTCAAACGATCAGATACTGGGAAGAGTGTAACGACGTTTAAAGATGGAGCAGGGCTGGTGCGCGTTATTCTGGATATGCAGCCAAAGTCCCAAGTCAAATTGATTCCCGAGAAGATCGCGAATTGGGACGCTCCTCAAACATCTGTTTCCGCTTCAGGTGCGCAACTGCGCAATGGCGTGGTGCAGATGACGATGGGCGATAAGGGCTTCAACTTCGGATTTGATGTTCCTAAAGCCACATTGATCGAAGAAAGCATGATGAACTTCTGGGTGGATGACCAGAATCGTGGCCGATTGAGCAATAATGATTCGAAGTTATTGAAGCCCCTAGGGTTGTTGCGCTTTATTGATTTCCCTGTTGAGAATCGCAAAGCATTCGTTGCTCCTGATGGGCGTCCGACCCTGACGCAGACGCGCAAAGTTGGCGCCATGCTCACCACAGAGACGTTTGAGCTTGTGCCAGGCCAGCCCGTGCTGATCTATCGCGTGCGTTTTGAGAACACGGGGGACAAGCCTTTGTGGATCGCTTATACCGGCAGCGGGGACGGCATGGCAGGAAAATGGTCAAAAAAAGAGTTGTTGCCCGGCAAAGAGTTGCTCCAGCGTAAGAAGTTCCCGCATCAGGCGGATATCAATGGGAGCGAGACGCGTCCTTCTTGGAATGGCGGATTATGCCGGATGAGCATGGAGTCCCCGGAAAGCAAGTGTGGCATTGGGCTGATGACATTGTTGCCGACACCTGGCAAGGTGGGGCAGGGGTCTATGATCTGGGGTTGCGGAGGATATGGCTTTCAGCTCAATATGATCGATCCAGCAGTAGGGCAGTTTCCGTTCAAGGTTGAACCCAAAGGGACGCTGGAAAACGGGTTCATGTTTCTTGCCGCGCAGGCGAATGAAAGCGTGTTCCGACTGACAGATGACTATTGGAAATCGGTACAGGCTGGAAAGCCGAAGATTGTGCCGCCCACGTGTGCGGTATTCCTTAACAACGCGCCGATTTTTGCACAAGCAGTTACCAAAATTGATGCGTGCAAGGATACGGCCTTGGCGGTCAAGCTGGACTTTAATCGCCACTTTGAATTGCGAGCGCCTGGAGCGACAGGGGTGACCTTCCGTCCGATGGACGGAAGTAAGAAGAAGACCGTCACCGTTTCGCTGGCAGGCAAGGAGAGCATCAGCATCAATAATGCGCTTACGTGGACAGAGGAGATCCCGATCGCCCTTGAGATGAACGGTGCAACGTGTGTGTCTATTGTTGAAACCATGCCGACGGCGCCGGAGATGCTTTCTCCGATTCAAGAGGCGAAGATGACCCACATTTCTGCAATGTTCCGCTGGGTGGGGTTACCCATGGTGACGCAATACGATTTGGAATATGGACTGTCTCCGGATTTCAAGAATGCGGTTTCCTTGCGTGTCACCAGCAGTGAAAAGTATCCGTATTACATTGTTCCGGATGATCAACTGCCGGCAGCAGGCAAATGGTATTGGCGCATACGCGGACTGAAGGGAGATGTCCTCGGTGTATGGTCCGGCACACGAACCTTTACAATCAACACGGAGCTGACACGCAAACCGTTGAAGCGTCCGCTGACACCCGACAATCCGCTCTTCACCCTTGAGGCCAGTAGGACACGCAGCTATGTCAATTTCAAGACCGATATTCCTGCAGATATCGCGCCGTATGTCGGCATCATCGTCGAAGGCATGGAGGGCGTAGGCATCCCTGTGGACACCTTTGCAAAGGGCATGGCAGAGCAGGCGCCGCACCCCTTGATGATACGAAGCCACTTTGTGGGACTTGGCGATATTGAGTATCTGTTCCAGACGCTACCGAATTTTGTAGGCATTCAGGGGGGCGAGCATCTGAGCGCGTTTTGCAACGGCACGGAGAAGATGATTTACCGTCATCGTCTGACCAAGCTCTGCGCAAAATATGGCATGTTCTTCCAGGAGGCGGACGGCACCTACAAAGATGATAAATGGCAAGATCTCATGGATAAACAGGGCAAGTTCATCCGCGACTATGGCCAGTACCTCGTCTTTTCCCAAAAGAACAACATCATCCGGCGTCAGCACTACTCAATGAGTTCGGCCATGGGCTTGTGGCTTGGCGGGGTGTCGTATCAGCATGGCGCGTGGGAAGACGGCGGTTTCTACTGGCAGAACGCGGGCTTTGATGGGCTGGGGGTTTGCAAGGGTGAACGATCGGGCGTGTTGAAGACGATGCCACGTATCTTCTGGGCTCAGGTCTGTGTGATGGGCATCGCGCGGGGATGTGGAATTTACAGCCTTGATGGCCAGACCTTGCAATATGGGATTAAGGAGGGCGAGCGTTTTGGCGTTTGGCCTTCTGCTATCTGGGATGAGACCGGCAAGATCTCCGATGCGTTTAAGCGCTTTGTCGTGCCCGTGATCCGCGCCGCTGTGCAGCACAAGCTGATCCCTTCCAAGGAGACGGTTACGAGTCAGATCAAGTATGCAGTCTATAACGACAAGAAGATTCCTGGAGACGAAAAGACATGGCCCCATTATGAAGCTTATGGTCCGCTCTATGCGGCGACGTATGGTTTCCGCATGATGAATCACATCCATGGCCAGCTTTTCGAGTTCTTCCCGAACACGGGACGCTACTCCTTCATTCCTGTTCTGCCACAGGGCAATGAGCCTATCAATGCAAAGATTAAAAATCTGCCAGTCTCGGAACTGCAAGATGTTGCGGCCGTGAAGAAGCTCTTTGACGATGCCTACCCTCAGTGGTACGATGGAGATGCATGGGTTATACAGAACAACAAGACCTTCTGCATCATGAACTCGAACGAGAATGACCCGATCTTGCAGAACTATAGCGTAAAGGTCTCGGACAAAGCCTTGGTGATGAGCATGTCGGGCGACATAGGTGTCCATTCGTATGCACTGGCAGCGAGCGAGAATAACGACAGCACCTTCTGGTTTATGAGCAACACGGAGTATCCGGATAAATATGTGACCAAGGTATCCTTCACATGTTCGCGCAAGCCGGAATGGACCATTACGCCAGCAGGTGCAGAGAAATTGGTGAAATGGGATATGGGCACAAAGGTGCTGACCGTTTGGTTGGACCACGCGCAGGGTGCTGCGGATGTGGTGCTAAAATAGCGGTGTCTTCATAGAGCACTACGGATTTTCTTTGAAAACAACAGGCCAGTTGCTATACTTTTGATCGATGTTAAATAAACGAACAGGAGGACACTATGTTATCACGGCGTAAATGGATGGAATCATTGGGGCTCGGTGGTGCGGCTGTCGGGTTGTCGGCGATCGGGGTTCGTGCAGACGATGGCGATCCGGATAATCCGGGGTTTAATTCAAGGATTTCGAAAATTCCCCCATCTTTGACCGATGTGGCATCCGCTACGCTGGATAACGGTAAGGTCATTCAGCCCGCGCGTGAACTGCCCGTCTTCCAGACGGTTGATGTTGTGGTTGTCGGTGGCGGCCCTGCAGGCTGGGGCGCAGCGATGGGCGCGGCTCGGACCGGTGCGAAGGTGGCTCTAGTGGAGCGCGATAGCGGCCTTGGTGGACTCTGGACGAACGGTGGAGTGTTGGTGGTCATCGGCACAGGAGTCAAGGAGAACAACCGCTTCAAAATGGTCACCCGGGGCATGTGTTCGGAACTTTTGAACAGACTTCAGCAATTGGGCGACCAGGCCATTATTCCGCAGTTCAAAGAGGGCGAAAATTACCAGCCCACCACGGATCCTGAAGCAACGAAGATGATGATGGATCAGATGCTGATCGAGGCTAAGGTGGATGTCTACTTCCACGCGCTCGGCGTGGATGTCATACAAGTTGGAAATGCAGTCAAGGGCGTTATCTTCGAGAGTAAGGAAGGCCGGAAGGCAATTCTTGCGAAGACGGTTGTGGATGCGTCAGGCGATGGAGATGTTTACTTCCAGGCTGGTGAGACCTATCAGCAGATTACGCATGGCATGGGCTTTGTTTTCCGCACAGGAAACAGTGACCATCTGCCAAAGCAGGCAAAGATCCGTCGCGGTTCTGTTGAACCTGTAAAGGCTGCGCGCTGGCACAATAATCTGGGTCCGAAGTCGAACGGACTGGATGTCCGGGAGCTTTCAAAGATCGAGATGGAACATCGCAAGATGGCGTGGGATGCCGTTGAAAAGATGCGCAAAACTGAGGGGTGTTCGGATGCTTTCATCATGCAAACGTGTCCATTAGTGGGTGTCCGTGCGACGCGCCTTTTGGATGGCGTGGCGCAGGTTTCCAAAAAGACCGCAGCAGCCTTGACCAAGTTTAACGATGTCGTGGCGGTTTCAGGACATGATGGATTGCGGTTGCCGGAATTTCAGATCCCATATGGGGCCTTGTTACCCAAAAAAATCGATAACTTGTTGGTGGCCGGGCGTTGCATATCCACGTCACCCGACATCGTCGACCGTGTGCGCCTGATCCCTGTGTGTGCTGTAACAGGGCATGCAGCTGGGGTGGCCTCCGCATTGGCTGCGAAACAGGGTGTTACGCCTCGTGAAGTGCCGGTTTCTGAAATCCAGAAGGTACTGAAAGAGCAGGGCGCTTATTTGGGATAAGAGGCGATGAAGCAAGCAAGAATTGTCATACGTGTCAGTGTGCTGGCACTTGCGTTCTTCTGTGCACTGCCTCTTGCTGTACCGTTGCGGCTGATTGGCGGTGTCACGTCAATCAGCCCTTTTCTTGCCTGCATGGCGCTCTTGACGGGTGCCATCAGTTTCTTGCTCATCGCGGGGATAGGTGTCGGGATAACGTGTCTGTTTATGCCCCGATTTTTCTGCCACTGGATATGTCCGTCAGGAACCTGTCAGAGTGCTGTAGCTGCGATTTCCCCATTCAAGGCGAAGCGTGAATGGATTGACAAGGTCCCGCAGATCGGGTTCGCCCTTTTGTTGGTTGCCGCTGGTGGGGCAATTGTGGGGTATCCGCTCTTCATCTGGCTAGATCCGCTCGCTCTCTTTCTGTCATCCGTTGGAGCACTCGCCCGCTGGCATGCGCTGACAATAGCAACAGGCGCACTGGGGATTGGTTTGCCACTGTTACTGGTGCTTGCCTTTTTTGCGCCGGGCTTCTGGTGCCGGAAGTTATGCCTTGCAGGCGCCTTGCAGGATCTGTTGTGGCGGGTCTCGAGCATGGTAAAAAAGGCCAAAGAAAAGGACTTAACCTCCGAAGGCGGCGCAGCGTTTGGCCGGCGTGCATTTATCGGGTTGGGTCTTGGAGCTAGTTATCGCATGGTTGTCCCGAAGCGTATAGGCAAGTCTAAGGGCGAGGCGCTCCGGCCACCCTGCAGTGCGATACCAGGCCGGTTTGAAAGCATGTGCGCGAGGTGTGGTGCATGTGTGAGGTCCTGTCCATCGCGGATTATCACACACGGAGGCGCTGGGGACCGATTGAGTGGCTGGCTTGCCCCTGAAGTTGTCTTTGATGAAGGCCGTTATTGTCCTGATTCCTGTAGCGAATGTGGCCAGGTATGTCCAACAGGTGCGATAGGGCGTTTTACAAAAGAAACCAAGGGAAGGTCCCCGCTTGGAGTATTAGAGATTGAGCATGAGTCATGCAGGATGGTCGAGAGTGGCGGATGTGGCTTTTGCCTTGTTGAATGCCCACGGAAAGCGCTCACGACTGTCTTTGACAAAAAGCTGGAAGCACGAAGAGTATCTATTAATCTCTCAAAATGCAACGGGTGTGGAAAGTGCTTAAAATGCTGTCCAGTTGACGTGATGAGGGTTGTGCCCCGGAAAGATAATCCAGCCAAGCGTGTGAATGGACTAGGGCTTCTTAATTCTTAGCACGCCTTTTCAAGAACTCAGCCAATGCCTTGTCGTAAATTTTCGTTTGCTCGCAAAACCATTGGAGCATCCACGTGTTCACCTCTTTTAAAAGATCATCATCTGACAAAAATTGACCTGAAAAGGCGATGCGCTCCACCTCTTCTCGAAATTCACTATGTTTCGTACGATGAGCCGGAAGTCCGGGATAATTGACAGACTCCATGAGCATTTCTTCAGCATCAAAATGCTCAATGCCGTATGCGAAGGCTTTCTTAATGGCATTCTCCACTTTTGTCCTGTCCACAAGCTCTTCCTGACCTGCTGCGAAAAGATCATCCAGGAGATCAACATAAGCTTCATGCTGATTGTCAATGATTGGAATGCCAGTGCGAAAGAGTTGGCGATCAATTTTCATGGGAGAGCGATCCTTTTTCACATATTTCAAAGGTCGTAGTGTATACTTTTTATGCGACTCACGCAAGAGGATACACTTGTCAACAAAGAGGATGTGTGTCATACTGTAGCCATCATAAATTGGTTTTTGAAAGGAACCTTAAGACAATGAAAGTCCAAATCCTCGTCGCCGCGTATTCCGTGATGTTATCTACAGCTCTATTTTCCGCTGAACCACTCAAGCATATTCTTGTCATGGGTGATGAATCGCGCGGTTTTGTTCATTATCTGGACCAGTTTAATACTAGCAACAATTTTTCGGTGAAAGCTAATCGTCCAGTATGGGACATGAAGCGTGTAGCGGAAAACAAATATCGTTATGTGCACGGAAACAGTTTTACGGTGATTGATTTGAAGGAACGCAAGGAGGTCGATACTTTTTCAGACAAGAAGCTGGGTGGACTTACCACAGTTTGCGATCTGCCTGATGGAGGATTTTTGGCCGGCACTAATCAAAAGGCAGGGGAACCTGCAAAGGATGCCGTTGTTGTTTATCGGTTCGCAGCTGACCGTACGCTGAAGTCACGTTCGGTCTATGACAGTCTGCGGAACATCCGCATGATGACGGTGTTGAAGTCCGGTGAAGTCTTGCTTTCTCATAATGAGGGTATCGCGCGTTGCACCCTGGCAAAAGAAGGTTCGGAAAAGGGAGCGATTGTTCAGAGTTACAAATTGCCCCGCGGCCGTAATGCGTATAAAGCGATTCCGCGTAAAGATGGCGGCATCTGGGTGGGTGGCGGCTACGCAGAGGCACTTTATGCCTATTCAGATGACGGTCAGGTGCTGAAGACCTTTCAGGCCCAGCAGACCGATGGATTGAAGAATCACTTTTATGGCGGTCTTGTTGAACAGGCAAATGGCAATGTCATGATCGCGAATTGGACAGGCCATGGCGCTAATGACAGCAAGACGGGCTGGCAGGTTATTGAGTTTGATGCGGAAGGAAAGGTTGTTTGGCATCTGCACGATCCAATCGCGTATGGCTCGATAAGTGGTATTGATATCATTCGTTAACATCAGGATGTTCTATGGTGGCTAAACTGTCTTTAAAAAGAGGAAATGAAAAGCAGGAGATAACCTGCGCGCCTCTCCTCACGATTGGGCGTGTGCCACCCAATGATATTGTTGTCCCGCATCCGAAAGTTTCCCGCAATCATGCGATGATTCGCATGCTACAACCTGGGGAATACTACTTGATAGATATTGGCAGTACGAATGGAACCCATCTGAACGGGAAGCGAATTGTCGTGCCGATGCTGCTCAAGGATAATGATGTCATTGCGATTGAGGATTGCGACTTGATCTTCCATGCTCAGCAAATGGGCGAGCAAGGACAAGGGGACGAGACAGATGAGGGCGACTTGGGGGCGATGACTATTATTTCCGAAACTGACATGACGTCGGAAATAACGATTTTAGTGTGCGACATCAGGAATTACTCAGCGCTTAGTGAGAAACTGGCGACTAACCATTTGGCACAGATGATGGCCAAGTGGTTTAAGTTGGCAACGCAGGTGATAGAAGAGCATGCAGGGACAATCGATAAATTTATTGGCGACGCCATCATGGTTCGCTGGACGATTGATTACAAAAAAGATGTGAAGGTCAGCGTGCTCAATGCATTGAATGTTGCAAAGAGACTGAATGAAATCAGCGCGCAGATCAATGCGCTGTATCCGGGACTTCCTCTGCCATTCCGCGTGGGTGTCGGTATCAATACAGGCCGCGCAGTATTGGGAAACATGGGGGGCGCAGGGTATAGGGAGTATACGGCCCTGGGGGATTCAGTCAATATGGCCTTCCGTTTCGAGAGCGAATCAAAAAAACTAGGCAAGGATGTGGTAATTGGCTATGACTCCTGCATTCATCTGCCGAAAACACTTTGGGGAAAATCTCTGGAGTCTGTGGCAATCAAAGGCAAAGCTGAAGCCGTATCGGTATGGGCGATTACATTTGATGTGCTGGAGAGGCTCGCCATTAAATAATAGTAACCGTGTGTCCGCCAGACAGGAATAATATGGTTTACAAGCGATGTGGTACGAGCGGATTAAAGTTGCCTGTCATGGCCCTTGGCCTTTGGAATAATTTTGGGTCAGAGGCGGATGATGCTTGCTGTTGGACGATCATCAAGGCGGCGTTCGAAAACGGCATTACTCACTTTGATCTCGCTGATAACTACGGACCTCCCCCAGGATCAGCGGAAATACGCTTTGGAAATATCTTAGCTAATGAGTTGTCCGCTCATCGCGATGAATTGGTGATCTCGACCAAAGCTGGCCATCCGATGTGGAACGGGGTCTATGGGGACGGGGGTTCCCGCAAACATCTCCTTGCCGGACTTGACCAGAGTCTCAAAAGGCTTCGACTGGACTACGTCGACATCTTCTATCACCATCGGCCTGATCCCGAAACGCCCCTGGATGAGAGCATAGGTGCGCTGGTTTCTGCTGTACGCCAAGGTAAGGCACTTTATGTCGCGCTTTCAAAGTATCCTGCTGAACAACTGGCAAGGGCCTGTGCTATCCTTCGCGAAGAGAAGGTGCCTTGCATTGCGCATCAAATCCGCTACAACTTGCTGGAACAGCCTGAAGGCATTTTAGAGGCTGCAGATGCGTGTGGTTGCGGGACGATCGTCTTTTCACCGCTGGCACAGGGGATGCTGACCCATAAATATGCACATGGCATACCTTCGGATTCACGGATGGCGAAGGACACGCCATGCCTCAAGCCTTCGATGTTGACCCCTGAAGTAATCGAAAAACTGAGACGGTTCAGCGCATGCGCACAGTCCACAGACCAGTCTCTTACACAGTATGCCTTGCGCTGGTTGCTTGATAATCCGCTGGTCACCTCCATTGTCATTGGTGCTCGTACGCCAGACCAGCTACGTGAGAATTTGGCTGCTGTGAAGTAAAGCAGGGTCATGGAGGCTGCCCCTTGCTGGAGTCCCCATTTAAAACAATGCGCAGAAAAGCAAAAAATAGACGCATTACCTTAATGATTTTCATGTAGGAATCTGCTATAGTAAAACAAATTTATAAAGCGCCTGGATGAACTTGGGGAATTTTATTCAGTCGTTCAACGGAAGAGGCAGCAAGATGAATGGTAAAGGTATCATTGTAGGGTGTTGCGCACTTGTGATACATGCGGCATCCTGGGGCGTTACAGTCGTTGAGCCAGCAAAGGAATACAAAGCTAATCCGCTTTGGTGGAAGACCTTGCTGGAAACGAACAAAGATAAAAATTGGATCGATGAAAATATTCTGCGTATCTGCGGATCGCCAGAGATGCTGCAAGAGCTTGAGCGGGAGCGCGCATTTAAAATTTGGGACAGTGAGCTATGGAAGCCCAAAAATGAATTTGAGCTTGTACAACAATACTGGAAGTGGATTCCAGATGCTCTCAAGACAAATAGTTTTTGCATTCGTAAACCGACAAAAGATACCCCAGCGAGTGCTGTGCGCGAGTGGTTTTATGTCGCGCGTACGCAAGATCATCTCGACTTGGCCAGACGCACGGTTGACTTGGTGAAAAAGGATGGAGGTCAAGTACCCGAGTCTTTGGTGAAGGAAATCGCTAAGCTGGAGGCTGAGTTGCGAGTTCAGGAAAAGACGGCGACACCCCAGGGGACGCTCATGTTTCATAAGGTTGCGGCCTTGCGAAAAAAAATACTCCTGCTCCATCCGTCATTGCAGTTTGATTCGTTCCTGATCAATCGCAATCCCCCGACGCTCTATCCTCATAATTGCGACCAATATCTCGGCAGGCACAGTCAGGTAGGGGAGGGGCCTGCGATTGTTTCAGATTGGAAAAACGGGAATCCTAAGACGAAAATCCTACTGTCAGACAAGATGCCCAAAGGTGCGTTTCAGAAGCCCATGCTCTCGTATGACGCCACGCGTTTTGTCTTTGCCTTTGCAGATCATGAAAAGCCTGCGAAGAAGGAATACCGCCGATTTTTCATTTATGAGGCTGCCGTGGACGGTTCGTTTGTACGGCAGTTGACGGGCACGGCTACTGACAAGATGGAGACGTGGGAGCATCGCGAGACGGTGATGATCGAAGATGGTGATCCCTGCTATTTGCCCAACGGTGAAATCGTTTTTGTCTCGACCCGTTCCCAGAATTTTGGACGCTGCCATGGCGGGCGTTATACGCCAGCCTTGATGCTCTACAAGTGCGACAAGGATGGCGGCAACATCAAGCAATTGTCCTACGGAGTTGAGAATGAGACGACACCGAGTGTCTTGCATGACGGACGCATCATCTTTACGCGGTGGGAATATGTAGACCGCCACGAGATGCAGTTCCATAAGCTCTGGTGGAAACGTCCGGATGGGACTATGATTTCGCACTATTATGGTAACGACACGATTTATCCTTACATGATCTCTGAAGCGAAAGCGATTCCCGATTCACTCAAAATTATTGCGAATGGCATGGGACATCACAATAATCATGCGGGCAGCATTATTCGCATCGATACCAACATCGCTGAGAATGGCACGAATGCGGTAACGCGCATCACGCCGGAAATCCTATATGGCGAGTCTAATGAGACGGGTTACAAGACGCATGGGCAATATAACACACCCCTCCCCATTACGGAAAATCTCTTTATTGCGACCTATTCACCTGTTCAGGTGCATAAACAGGGGCAAACTCCGCCGTCTTCGCCGTATGTAGTTTCATTGGTCGATGACATGGGGGGGCGTGAAATTATTTACATGGATTTTTCGTCAGGCGCTTATTCGCCGCATCCGCTTGTGCCGCATAAGGTCCCCGCTATTTTGCCAGACCAAATACCTGATTCATACAAGAAGGACGGAAAAGAACCTGGGATTTATATGATTCAGAATGTCAATCTGACTCGCAACGATCCTGAAAATAAGTTGGCAGATGGGCAGATCAAGTATCTTCGTTTTAATCAAATCTATGTAAAGCCCATTACCCAGCGAGCCGCCATCAGCCGCGATGTGCCCAATGGTGCGCCCAAGCGCATTCTCGGCACTGTCCCGGTCGAGCCGGATGGTTCGGTATCTGTCCGCGTGCCCTCGGGGGTGCCGCTGCAAATTCAGGCGCTGGACGAAAACTTTATGGCCGTCATGACGGAGCGCTCCTTCCACTACTTGCACCCTGGCGAACGTCGCGGGTGTGTCGGTTGCCATGAACCACCCGGCACTTCGCTGACGCCCTCGCAAAATTTGCTGACCCGTGCGCCGCGCGATTTGACACCCGTCCCCGACCAGGCGGATGGCGAAGGCATCAGCTTCCCGAAGCATGTCCAGCCTGTGATCGACAAGCATTGCATCCGGTGCCATGGACTTGATGGTGGCAAGGCGACCGCAAAAATTAACCTCATACCCGATCCGACTGTGAGAAGCAACTTTTCAAAACCGTATGAGGCATTGCTTGCTTATACCAAGACCATCGGCTTGAAAGCCAAGTCCGGGGGGGAGAAGAACAGCATCAGCCGTCCCATGGATTATTATGCCCTCGGAGGCAGTTTCATTGCGGCATACACGAAGGCTCATGTGGATAAAAAGACGCCAGGACTCGATATTAAGCGTGACGAATTTCAGCACTTTATTAACTGGCTTGATATGAATGCGCAGTATGGCGGGACATTTTATCAGAATCGGACGGAGTCGTTCTCCTTCCTGCGCGAGAACGAGAAAAAATTCAGAGAGGCTGTATCGGCGCGCTTTGGCGAAAAGCTTGGCAAGGAGCCGCTCGGCGCGCTGGTCAATGCGCCTGCCCCAGAGAAGAGTCGCATTTTAATGGCCCCCCTGCCAGTCGCTCAAGGTGGCTGGGATCAGATACCGAATGGTTATAAGGGGAAAGATGATCCAGCGTTCAAGGAGATGGATACATTGGTGCGTGCCATGTTTGATTATCCTCCGCCTCATATCAATGGTACCTGCGGATTCGCCAAAGGATGCGCCTGCGGTCAGTGCTGGGTCAGGTTGTCGGGCGTTAATAAGCCCGGAGGAACCTGGCTGTTGAAGGCTGATCCCGCTAGCGTCACGAACGAAGTTGAGATAGTTGTCGTGAAAAATATACAAGAAACTAAAAAAGAGAAGAGGGAATCAAATAAAGGGAAGAGAGGCAAAAAATAATGATTATGAACCGTTCAGCGGTCTTTAGTTTTTTGTTGGCAACGGCTGTATTTGCCCATGCGCAGACAGTCGAGAATGTCATTCTTATGATACCAGATGGCTGTTCGGGCAATCTGGTTGAACTTTACAAGATGGTCTCCAAGCAAGACCCGAAAAAGTTTCCGCCGCTTGCTTTTGAAGACATCCAGACGGGTATGATCTGTACCTTGAACTGTGATGGAAGGACAACGGATTCGGCGGCTGCAGGCACAGCATACGCGACAGGGGTAAAAACAAAGAATGCGTACTTGTCGATGAGCCCTGATGGCAAGATGTTGCCGACGATTGCGGAGAAGGCGAAGAAGAAGGGGTTGGGTGTGGGACTTCTGACCAGTGACAGCATCAACGGCGCGACACCTTCAGCTTTTTGTGCACATGTGAGCAATCGTGGCAAGGTTGAGGATATTAAGACGATGCGCGAGGCGCAGGGGTTTGATGTGGTTGAAGGTAGTGAGAGGAAGAATCGTTTGAGCGAGAAAACTACTGACGCACTCCAGTTACTTTCAAAGAACAAGAAGGGATTCTTCCTCATGGTGGAGGGCGGAGAGATTGATCACGCCCAGCATGCGAACAATCCAGTAGGGGCGTTGGAGGATCTGGAGGATTTCAACCGGGCAGTTGCTGTTGTACGCACCTTTGTGAAGTCCAACGGAAAGACGCTTCTGATTATTGCGCCTGACCATGATACGGGCGGTATGACCATTACAGGTACGAACCTGGTCAGCCACTTGCTCGCGTTTCCACTCTCCCCGAAGGACATGACGAAAAAGCTTGAGAAATCAGATAAGGCTCTTACGGTTTCTTCTGTTTCCGCTGCCATCGCACAGGAGTATAAGGTCACTATTCCAATGGAAGAGCTTGAAAAGGTGTTTAAGGCGAACGAAAAGGAATATGGGAAGCGGAGCAAGAAAGACCAAGTGCAGCACGTGCTTGAAAAAGTTGCGCGGCTTGTCAACACCTATGTCTTTGGCGTGAGCTATACGACCGGCGGCCATACGGAGATTGATGTGCCACTGTGGTCTACGGGACCCAAGGCTATGAGTGGAAAAGTTGACAACACAGATGTGAGTAAGCATATCGCGAACGTACTAGGTTTATAATGAATTTCAGGTTGTAATGAGAGAAAATAGGAGAACTATGAATATGAACGTATCCAGAAGATCATTTTTAGCACATACAACAGCGGCGAGTGCTTTAGGGGCTTTTCCTTTCATACGTGCATCGGCGCAGGTGTCGGCAAACGAAAAGATCAATATCGCCTGCATTGGAATTGGCAACCGCGGGGAGAGCGTCGTTAATTCGCTCTTTGACACGAAGCTGTGTAACGTTGTCGCGTTATGTGATACGGATATGGGTGCAAAGCACACGCGGAAAATCATGGATAAGTTCCCGAATGCGCAACGTTTTCAGGACTTTCGGAAAATGTTCGATAAGGTCGGAAATCAGATTGATGCCGTGTCTGTGGCCACACCGGATCACTCGCACTTCCCGATTTGCATGATGGCGATGAAGCTCGGAAAGCATGTCTATGTTGAGAAGCCTATGGCTCATACCTTCCTGCAACTGGATTTGATGATGGCCGCTGAAAAAAAATATAAGGTTGCCACGCAGATGGGCAACCAGGGCCATTCGGGCTCAAACTACTGGCAGTATAAAGCATTGACTGAGGCAGGCGTTATTAAGAATGTGCGCAAGATTGTTGGGCACATGAATGGTGGACGTCGCTGGCACAAGTGGAAAGGAAAAGTGCCGGGCTTCCGTGAGGGGATGAAGGTGCCAGACACGCTGGACTGGGATACATGGCTGGTTCAGTCTCCCTTTCATCAGTTTCATACGGATTATGTCAATGGCGAATGGCGGAGCTGGTTTGAGTTTGGTAATGGCGCCTTGGGTGATTGGGGAGCGCATATCTTGGATACCTCACATG
>JBAXCC010000063.1:0-14822 GCA_037141675.1 bacterium | reverse complement strand
TGCACACTGCGCAGATCTGCTCCAGCATCGAGCAAGTGGGTTGCGAAACTATGGCGAAGCTTATGGGGTGTCAGTTCAGGCGGCAACCCTGCCGCCACTAACCATATCTTCATCTGGCGTTCAATAGAGCGGACGGTCAATGGTCCCCCCTTGAGATTCAAAAAAAGCGAAGCGTCCTTGCCAGCTTTCTCTTCCCACAGCACATCAGCAGAAACCCGCATCGCTTTCAGCGCATAGCATGCAGGCCCACCAATCACGCACAAACGTTGCTTGCGTCCCTTGCCTTCAACAATCGTGGTGCCACGCTCAAAATTAATATCGGACCAAGTGAGCGCCGCGATTTCACTCACTCGGCATCCCGTACTATAGAGCATCTCAAAAATGGCCATGTCACGCTTGGCTGCATAGTCCATTGAAGGAGGCACAGCGCCATGACGTTCCCGATACGTCCGAAGGTCATTCAGTGGCGCCGCCATCAGATGTTCAATCTCTGGGATGCTGAGCACCGTCGGCAGGCGCTTGCCCATGCGGGGTCCGCGAATACCGACAAAAGGATTCGTCGTAATCTGTTTTTCTCGAACCAGAAAACGATAAAATGTTCGCAAGGACGCCAGCTTGCGTCGCGTCGTGGCGGGTGATGCCCCCAACCGATGGGACGCCACAAGAAATGCCCTCGCCTGCTCGTGTGTCACGCTTGGCCAATCGACCGGCGACTGTGCCTTGAGCGAAGGCCACACAAAGGCACAAAGCTGTCCAACATCTTGAATATATCCTGATAAAGTATGGGGCGAAGCATTGCATTCCGCCTCCAGATAGCGACTAAAGGCGCAAACGACACGATCCAACTTCACGTCGTGTACCGGCATGGGTTCCGGCGTTGGCGTCTTAACGGTCACATGCTTTATGTCAGGATTCATGGTTTGGGGGTCAGGGTTCAGGGAAACACTTCAGAGTTAAGCGTTGGACGTTAAGCGTTTAATTTAACTCTTAACTCCCAACGTGTAACGCTCAACTCTCAATTAAAAAAGCTCCCCGGGAGGCGGGCTTGTCTACGCCTTCACAAAGCGACGGCACTTCACACCAGCAGCCTTGAGCAATTTTTCCGTCTGCTCTGTAAACGCATAATCACCGCCGTAGACCACTTCACGTATGCCCGCGTTGATAATAAGCTTGGCACAGGTCAAACAGGGACTGATGGTCACATAAATGGTCGCGCCGGCAATTCGTGTGCCATGATAGGCCGCCTGACAAATTGCATTTTGTTCGGCATGTACGCAGATGCATTCCTCAAGGCTTGAACCAGAGGGCGCATTGCCTGCACAGCGCGCACATCCGCCTTCGAAACAGTTCGTCACCCCGCGTGGCGTGCCATTGTACCCTGTGGCCACAAGCTGCTGGTCAACAACAACAACTGCGGCAACTTTACGACGGGAACAATTGGCGCGCGAGGCGGTGACCTGCGCAATCTCCATGAAGTATTCATCCCAGCTGGGCCGGGGATCAGCAATTTTCTTTTTACCGGACATGTAACTACCTCCTATGCTAATTAAGATGATAGCGAGTGAACAGTTGGCAGCACCAGCCATCAGTGCCAAGTTTCATGCATCCACTATTCCAATATTCCATTATTCCAGTTACTTGACCACTCCTGCGGCGACAGCGGCCAGAAGGCCACCGTACAGCAGAATCGTCTTCTGCCGTTCCGACAATGTGACCGAAACCTCAAAGGACGTTCCCTGGGTCTCATTTGTGACAACAGCCTTGCCGTTACCCGCAATCGCGTTGCGCACATTAGGGATCGTCAGCTTGTCATCCTTCTGAATCGCATCGTAATCGGACGGATTCACAAAGGTGAAGGGCACAATACCGAAGTTAATCAAGTTCGCGAGATGGATACGCTCCATGCTCTTCGCAATCAGCGCCTTGACACCCAGATACATCGGACACATCGCGGCATGTTCACGGCTTGATCCCTGACCATAGCTGTCGCCAGCAACAATCACGTTTGCAAGGCCCGCATCACGGTTTGCTGAGGCATTCGCATGGAATTGCGGATCCACATGCTCAAAGACATACTTCGCATACTGCGGAATATTCGAGCGGTATTTCAAACGAGCACCTGCAGGCATGATATGGTCGGTCGTAATCTTGTCGCCGACCTTAATCACTGCGACGCCCTTCAAGGTTTCTGCCATCGGCTGTCCAGCAGGCACCTTGCCGATGTTCGGACCACGCACAATCTCTGTCCCTGGCACACCCTTGCAGGCTGTATCGCGGAAGAGGAACATGCTGTCGTCAATCGAAAAACTCGTCGGTTCAACAACGTCACATGCGAGCGGCATCGTGCGAGCATCGGTGAAACATCCGGTCAGTGCAGCAGCAGCTGCTGTCTCAGGGCTCACGAGAAAAATCTGCGCAGACTGCGTGCCAGAGCGTCCTTCAAAATTACGATTGCTCGTACGAAGACTGATCGCATTCGTGCCCGGAGACATGTGGTTTCCAATGCAAAATCCACAGGCGTTTTCCAGTATGCGCACACCGGCGCTGACAAGATCACCTAGCAAACCTTCCTTAGCCAGCATCTCCACAACCTGACGTGACCCAGGCGCAACCCCTACTTCGATATCCGGATGAATCTTCTTTCCGCGAAGCATAAGAGCCGCCGTCTTCAAGTCACGATACGAGGAGTTCGTGCAGGAGCCAATCAGAACCTGATTAACCTTCTTGCCCGCCAGAGAAGTGATGGTGGCAATATTCCCCGGGGAATGCGGACAGGCAGCCATGGGCTCAACCTTCGAGAGGTCGAGCTCCACTATCTGATCATACGTTGCATCAACATCCGCGAGCAGTTCAGTCCAGTCCTGTTCACGCCCCTGCGCTTTCAAGAAAGCACGCGTGGTCGCGTCACTGGGGAAGACCGAGGTGGTCACGCCAAGTTCAGCACCCATATTGGTGATCGTAGCGCGGGAAGGCACACTCAATGTCGCCACCCCGGGACCGCCATATTCGATCATGCAATTCACATTGCCCTGTGTCCCATAGACGGACAACACCTTGAGCGCAACATCCTTTGCAGAAACACCCGGCATCAGTTTCCCGGTCAACTTGACAAGCCTCACCTTGGGAGAGACCAAATAGAACGGACCGCCCCCCATGGCCACAGCCACATCAATCCCGCCGGCGCCAATCGCTATCATGCCGATGCCGCCGCCAGTCGGTGTATGCGAGTCACTCCCGAGAAGCGTCGCCCCTGGCTTGCCAAAACGTTCCAGATGAAGCTGATGGCATATTCCGTTGCCAGGTCGCGAAAAGACGACACCGTAGCGTTGTGCCACGCTCTTCAAGTAAGCATGGTCATCGGCATTTTCAAAGCCGACCTGAATCGTGTTATGGTCCACATAACTGACCGCTAAGTCAGCCTTTACACGATCAAGACCCATGCTTTCAAACTGGAGGTATGCCATCGTGCCTGTCGCATCCTGCGTCAGGGTCTGATCAATACGGATGGCCAACTCCTTTCCAGGAGTCAGCTCACCCGAGATGCGATGATTCGAAAGGATCTTCTCAACAATGTTCATAAAACTTATACACCCGCCTTAACGATTGCAGCAAAGGTATCTGCCTTCAAAGCGGCACCGCCAATGAGTCCGCCATCAATATCAGGCTTGCTCATCAGTTCCTTTGCATTGTCAGGCTTCATGCTGCCGCCATATTGAATGCGGACGGTCTCGGCAACAGCCGCACCCGCTATTTCAGCGAGCGTACGACGGATGAGCGCATGAACATCCTGCGCCTGTTCCGGTGTCGCTGTGCGCCCGGTACCGATTGCCCATACGGGCTCATACGCGATGACAACCTTGGAGATGTCGAGTCCTGCGAGTCCAGCTTTGGTCTGACGGACAACCACAGCTTCCATCTGGCCATTGTCACGCTCTGCCAGTGTTTCGCCCACGCAAACCAGCGGAACAAGTCCGGAATCCAAAGCAGCCTTTGTGCGCTTATTGACGGTTTCGTCGGTTTCCCCGAAATACTGACGGCGTTCGCTATGCCCGATAATGACATGCGTCACACCCAGATCCTTCAGCATCGCTGCTGAAATTTCACCTGTGTAAGCGCCAGAAGCTTCCCAATGGATATTCTGAGCACCCAGCTTGACATTCGAGCCAGCGCAAGCTGCCGCGGCATCCTTCAAATCTGTAAACGGAGGGCAGACAACCACTTCGACATTCGTGATGCCGGCGGTCTCTTTTTTAATCCCTTCAATAAGTGCCGCTGTTTCTGACGCGGTCTTGTTCATTTTCCAGTTTCCTGCAACGATTTTGGTGCGCATGTGTATTGACTCCTTATGGTTATAAAAATGAGGCAATTATTATGCCTTTTCCCTGCCCGATATGCAAGGGTGAAACAAACGGCAAAAAGAGAAATTTGAAATGATTTTGACACGTTCATAATTATAAAGAATTTAAGAATTTATAATTGTTTACTCAAAACATACAGTGTAAAATGAAACGCATGAATTACATAACAATCATGGTGGTTGTTATCTGATTGTGAAGAACGTGAAGCAAAAAAGGAAGTAACTTATGATTGGGTTAATTGTATATGTTGCACTTACTGTATTCTTGGTTGTCACCATGTGGAAGGTTTTTGCAAAAGCAGGCCAACCTGGGTGGGCTTGTTTGGTGCCTATCTACAATACATGCGTATGGTTAAAGATCGCCGGGAAACCCATGTGGTGGTTTTTCCTCCTCTTGATTCCTGTCGTCAACTTCATTATTGCGATTCTCGCAGTGGTTGGACTTGCAAATAAATTCGGGAAAGGCGGCGGATTCGCAGTGGGGCTCATTTTCCTGCCCATCATCTTTTATCCGATATTGGCATTCGGTGATGCAGAATATCAGCAATAATCATTCATGCTGAAGCATCGATCACTGTTTCTACTCGCAAGCTGGATATGTCTGTGCGTAAATGCAACGACATTCCAGCTTGCGGAGCGTTTAGAGGTCGGACAAGCCTGGGCAGGCTGTCCAGTTGGCTTTGCCCTGGCCACACACACCAATCGCCAATTCATCGCCTATTACGATGAAAACCGCGAGATGACGCTCGCCCAGCGCGATCTATCCTCAACCACTTGGCAATTCAAGCGTCTTCCCTCCAAGCTGGGATGGGATAGCCATAATTACATTGCGATAACCATTGATCCGGAAGGATACCTTCATGTGTCGGGCAACATGCATGCCGTGCCCCTCGTCTACTTCCGCAGCACGAAGCCGCTCGACATTGCATCCGTCGTGCCGATTCATCGCATGACAGGTGAACTTGAAAAACGCGTCACTTATCCGCGTTTCATGAGTCTCCATGACAACACCCTGATCTTTACCTATCGCGATGGCGGCAGTGGAAACGGTAATCAGATTTGGAACCGCTACGACATAAAAACAAAGACTTGGAAACGGCTGATTGACAGTCCCCTCTTTGACGGCCAAGGGAAGATGAACGCCTATATTCACGGTCCTGAACGCGGACCTGACGGCATCTATCATCTGGCTTGGGTCTGGCGCAATACGCCAGCCTGCGAAACCTGCCACACACTCTCGTATGCGCGAAGCCGCGATCTTATCTCGTGGGAAAACATTAATGGAAAGCCAGTCGCATTGCCGATTCGTTTGGGCGCGGATGTGGTTGTCGACAACGTCCCCGTTAAGGGCGGCCTCATCAATTGCGCGTTCAGCCTCGGCTTTGACACAAAATCAAAACCTGTTTTAACCTATACGAAGCACGATGAAAAAGGCAATACTCAACTGATGAACGCCCGTCATGACGGTTCCTCATGGAACAGCGTTCAAGCCTCAAACTGGGATTATCGCTGGGCACCAACCGGAGGCGGCACCATTATCGGCGAGATCGGGGTCGGAGCTGTCGAGATACAGGATGGAAAACTCGTACAAAATTATTCCCACACAAAGTTGGGCGGCGGACGTTGGTTCCTGGATGAGACAACCTTGAAGCCCATTGGTAAGGCTCCAGGACGCGACAAATTGCCAGGCGGAGTCATCAAGGTTGAAAGAAGTGAACCGAATATGCGCCTTAACTCAGCCTCCGACAGCCTTCGAAAAGCAAACGATACGCTCTCGTGCGATGGCTATCTCTATCGCTTGGTCTGGGAATGCCTCCCGGCCAACCGCGACCGCCCTCAGCCCGGCGGCGCCCCAGCCCCATCGAAGTTACGTTTACTAAAGTTCAAACCCGTCCAATAACGTTTATCCAGACTGATACTGTCATATTCAGCAGAATGGCTCGGCTCCAAGGGAAGGAGCCGCTAAAAGGCCGCACGGTGGCAAGATGTATGAGCGGGCGCGTGACAGGCGTGTATCGCGAGACATCGATGTCGAGGAATGCGGGGATGCGTCTATGGGCGGTATTGATGTATTCATCGCCCGCCCAGAGGCGCGTCATACGCGTCCGCAGACCGATGGCACCGCAGGACACGCCCGAACGCGGAGCGAAGGCATCGCGACACAGGAGGCCGCACAGGCTATCGGGTGACCCGGAGGGGGTATCCAAGCATCCGTCGTTCATCAACGGATGCGGATTTGCGGATGCGCGGATGGGGCTGGATATGTATCCGCCCCGGCCGCGATTCAGACGCGAATACGCGCCGTTTATGGACGACGTCAGATGCGTACCCGCCGGGTCACCCTAGAAAAGTAAAGCCATCTCGTATGAGCAGACTGCACCTCGTTGCCGAAGCAACCTAAACCCCTTGGACCTCGGGTTCGAGAAGGATGCCGGTGGTTGCAAGAACACGGTTTTGCATGACCTGCAGGAGGGCGAGGATGTCAGAGGCACAGGCGCCATCATCAACAGCGATGATATTGGCATGGAAGTCAGTCACATACGCGCCGCCGATTCGCATCCCTTTGCAACCGGCCTGATCCAGCAGCCGCCCAGCCGATTCGCCAGATGGGTTTTTGAAGACGGATCCAGCCGTACGCAAGCCCGCAAGGGGTATACGCTTTTCTCGAATCGCCAGTCTCTTTGCTTTTATCGATTCAGGATCAGCGCGCGTCAATGCCAACGCGCAAGCAACTGCGATGCGCTTTTGAAGGCCAGCGCACTGGCGATAGGAGAAATCCAATTCAGCTGGAGTCAGGGTGCTTAGGAGACTATTGGATTCCAGGCAACGGACCCACTTGACGCAGTGAGCGATTTCGCATCCATGCGCACCGGAATTCATTGCCAGCCAGCCTCCAACGCTTCCTGGTACGCCTTCCAAAAACTCAAGTCCGGACCATCCATCAGCCGTCAGCTTGTCCAACAAAGCTGGTCCGCGCCAACCGCAACCCACGACAACGGTGCCTTCATCTTGAACACGATAGTCACGGCAAGCCTCTTTTGAGAAGCGCACCGCACACCCTTCCTGTCCCAAGTCGCTGACCCAACTATTGGCGCCAGCACCAAAGAGACGAACAGGGATGGCCTGTGCATGGCATGCCTGCATGACAGAAGCCATGGCCTCTTCATGCTCAACCTCGACACGCCACTGGGCTGTATTGCCTACGCCATACGTGCACCAGTGCGACAGATCACCATTCGCGACAACTGTTGCGCCTGGAATCGCTCCAAGGGAAGCTGAGAAAATAGCATGCTCCTCCCCAAATGAGTCTCTCACATAATCCGCAAGCTGAATCACATCGCCCGCACCGGCAATCAAAACAAAATCACCTGGGTGAACCGACTGCTTCAGATGCATCCAGACCTCTTCAATGTTGCGCGCAAGCTTGACTGGCTTACAGGGGAGTTGTTTTCTAAAATGCGCAAACAAGTCGCAACTTGAACCGCCCAGCAGTGGAGCTTCAGAAGCAGCATAGACTGGCAACAAAATAATGTCATCTGCATCTGCGAACGCCGCAGGAAATTCAGGGCCCAATGCTAACGTCCGCGTATATCGGTGTGGCTGAAAGACCACGATCAAGCGCTTAGGTTTTTGCAACCGAGCCATCTCAATCGCAGCACGGAGTTCCTGAGGGTGATGTGCATAGTCTGCGACAAATCGGACTCCATCTTGATCCCGGATAAGCTCAAAACGACGGCCTGGCAATTCGGAACAGACCACAGGGAGCCATTCAAGAATCATTTCAGGAGCAACGCCTAAATGCAATGCGGCCGCAAACGCACCAAGAGCATTGATAATATTGTGCTGTCCGGAGACCGGCAACGTGACTCGCCCAAGGGAGGCACCTTTGAAAAATACATCAAAGGAAGACCCATATTGAGTCAGTTCAGCATGGACAGCCCGCAGGTCAGCCTGCTCAGAAAAGCCAAACGAAATCAGAGGAACCCGCGCAGTCTCTTGTGCAACAGACCAGGCACGCACATGATCCGCGCATACAGCAACACCCTTTCGCGTCTGACCAATGACACGACGGAAACAGTTGACTAAATCCTCTTCACCCGCAAAATGCTCGAGATGGTCAACATCAAGATTCATCAACACGCATATAGCGGGATGATACAGGGCGAGTGTGCCATCGCTCTCGTCAGACTCCGCGACGAGTGTAGGACCATCGCCCACACCCGCCACAGCACCCAGGGTTCGGGTGGATCCACCGATGCACCAAGCAGGGCGTTGGCCGCAGGCTTGTAGCAGACGCGTCGTAAAGCAGCTTGTCGTGGTCTTGCCATGCGTACCACAGACAGCAACTGTCTGGCCTGCTGACATTATTTCGGCCAACACCTCACCACGACGGACCACTGGAATGCCTCGCTCTTTTGCTGCCAGCAATTCGGGCTCATTTGGATTCACGGCAGGCGTGACAACCACACAGGTCACGGATGGATCTATGTGTTCAACTGAATGCCCCTGCTCTACCTTGACACCTTCGCCAAGGAGCCAGTCTGCCAAAGGGTTGTTATTCGCATCACAGCCACTGACGCGCCAACCGCACTTTGAGAGCACGTAAGCAAGCCCAGCCATGCCAACGCCGCATATGCCGACGAAATGAACATGTCCTGAAGTGTCCCCTACTGTGTTCATGTGAGAGGGCAATCGTGTTTACAGGGTCCAGTGATACTGCAAGCGGCTTTCACGCACATTTTCTTGCAAAAGGCGTTTTAAATTAAGATTCACGCCAAATCCTGGGCGCGACAGCATTTCCAAAAAGCCAAGTTCTTCTTCGTATTTGAAAACCTTGATGCTTTCGGTCTTCAGAAGTTCTGACATTTTTGCGCGGGCATCATCACCATAGCCGATCCCATCAATCAACCCGTTTTTCACCGCTTCGTCAGCGAGAAATACGCGGCCGTCTGCCAAAACGGCAACTTTATCTTTGGCCATCTTCCGATTTTCCGCCACAAGCGTGATAAAACGCTCATGCATAGCAGAAATGAGTTTCTGAATTAATTCTCGCTGTTCGGGCTTCACATCGTCAAACGGATTCAGTAAATCCTTGTTTTGGCCAGATTTAACGGTGACATCTTTTACGCCAATTTTTTGTGCCAGTTCTTTGAAATTATACGATTGCATAATCACGCCAATCGATCCTGTCAGGGTCGTTGGATGCGCCATGATATAATCCGAAGTAATGGCAATGTAATAGGCACCTGAGGCCGCGATGTCACCCATAATGGTCACAATAATGCGCTCGTCGTCCATGGCCTTAAACTTCTTCAGTTCATTGTAAATAATATCGCTGTCGGTAATACCGCCCCCGCCGCTGTCCACTTCCAGGATAATGCCTTTTACGCTCGGATCATGTGTCGCACGGCGAATCGAACGCAAAGCCACATTCGCATTGCCCCCATTCCACGTATCCTCACTCAGCATGATCATGCCTTGCAGCGGTATACGGATAACCTTCACGTCACCCGTCCCATACGACCAAGTCTCCTTCATCTGTGGCATTTCATCGATACCACCCTTGTGCGACGCTTTGCCGATCGAAAATGACGTTCCGGTAACGACCTCTTCGCCAATAGCCATCAGAACGGCAATTCCTGCGACAAGCAACCCGATCCCAAACACTATAAAAACGACAACAAAACAACCGCAGCCCGTCCACCAGCTTTTCTTTGAATTTTCTTCAGCCATAATACTCCTTAAAAGAATAATCATATCATACTTTCTCACAGTTGCAAACTGTGAATAAATCAAGTATGATGGTCCAAAATTCAAAGCGTTAAGAAGCTAAAAATCCCTCCTTAGGCAACAGCATCATGGATGAACAACTTAAAATCAAATACGCGAAGACGCGATCCGTCTGGCGAGATGTAGCAGATGCCGCCCGCACAACCATCCACATGGAGGAGGGCGAAAAAGAGCCCAGTCCGGCCTGGAAGCGACGCATGTTGCTCTCCGAGCATTCTCCGATCCGGCAGATGATTTTCAAATGGAAATGGGTCAACCTGAAGTACTGGGTCAGCGTTCACTTTGTCCGCCACAAAGTCGGTATTGAGCATTATGTCAGCACGCAACGCACAGACCGCACCGGCCAAAACCGCGATGACATCCCGCAATCTGCGCTGGTGAACCATGAGTGCTGTGCAAATGCCCAGGCGCTCATTAACATTTCAAGGAAGCGGCTCTGCCGACAAGCCTCTGCTGAAACAACCCAGGCATGGAAACTTGTGCTTGCAGAAGTACAGAAGGCTGAGCCTGAGATCATCACTGTCTGTGTACCTGAATGTGTCTACCGAGGATTCTGTCCCGAATTCAAACCCTGCGGGTATTCGTCGACAACCGCCTACAAGAAGGCTTTAAAGAGGTATCGGGATGGGCAACCTGAAAAGGAATAATGGAATTCTGGAATCTTGGAATACTGGAAGAAAGCTCTGTCGGGAGGGCGGTCGGATCGACCACCGGACGGCGAGGCCGCCGTCCCTCCCAGAGTCGCAATTTCTTTTACCCCATCATTCCAACATTCCCATATTCCAACATTCCAGTTTGAAACTATAGAATAGACCCTAGCGACGATGAAAAAGACGCCAAATCCAAAACCGAAAATGCCCCCACCAGCTTGCTTTTTTTGCAGGCGTGTATTGACACTCGGTGCGCATATAATCTCGGTCAGAAAGTGACATGATGCCCAATTATAGCAAACACACGAGAGAAAATACAACATCACGTTCCGAGTTTCATCCGCGCGAGGACAACACGGGCAAGAGCCGCACAGACGAGCGTTTGCAAAACGTCCTTGCGCAACGGGGCATTGCCTCGCGTCGCCATGCCGCTGAGATGATTGAGGGCGGAGAAGTAACCGTGAACGGAACATTTATTACGGAGCCTGGTTTTCGTGTGAACATCGAAACCGATGTCATCTGTGTAAACGGGCAGGAACTCAAAAAAGAGACCGAGAAGCACCGCACGGTGCTTTTTTATAAACCACGCGGACTCCTCTGCAGCGCAGACAATGAGCGCGGCGAGACGGTCTGCGACTTTATGAAAAAGCATTTTCAAGAGCGACTCGTCCCTGTTGGACGCCTTGACAAGGAAAGTGAAGGGCTTCTCCTGATGTCCAATGACGGAGAACTGACGAACATCATGACCCATCCGCGTTATGGCCACACCAAGACCTACATTGCGCGTGTGGCGGGCCACATGGAAGATGAAAAGATCGAGACGCTTCGTTCGCGTCTTGAGATTGACGGCTACGTTATCGAACCCGTCGAGATAGAAGTATTAAAAGTGGGGCGCGACCACACCCATAAGATTGCCTTTACACTGTCAGAGGGCCGCAACAAGCAGATTCGCAAAATGTGCTCACTCGCGCACTTTGTCGTGCTTGAACTCACGCGTGTGCGCATCGGACCACTCAAGATCTGCAACATGCAGCCCGGTGAATTCCGCGAACTGACAGACGCTGAAGTGAGTGAACTGAAGAACGTATAACCCGAGAAGACCCAAGAAACTATCTGATGAAACAATTCATTGTCCTCGTTTTTGTGTGCATCCTGAGTCTGACAACATCCGGAGACATCTTATCTCCCACCAACCGCCCGGCGGCCTGGGCAAAGCTGGTGCTACAAGTGGGCGTGCCCAACCTGCACAAGATTACAACCAATCTTTATCGCAGTGCGCAACCCACTGCCGAAGGCATGCAAAATCTCAAGATAATGGGGATTAAGACCGTTCTCAACTTACGTTCGTTCAATTCGGATAGCGATGAAGTTGGCAACACGGGTCTCATCAGGGAACACATCTTTATGAAGGCCTGGCATCCCGAGCGCGAGGACGTTGTGCGCTTCCTGAAAATCGTCACCAACGAACAAAAATATCCCATTCTATTTCACTGCCAGCACGGCGCAGATCGCACAGGGATCATGTGTGCAATCTATCGGATAGCCGTCCAAGGATGGACCAAAGAAGAGGCCATCCGAGAGATGGCCGAGGGCGGCTTTGGATTTCATACCATTTGGGTCAACCTCCCGATGTGGCTGGACGAACTCAACATCGAATCGATCAAGAAAGAGGTCGGGATATCGAGCGTGAAATAGCTTCTCATGACCCCCAATACTTGACGAAAGACCACTTTTTTTATAATATGTGATTTTATTAAACAGGAGTATACCTTATGCGTTTCTATTCAGTCCTTTTTCTCTCTGCTTGCCTGACCCTCAGTTTTATCAGTTCAGCCTGCCGTTCGCCACGGTCAAATCTTGAATTTTCTCCAGCCATGGCCCAGACATTCGAAACCTTCATCGAAAAACCAGCGGACGCCGCCAATGCCAAGCAATACAGTGAAATCGAAGGCTACATGATGACTACGTTGACTAAACACTTTGCGCAGCAAGGTCTTAGTGCGAGGATCCTCACGAGCCCGGCCGAACATAAGCCAAGCCCCAACAACAAACTTCTAGTCATTAAACTGGTTAGTTATTCCCGCGTCGGGTATGCGTCGAGTCTTGTAATCCAAGTAACCTTAAAAGATGGCTCAAGTGTTCTCACATCCTGGCAGGACACTGTGCAGACATCCCGGCCCGGGGTTACGCTGGTTAATGTGCTGAATCAGAAAATCGCCCTCAATCTGAAGAAGTATTATGCCCCGTCAAATTCCGCACCTTCGCGGGTTCCTGCCGCTGCACAATAACGGTGCAGGGTTCACGCCATGTCTGAACTTAATATTTGTGAATTAATTTTTACAGCGAATCTGACACGGCGCGATAAAATAGCGATTGTTGAATCTCCACGGCGCATTAGCTACGGCGAACTCCAATCAACGGTTGAACGGGTCGCTGCCGTCTTGAGCAGCCATCATGTTCGCGCATGTGATCGCGTGGCGCTTCTCTGCCATGACAGCATCGATTATGTCGTCCTCTCGCTAGCCGTTCTCAAGATCAATGCGACCATTGTTCCGATTGCGCCGGACCTCATGTCCGATGAGCGCACATCCATCCCGGAACGCATGGACGTGCACTTCATTTTGGCCGATTCTTCCTTGTCAGACGACACCTCCGGAATTGCTCTTCCGTCTTCATTGGGGCTAGACCGAACCATACGCCTTATTTCACGTGTGGCCTCACAGGAGACACGCGAAAACTACAGTGCAATCAGGCCGGCCTTTATACGTTTTTCGTCCGGCACGACCGGCGCTAGCAAAGGTGTAGTTCTGTCTCACGAGACCATTCTTGAACGGACAGATGCGGCTAACGACGGACTTCAGGTCACAGCATCGGATACTGTCGCATGGGTTCTCTCGATGAGCTTTCACTTTGTGGTGACCATTTTGCTCTTCCTTCGCAAAGGCGCAACCCTTGTCATTTGCGGCAATCCGATCCTGGACGCCATGGCACGTGCCTTACAGCAGCATGACATCACATTGATTTATGCAAGTCCGATTCATTATCGTCTGTTAACGACCGCCCCATCCATCACCCCTGAGCACTTCAAGTCCTTACGAATGGCCGTTTCCACAGCAGTCCGCCTTCCTGAACAGATTGCGCACGACTTCTTCAAACGCTTCCACATCCATCTCACCGAAGCGTATGGCGTCATCGAGGTCGGACTCCCCTTTGTACATCAACAATCTGAACTCTTTCACTCAGGTTGCCTCGGAAAACCCCTTCCTGCCTTTACAGTCAAATGTACACAAGACGGCGAAGTGCTGATTCGAGGCCAAGGACTCTTTGACGGCTACTTCTCTCCCTGGCACCCCTATCCGCTACGCGAGACCGACGGCTGGTTCAACACGGGAGACATCGGCGAGCTCTCGCCCGATGGCAGCCTCACACTCGTCGGACGCATGAAGGCTGTCATTAACTTTTCAGGAATGAAGATTTTTCCGCAGGAAGTCGAAGACGTCCTCAACAGCTTTCCTTCTGTTGCAGAGTCACTTGTTTACGGCGAGCCTCATTCAGAATATGGACAACTCCCCTGCGCTAAACTCGTGCTGACACCTGATACACAGACGCTTGACGAACGCGAACTTCTACGCTTTTGCCGCACACATCTTTCGACCCACAAAATTCCTAAATCCTTTACCTGCGTCAATGCCTTGCCCAAGACCGCCAGCGGAAAAATTAAACGGTGCTAAGGTGACATTTGCCTCCTCCCTCCTCCCTTCTCTTTCCTCCCGGGTACAGCTCTGTTTCACCGAACCTGACTCGACACCCGAGCACTTTGGGCACAGTTCAGAGTTGTTTGCAGGAACCTGGGGTTCTCTCAATAACTCACTTTTTATGTTTTACTTCTCTTGGGTGATCCGGCTGGTACGCATCTGTCGCCTTCCGGAAACGGGTCGGATTCGCGTCTGAATCGCGGCTGGGCGGATAAGTATCCAGCCCCAGCCGCGCATCCGCAAATCCACTTCCGTTTCTGTTCGGCGGAT
>JBAXCC010000062.1:0-14824 GCA_037141675.1 bacterium | reverse complement strand
TACAAATCCTGCTTGGCATATTCGAGATACCAGTCACAGAAGTTGCTCCACACGAAATCATAGATGCCAAGGGCACCATCCTGCAGGCGGAATTTCTCCAGATGCTCAGTCACCTCGGCGATGGTCTTTGACAAGGAGTCCAGCACATGGCGGTCATCATCACGCAGCAACGCGGGGTCTAGCACTAGGTCTCCGCTCGGCATAACGAAAGACTTGCCCGTCGCCTCTGCCATCTTTTCCAACTGCATCTGCATAAAGCGCGCGGCATTCCAAATCTTGGTACCGAAGTTACGGCCGATTTCGAACTTCTCCATGTTCACTTGAACATCCATGCCGGCAGAGGTGATGAGCATAAGACTGAAACGCAGGGAATCTGCGCTGTATTGGGAGATGATATCGAGCGGGTCAATGGAGTTGCCCAGGCTCTTGCTCATTTTGCGTCCCTTATCATCGCGCACCGTGCCATGGATATAGACGTTGCTGAACGGGATGTCGCCCATGAACTTGCACCCGGCCATGATCATGCGGGCCACCCAGAAGAAGATAATTTCCGGTGCAGTCGCAAGGTCGTTGGTCGGATAATAGAACTTCAAGTCCTTGTTTTCATGTGGCCAGCCAAAGGTGCTGAAGGGCCAGAGCCATGACGAGAACCAGGTGTCGAGCACATCTTCATCCTGGGTGATGTTCACGGACCCGCACTTCGGGCAGATTGTGGGCGTGGTCTTTGCGGCCCATTCCAGTTCGCAGGTTTCGCAGGTGAACACTGGAATGCGATGACCCCACCAGATCTGACGCGAAATACACCAGTCGCGGATATTTTCCATCCAATCGAAATAGGTCTTCTCCCAGCGTTGCGGGGTAAAGGTAATCCGGCCCGAACGTACAGCTTCGATGGCTGGCCCCGCCAGCGGTTTCATCTTCACGAACCACTGCTTGGAGAGGCGCGGTTCAACAACCGTATCGCACCGATAGCAGTGTCCGACCGCATGCGGATGCGGATCGACCTTCACGAGCAATCCAAGCGCTTCCAGATCGGCAATGACCTGCTTACGGCAGGCGAAACGATCCATGCCCGCATATTTGCCGGCCTCGATATTCATGTTGCCTTCGCCCGTCATCACATCCAGCATGGGCAGGTTGTGGCGCTTCGCCACCTGAAAGTCATTGGGATCATGCGCGGGCGTGATTTTTACAACACCTGTTCCGAAGGCGCGGTCCACATAATCATCCGCAACAACTGGAATCTCGCGGTTCATCAAGGGGAGCATCACGGTCTTGCCGATCAAGGCCTGATACCGTTCATCAGCCGGATTGACCGCGACCGCAGTATCACCCAGCATAGTCTCGGGACGCGTCGTCGCAACAACGACTTCACCACCGCCAGGAACCGGATAACGGATATGCCACAGATGGCCCTGGGTATCCACATGTTCGCTCTCTTCATCCGAGAGCGCGGTATGACAGCGCGGACACCAGTTCACAATATAATTACCGCGATAAATCAAGCCCTCTTCATACAGACGGCAGAAAACTTCGGTGACCGCTTCGCTCAGTCCCGCGTCCATGGTGAAGCGTTCGCGCGACCAGTCACAGCTTGCACCCAGCTTACGCAGCTGACGCACAATCGTGCTACCATACTCCTGCTTCCACTCCCAGACACGCTCAACGAATTTTTCGCGCCCCAGATCACGCCGAGAAAGGCCCTCTTTGCGTAATGCTTTTTCCACGACGTTCTGCGTCGCGATACCGGCATGGTCGGTCCCAGGTATCCAGACGGTATTGCGTCCCTGCATACGGCGCCAGCGCACCAGCACATCCTGAATTGTGTTGTTCAACGCATGGCCCATGTGCAAGATGCCTGTCACGTTCGGCGGGGGTATTACGACGCTGTAGGAGGCGCCTTGTTGCGAGGAATCAGCATGGAAGTGCTTATTCTCCTCCCACCATTGATACCATTTCGTTTCGACTGCTTGCGGATCGTAATTCTTTTCCATAATCCAATCACCGGCTCGTTGTTACATCTTCATTCTGTTCATCCCCAAAAGAGAGGTTATTATTTAACCAAAACCGATCTCCTTTTAGGAGGAAAAAAGCGCATTTTTCCAATAAATAACAGAAGGCGCATGAGCAGCAGGATGGTCCTGCTAACATTATTGACCCTGTTGACTTAAACGCGTAATTTCATACAGGAGCGTCGCGGTGCCCGGCATACAGTCCGCTGATGCCGTGAAGCACAGCTTTCCAGCGACAACCGACGAGGATACTTTACCCATCCGCTTGCCGCTCGTTGAAAGGGCATAAACAACGTACGATTGGGGATTTTTCAGGGAAAGGGAAATCGCTGCCTGACCTTTACGCACAAGATGCGGCAGACGACCCCAGTCTGTCAGGGTTTTGCGGGACTGCTCGGCAAAGGCGATATCGCTGTTTTGAATGTCGGTTAGATGGGTCAGCAATAATCTCGAGGAGGTCCTGATAGGCTCGTTATCTAGCGCACTCACCCAGACCGTGGCAGCAGCCTCGCTGACCACCACCGACAGAGCTTCCGCGTCAATCGTCCCCTGCTCGGTGAAGCCGCCGCAGGTCCGAGGCGTTTTCAAGACAAAGGTCCCTTTATCGCGGTCAAGTTGCAACGCGCCATCGCCACACAATACAGCAGGGCTGGCCTTCTCCAGCAGGCTCTCAATCTCTTTTGAGGGAAGCGAATAAACGCGGGGATAGGTTTCGCTCCACCGCGTCCCAGCCGGGGCATGTTCCGCCACGAGCGTCCCCATCTTCGCATACCACGCCAGCCAGGTGAACTGCGTATTGTTCTGAGGCATAGACTCCTGCATTGCTGATAAAGTGTTTTTGGGCAACACAATCGCATAACTGTTTTTAAGCGGAGCGAGGTCTTGTCGCAGGAAAAGGCAGAAGGAGGCGCGTTCAGCAGCCTGCGAGAGCGGATCGCCCACCATGTCAAAATAGTTCATCTTCGGGGCCACGGCGCCGGTGAACGATTCACTGGAATGGCTATAGCAGAAGCGCCAAACACCTGCCCAGTCCTGGAGGGCGCCCAAGGCGCCTGTCACGATTCCGCCGACACCTCGGAACTGGCCAGGCGACGAGAAGTTATATTCGGTCACGGTGAAGGGCTTGTTCAATAAACGACGGTGAACCACGCCCTGGGCGCCCATGTTCTTCCCCTTGATCGGGTTGACGTTTTCGCAGGCGCTTGGGAGCCGCCAGGGATTTTCGATAAACCGGGGATGGTCTACGTAAAAATGGTCATCAACATAATCGTAAAGCGCATCGCGAGGGATCTGGTCAACCGCATAATTGGTCCAGCAGCTCATATTGGTGACCAAGGCGCGGCACTTCAGTTCGTCCCGTAGAAAAGCCTTTGCGCGTGTGACAAAGCGTAACTCCATATCCTTCAGGAACAACTTGAACGCAACGATTGTGCGTCCACTGCCATAAATATTTTGGGGAAGCGCATCATCGATGCTCTTATAGGCCTCCGGCTCTTGTTTACGCTTCTCAGCCAGCCACCCACTCCAGGCCTGTCGCCATTCTGGAATGCCTTGCATTTCGTTCAAAAAGTTACCGAAGTTCCCTTCATTCGTCAGTGCCAGCCATGCCAGCGCAGGCTCATCCTTATACGCGCGACCGGTATGGGGATTGACATGCTGCATCCAGTTCCGGGTAAACTGTTTCAGGTTCTCCCAGGCTCCGTCATGAACAGCCACCAGCACCTTAAATTCATTCATCGCAATATTCCCCGGACGGTCAATTCCGACCGTCTTCCATTTGACGCTACGCGATACATAGAGATCGGTCGTCACATAAAGGCCCTCGTTGATACACGCGGCGATCAACGCGTCCCACTTTGCCATCTGATTCGGGTTGAGTGTAGTATCGTCGGAAGAACCCTGTACAAAGCCCCCATCATGGTGATGAATACGGATTGCATTGTAGCCCAGCATCGACAACCTCTTGGCGAGGCGCTTGGACTGATCGGCTTCAGGGAAATTCGCCGAGAAGCAGAGATTCACACCGTAGAAACGCTGGAGACTGTCGGGCTTCTTCTCGAAGACAAAGTGAGGCCCTTTGGCCAGTGTATAGCCATACTTCCCTGCGGGGGCGTCATGGAACCCCATCTTTGAGAAATCCACTGCCGAGCCAGGCTCGATATCCAGTTCTGCTGTCAGCGGAATCCATTCCTTGCCTGCCTGGATCTTCACAGGGGCATCAAAGACGATTCGCGGCTTTTCCTGAAGTGAAACGGAGAATGACACTGAATAGGGTTCACCCGTCTTGAATAATTTGGCTGCCCCGTTATGTCCGATGCGGACTGAAAAGAGTTGGCCCCACTGGCGGTCATCCTGCAGCATCACGGCCGTGGGTTGCGGGAACGAAAAGGTCAGTGTGCGGCCCGCCTTTGTGCGAAGCGTTAACGTTGAGCATATTCCCGTCCCGATAAACATATTCTTATACTGAGTCGGAAAGGCCGCCTCCTGCTCATCACGCTTCCAGGTGCCGCCCGCAAAATCATCTGCGGATAGCGTCACGCCAACGCAGAGCGCATTGAACGTAGTGTCTGTCTTTGGAACAAAGGAATATTTGGCTTGTATGGCTCCGGTTGTTCCATCCTGAGAGAAGAGTCCTTCGCCTGTGAGAAAAAGATTTTTGTCGTGTTTGAAAGAGAAGGGATACGTCTGGGGAGTCTGCTGCAGGATCGAACCAGAACTTCCGCCACTGATGGTCCATTCTTTCATGAAATACTTCGGTTGAATTTCGCACTTCGGTGAATCAAATTCCATTTGCGCGCCAGCCGTGATAGTCACCCCTGCGGCATATATGGAACTATGCAGCGTGATAAGCCCTGCAAAAGCGACACATAAACAGTTTTTCATTATTTCCCCTTAAGTGGATTTTTTTTTGATGTTTATACTATATCAAAAGAAGCCCGGAATGCAATGGGTGCATCTGCGATTCGTTGCAAATTCTGGACGAATGGGCGTCTACCGCCCGTAGAACGGGAATAAACAAAGAGCTACTTTTTGAATTGAGCGTTAAGAGTTTAACGTTGGGAGGTGAGAGTTTGAACGCATAACGCTAAACGCCCAACTCTTAACGCTGAAGTTGAAAAAAAGTAATTCTCCAAGGTATAGACATATTGTTAAAAAAACAAACGCCGAAGGGTGTGTGCCTTCGGCGTCTGTCCTGTGTAAAACAGGAGTGTGGTGTGTATCTATATAGCTTGGTTGTGTGTGTGGTTTATATCTTCTTGGGTTGTGGTGTGTGTATGAAAATAAAGTTGTTATATTAAGAGCAAGTGGTGTGCCAACCCGTTTTCATGACACAAAAAGATATTTTCGCTCAAAAATAGCAAAAAAACACCCATTTCTGGATGTTTTACGATTTCAAGGCTTAGTTGTCTGCCTTCAATTGAATGCGTTTGGGAGGAAATGTGCATACATTAGTATGCGCATGCTTCCTGCCGTGACAGAAGGTCGCCTACTTGGCGTCAAGTTGGCTCAAGCGCTCTTCCAGAGCTGCGACCTTGGTCTTTAGCTTTTCAATTTGGCGGGGCATCAGCATTTGTGCGCCCAGTTCACGCCTCGACACTGCAGGAAGGCCAAGGTAAAATTCGCCGGGTGGCACATCTTTCGCGAGACCGCTTGCAGGGCCGACCTGACCGCGGTCGCCGATAGTGAGATGTCCGGACAATCCGGCTTGCGCCCAAATGATACATCCTTGGCCAATACGGGTGCTACCGGCAACGCCAGCCTGGGCAATGATGCCACTGTAATCACCGACCTGGACGTTATGGCCGAGTTGGACCAGGTTGTCGATTTTGACGCTATTTCCGAGGCGCGTACGCCCGAATCGAGCTCGGTCAATCGTCGTATTGCAACCGATTTCAACATCATCGCCCAATTCGACAATACCGATCTGCGGGATCTTTTCAATCGTAATGGTCCCATCCGGCTTGATGACCGGGTTGAACCCATAGCCGTCACCGCCCAGGCGCACGCCTGAATGGAGGATGACACGGTGGCCGATAATTGTTCCCTCTCGGACCGTCACTTGCGGATAGATCAGACCGTTATTGCCGATCTTGACGTTCGAGCCGATAAAGACCTGAGCCTCAATGACACAATGGTCGCCGATGACCGTATGGTCCTCGATAACCGTGTAGGCGCCCACATGAACGTCCTTACCAAGCTGGACATCTTCGCCAATAATCGCTGTCGGATGCACGCCGGGCTTTCGAATAACAGGCGCTGGAGCATACCAGGCGCCTACTTGAGCAAACGCTGCATTAGGGCTCTCAACACGAATAACAGCCTTTGCAGGACATTCTCCTGCCCAATCGCGCGCAACCAAGACACAGCTCGCCTGTGTCGTGGCAAGTTGCTTTCCATACTTTGAATCCGTAAAGAAACTAATGTCGCCTGTGCGGGCTTCGCTCAGACTTGACATCGCGACGATCTCAACTGAACCATCGCCTTCGAGCTGCCCCGACAGTTTATGAGCAAGTTCTTGTGCGCGCATCATCATAAGATTACTTTTTGGATGTCGCTGTTGCTGCCTTCTTCTCTGCCTCGTCCTTTGCTTCCTTACGAACCTTTGGATCAATACCCATGCGCTTGAGCACATCGTCGGTCACATCCAGCTTCGGATCAGAATAGGCCAGCGTTGAAGCATCCATGACAATCGCAGCCTTCGTATCCTTGGCATACTTCGTGATTGTCTCCCGAATTTCCCCCGTCACCTGACGCAGCAGACGGGTATCCAGCTCCTGAAGTTCGCGCTGGAGCTTTTGGGCTTCCTGGCGAAGATCGCGTTCAGCCTCTGTAACCACATCGCGTTGCTTCAGCGCCTTGTTTTCAGCTTCTGTGCGTGCCTTGTCGCTCAGCACGGGGTTACGTGCTTCCTTGGCAACGCGTTCAAATTCGTCGCGAAGCTGCTCAAAACGCTCGCGGCGCTTATCCAGCTTATCCTGATATTCCTTTTCCGTATCCGCCATCAACTTACGGTCACGTTCACGATTCGGATGATACCGGATTAAATCAATCATGCTTACGACAACAGTCTTTTCCTCTGCAAACCCCATCATTGCGGTCAACAGGACCGCGATCATTATACATGTAGCCTTCATTGTTACCTTTCTGAAACAGCCGACAGGGCTGTTTGCAAACATCCATTATTCAAAACCGACCGAGAACGAGAATATTTGTTCATCTGTGTAGTCATCGTCCGTAATAAAGGGCTTCGCAAAGTCAAAACGAATCGGGAAGCCAGGAATATCAATGCGCAATCCGACACCCGCTGAAATACACGCGCCTTTCATACCGCCACCAAACGCATCTTCACCCAAGGAACCCGCATCCGTGAAGACTGCCACACGGACAGCCTTGAATACAGGGACTGTGTATTCCGCGGTTGCCATGATCAGCGACTTCCCGCCGGTCGTCGAATAATGGTCGCTATCGTTAGCGAATATTTTAGGACCTATGCCACGATACTCCACGCCACGAATTGTGCGCGGACCGCCGAGATAGAGGCTCTCGTATGCCGGCAGCTCGCCGCTGTACGCATCCACCGTTTCAGCACGGCCACGCAAACTCAGCACATGTTTCCACCAGGGCATCGTAAACCAGTGGCGATGCGAGGCTCCTATGCGATAAAACTCGTTGTCTCCGAGAAGACCTTCCGAGAGATCTCCAAAAATGGTGGTCTGATATCCGCGCGTCGGCACAAAGGCTTGGTCACGCGTATCGGTTGACCAATAGAGGCGACCGATACTATTAATATTGCCGCTATACTTGTCCTCTTGCAACTTCCAATACTTCGCACCCACAGATGAAGGAGGGGTGTTGGGCTCATTAAACCATTCGCCGTTATCCACGTCATCCATATCCACTTGTTCGAGTGTATAGCGGAAGCCCAGACGACCGATCATCACTGGATAAGAGAGTCCGACATTTGCACCAGAACGAATTTCATCATACTGGTCAAACCAGCGCATCCGGCGATAGGCTTCAACGGTCAATGCCAGCGGGCGGTTGAAGAGCCAAGGTTCGGTCCAGGAGACTTCCGCTGTTTGGCGGCGCGGACCATACTCAATCCCCAAGCGAGCCTTCTGTCCGGCACCCTTAAAGTTCGGCCAGTTCAAAATATCAAAGTTGCTCTGCGAGACTTCGCCGTAACCGAAGATGCTGTCTACGGTCGAAATGCCAAGACCTACCATGAAGTTGCCTGTGCGCTGTTCTTTCACTTCATAGACCAAATCTCGCTTGCCTGGGTCGTCTGTCTTTTCAATATAGTGGCGCACTTCGGAGAAATAACCCAGATTTTTCAGACGTGCTTCGCTGCGCTCTGCGCGGACTCCATTCAGGATTTCACCCGGGCTAACCAGCACTTCGCGACGGATCACTTTGTCCTTGGTCTCGTTGTTGCCACGAATAACCACATTACGAATATACGCAAGCTGTCCTTCACGTACATCAAACGTAATCACCGCACGCCCTGGACGGCCAGGTACGGGATCAACTAAGGGGCGAACGATGGTATCCACGTAGCCACGCGAACTATAATAGTCCTGGATGTCCTTTGCAGCATCATTAATAGCCTGACGTCCGCAGACCATATCCTTTTTCAGACGGGAACTGGCCAGCACCTCGGTCTCCGGGAAGAGTTTCACGCCGCGAATGGACGTAGATTCTGTCGAATAGGAATCGCCTTCCTTCACCTTGAAAATCATGTCTACTTTCTCTTCGCCAACTTTTTCCGAAACCGGCGATGCGACCTGAGCATCCAAGAATCCCTGGTTCTGATAGACGTCTTCCGCCTGCTGACGGGCGTCTTCAAGCGCCTGCTCGGTCACAATATTTTCCATAAACCATCCGCGCGGGTCATACCAGGGCAAGTCGCCAAAGGAATAACGTAAATCGCTGGCAGGAATCGAAGGATTGTCGACAAATTTAAACTCGTGAATCTTCTCACGTGCGCCTTCTTCGATAATAAAGGTGACTTGGGCGAACCCCACGCTGTTGGTTATCGGCTCCAACACCACGCTGACCTTGACGTTCCGATAATAGCGCTTGATATATTCGTCGCGAATTTTGCTAACTTTCGAGGCTAGGATTTGTTCATCGATTGGATCGCCGTTCTTCAGCTCAGCATACTTCCGGACCTTGCTTTCGCTCAAATAGTCGTTGCCACGGATTGAAATGGGTTCCTGGAAGCGATAACGGCGCTTAATTGTATAAATCACATGAATACCGTCAGTAACAGCTGTGTCAACCTCTACGCTCACATCTTCGAAGCGCTCGGTATCCAAGAGTGTGCGCACATCTTTGGAGAGAATCTTGGTCAGTTCTTCCTGGGTATGGGTATCCCCCTCTTTCACGCTACAGTATTGCAACACGTCGGTGGCATCAGTACCAAATTTGTCTAACGCACGCACGGTCACTTTTTTAACCGTTTCACCAAAAGCCGTTCCAACCGCCAATAAAACGACCAGACATAACCCGCGCTGTAGATTAACCATAGATATAACACCTCTCTGCTATTCTTGACTCCAAGCCCAAAGTTGTTGGACGGTCCACCGTCCAACAACATAACCGTTTTCCGCTAAACGAAAAACAATGTAATATCCCGCCCCTTAGACTTGTAGTAGAATTTCAGAATTATACGATAGCCGAAACGGGATTACAAGGTCGAAAAACACGCATTTCTCTTCCCTTTGCCATCCCCTTCGCAATAAAGAGGTCAAAAGAGTCAAGAACCTCTCTATCGTCCAGACTCTAACGCCCGCAGCACGCTACCGAAAGCAGGCTTAGGCTGGTACTGCCGGTCAAACAGCAACGGGTAGTTGGTGCGGCCTTTCACCGGATAGTTGTTCAGCCACGAGCGCACGTCGTGCGTTCCCCAAAAGCCCATCATCGTCACAGACGGATGCCTGACGATGGCTGACACATGTTACTTTTCTTTCCGATCAAAAAATTCCTTAAATGAGGTGTCTTGGTTCTTTTTCCTTGCGGGTTGCGCTTTGAAAACAGCGTCTAGTGTCTCGACCGGCAGCGCATCTCCGGACGCCGGACTCGTTTTGGCATATTGCAACAGGCTGTGCAACAACTGACGCGCAACTGGGCTCTCCTGCTTGTGCAAGAGATCCAGCGTACAGACGAGTAGACGTCCGCTTCCGACATGCGCCTCGAAGAGGACGCCCAATTTATGGTTGCGCTCAAAGTTGTCGATCACTTGCACGACTGGACGATATGCCGCCGGCGTTGAGTCAAGAATAACCGCACGGCTGTCGGTCACCAAATCCCACCACTGCCACTCGCTATACGAAGCCGTCGTGAAGGCCTTCAACGCAGGATGCTTGGCGTCGATCAGCAAGCCCATCGTTCCCGGCGCCACTGGCTTCTTGCCTCCCTCGCAGATACTGCGGAACATCGGATAGCACCAGAAGTCGGGCGTGTAAAATCCCTCGACGCCGGACAGGACGTGTGTGGCCGGCAGCAGCAATACGGTCTTCCCCTCAGCCAGCAGGGCCTTGGTCCCGTCATCCCATTGTTCGCAAATGGTGACGGAGGCCGGCACAGCGGTATCTATTTTGTCGGGATAGAGCCAGAGCGGATAATCGTTACGGATGTCTGTACCCCCTAAGGAAAGACTCAGTTCATAACGGGCTGGGGCTGGCAATTGCGCAAGCGGGATGCTAATGGACCCCGCTGCAACCAGCGTGCCCTGAGGATAGTCCTTCACGGGCAGAGCGCCATGAGCCACGATCTTTCCGCGCTCATCAGTCAAGGACCAATTGAACGGCATAGCTAACAGATCCTTCGGCCCGTATTGCGCCACCTCGATCTTCGCTGTAAAGGTCTGCGCAGTTGTCCACGTATAGCTCTCCATCCGTGCCAGCGGCACAACAGGTCCGCAGAAGCGTCGCCACGCTTCAGGCGTGATCAGCCCCTTGCTCTCCATGAAGGCGTCGAGGATGCCGACTAGCGCGGTGCCCTGTCCCGGAAAATCCTGCAAGTCGAGCAACTGGAAGCCTCCAAAGCCCGGCGTGCGCAAACACGTTTCAATTTCTTCACGGTAGCATTGCACCACAAGTGCGCCCGAGGCCGCCACAAAGGCATCTGCCTGGTCCAGCATACCCGCGGCTTCTAAGCGTTGACGGAACGTGAAAAAATTCCACGGCTTTTGCACGCCGCTATATTTTTTGATCTCGCGGAAGTTCGGGAAGACCTCGAACTGGCCGACTTCATGTCCGAGCACCGGAACCGGCACACCCGCAATCGCGTTGCGATAATCATAGGTTGTGGACGGACGCAACGCCTGAATGTGGCCGAGCGGTTTGTCCGCATGCGAGAACGAACCGCGCACCGCATGCGCCGCTGAATCCTTGCTCGTGCGGGCTGTCGTCCAATAATCATCGCCTGCTGCAAGCGTCGGACGTCCAAACTCGTTGTTGGACCCCTGCGCATAGAGCCGTGTAGGATCGAAGGCGCGTAACTCCGCAACTGTTTTTGCTCGGAGGTCGCGGCCATCCCAGATTTCATTTCCCAACGCGAACATCACGAACGACGGGTGGTTACCATACGCGCTCAAAATGCGTTTGGCTTCAGCCATATTATACTCACCCGCAGCTCCGTCACGATAGGCGCCGCCAAAATTGTACAGCTCAGGTTGCAGATAGATGCCGACGCGATCGGCCGCCTTAAACGCAGCTTCCGGCGGCGTACAGGTGTGAAAACGATAATGGTTGATTCCGTATGATTTGGCAGCCGACAACACGCGTGTCCACTCGCCAACATCCATGGACGCATAGCCCGTCAGCGGAAAAGCCATGGCATCGTGCTTTCCGCGCAAGAGCACTGCATGTCCGTTAATCGTGAACTGGCTTCCGCGTGTCGCGAACTCTCTCAAGCCGAACTCGCTCTTAAGCACATGACGGGAGTGATGTCCGTCTGCGATGTCCGTCTCCAACACAGCTGTCAGATGGTAAAGCGCTGGCTGAAACTCGTCCCACAAGGCTGCGTTAGCTCCCAGCGAAAGCGTAGCCGTCACCTCCGAGTCATTCATACCTATGGTTGCCGGCTGCGTGACCGCCACGGGTTGCAGACTTTCGGTCATCGGCACATTGAACAACGAGGCGGTGAGCGAGACCTTGCTCTTCTGTGGCTTGCCGGTTGCGTTACGGACGAACAGCGTCACCTGCGCCGTGCGTTGCGTTACGTTCGGCACTACGCGCATCCGCGATATCCAGACAGGGCCATGCGCGGCAATACGGAGATCGCCAAGCAGTCCGTTCCATTTTGTCTGTACACTCGTGGTGACCATGTGGCCGCCACTGGCTGGGAGCTTCGCCGTGCTATCCACACGCACCGTCAGCCGATGCGATCCAGGCGTGAGCGAGGAAAGCGGATAAACCTGCGCGACACCTAATGCGTTGTTTGTGCCGATACAGAGATCATCCAACCAGACACTGGTGACCTTACTGCGCTCAAGAAAGAGTTCTCCAAGACAGCCTTTCCAGTCCGCCGGAATGTCGATCATCCGCTGATACCATGCAACGCCTTCATACGGATACTCGGAGCTTAGTTCAGAGACGTTTGCCCGCGGTTCACCGCGAGGCCCTTTGCGATTCTCCGCCAGGGTGCCCGGCAACGTAATGGGATCCGAAAGCTCCCGGCTGAACCATTTTTCCGTTTCGCCGACTCCATTCGGATCCAACGCAAAACGCCACGTCCCCGCCAGCGGCAGAGCGTGAATATTCCCTTGGGCAAAAGTTGACATGATGCCCAGGAACATTACGAGCAGTGCATTTGATAATGTATGATCGTTTTTCTTCATGGCATAACCTTAAACGCGCGGAAAATGGCGCGTCCTTCCCCTGAACAATAAATCGCAGGACGCAACGCAAGGAATCCGCCAAACGTGTGCGTCGAGTATCCGCCGACATAGATTCCGTTGTAGACTTTCTTGCCATTCACAAAAAATGTCACGTCATTGAAGTCGTTGACGATCTTCAATTGCATGCGCCGCTCGGCAGGATCGCGCAGGACACGCAACTCCCCATGTTCGCCAGCAAGGACGTTCCTGCCGTTAATGGCTACACCCACGTATTGTTTGTTATTGTAAAACAGTAAGAGCCCCGCTTGCGCATCTCCCTCGATTTCAACATCCACGGTCACCTCATATCGGCTTTGCCGTGCCATCACACATAAGGGCGAGGACTCGCCCGCGACCTTGCCTTTGCCCTTCAGCGTGAGCGATTCATTCGCAAGCGTGACACGTTCAGGCTCATACGCATCCCAGAATTGCCAGTGCATCCCAAGTTGTTTGCCGGTGAAATCATCGGAGATGGCTACAGGTGTTTCCGTGCGGACAGGCAATGCCTTACCCGCGCATTTCAGCCAGCCATCCGGCGTCCACCCCATTTGTGCTAACAAGGTGTGGCGACCCAGCGGCAAGTTGTCGCTATTATAGGCATGATACACCATCCACCACGAACCCTTGTCGCCTTCAAACACCGTGCCATGTCCTTGTGACCACCATTTTTCTTCTCGGCTGGTTGTACGCACTACAGGATTATAGGGCGAATTTTCCCACGGTCCTGTAGGTGTCTTTGACCGCGAATGGACAACCATGTGGCTCGTGGACGGCCCGGCCGTCCCACCCTGCGCGCAAAAGAGGTGATAATAGCCGTCCTTTAAAACCAGTTTAGGAGATTCCAGACAGAAATTCTCGGTCATCCATGCTTCTGGATATTTCCACCCGTCATAGACCTTTTCCTGCTTGCCCGCAGCAGCAAGTCCGTCGTCTGTCAAGGGCATCACATATCCATCAGAGGTGTGCAGATAGCGTTTGCCGTCCGGTCCGACCACATGACCCGGATCAATGCCATGACATTCGAGCTTCACGGGCTTACTCCACGGACCTTCAATCGTGTCTGCCGTAACCACAAACTTTCCAAAATTATTGGGGTAATAAATGTAAAACTTCCCCTTGTGATGAACCAGATCAGGCGCCCACACATCGCCATGATACTGTTGAAGTGCATACGTCACAGGCATCCAATTCAGCAGATCAGCAGATTTCCAAATCAACAGCCCCGGCGCATACCGAAACGAACTGTGCGTCATGTAATACATCCCCCCGACCTTAATAATCGACGGATCCGCATAGTCGCCCGTGAGTATGGGAACTGCAAACTGGGCACTCCTGCCATTGACAGCCGTTTCAGCGTTCGCACAAAACCCCGCAAACATCACAAGTATCATCAACAGATATTTCTTACTCATTCTTGCATCCTTCATTCGTTAATAATGTTCAATTGTTCGTGATGAAAAATACTTTTTCGCGAAGATCGCTATTTGGGTGAAGGACGGCGTGCCTACGCAATCGGCGAATACGCCGGCGGCACAGCTCGTCCTTCACCCAGCATCCGATAAACAGTGACACGCAGGTGCTTGCACGAGATAAGCCCCGGCTGTATTCAGCCACTTGCGGGGGCTTTCCGTGCAAGCACCTCTCATAGCGATCTTCGCGTAAAACATTCTCAAAAAAGTCTTTGTTCGTCAATTTTCTGATATTTCACCAAGATTTGCCAGCACGAACTTTTGGACATTATCCATTCGTTTTTCAAGCGCATTCTTTTTGAATCTGCCCGACGGCGTAAAGCGGGAGATTGATGAGCCATGTTTCTTTACGGTAATCCGACATCAAACTGCAAAAAGCAACCGATCTTTTACTGTTTCAGCTCACTAGCATCCCATAGGATTTACCAGAAACATTCCAGCACCTATGATTGGCACAT
>JBAXCC010000061.1:0-15009 GCA_037141675.1 bacterium | reverse complement strand
GCGGACTGAAAATTCGCGTGTCGTCGGTTCGATCCCGACCCTTGCCACCATTTTTTTTCCAAAAAACCCCAACAAAATTGCTTTTATTGGGGGTTTTCATTTCTTAGCACACGTTCCAGTTTTCTAAAGTGCCTACCTACAGGGCCCACTTATAGATTTGGATGATATCGTCCAACGTGGGCGTGCGAGGATTGGTGAAGCCGCAGGCATCCTTCTGCGCATTCAAGGCCATTGTTTTAAGGTCCTTTGGCTTGACGCCCAATTCTGCGAGTCCACTTGGGATTCCGACATCGATGGACAGTTGTTTGATTGCAATTAAGGCCAATTCCGCTGCGTCGCGTGCTGATAAACCTTCAACGTTTTCACCCATGGCTTTTGCCATCTCAACAAAACGGTCCACTTTGGCAATCAGGTTGAATCTCTCGACATGGGGAAGCAGAATGGCATTACAGACGCCATGAGGCAGGTCATAGAAACCGCCCAATTGATGGGCCATCGCGTGAACGTATCCCAGACTTGCATTGTTGAATGCCATACCCGCCAGGTATTCCGCATAAGCCATGTTGTCGCGGGCCAGCATGTCCGCGCCGTTGGCCACTGCGGCCCGGAGGTTTGCGGCGATCAAGCGGATGGCCTGAAGGGCACAGGCATCCGTCACCGGCGTGGCAATGGTTGACACATACGCTTCTACGGCATGCGTCAAGGCATCCATCCCTGTTGCAGCGGTCAAAGCTGGAGGCATGCCAACCATTAGCAATGGATCATTGATGGCGACATTGGGGGTCACCCGCCAGTCAACAATCGCCATTTTCACATGGTTGCTGGTATTGGTGATGATGCAGAAGCGGGTCATTTCACTGGCGGTGCCGGCTGTGGTGTTGACAGCAATAAAGGGTGGCATGGGCTTTGTGGATTTATTGACTCCCTCAAAGTCGCGAATGTGTCCGCCGTTCGTGGAGACAATGCCGATGCCTTTGCCGCAGTCATGTGCGCTTCCTCCGCCAAGGGAGATGATTAAGTCGCATTTCTTGTCTTTATAAATCTTAAGCCCTTCATGGACATTGGTGTCTGTCGGGTTGGGCACGGTTCCGTCGAAGATCACGGTGTCTACACCGGCGTCCTGCTTAATCAGGTCAACGATCCTCTGTGTTATACCCGCCTTGGTGATCCCTTTGTCAGTGCAGATGAAAGGTTTCTTGCCACCAAGAGCCTTCACCTGTTTGCCGATCTCCTTGTAGGAGCCAATCCCCATCAGTGAGACTGTCGGAATGAAAAACCCGTAAACTTGCTCTCCTGCCGTCATTGTACTAATCCTCCTCGCAATTTTGTCTATTCTGTCCACAGTGGCCCGTCCATCCTAACGAAAACAGATACATCCATACCTGTCTGGCAACCGTAAACGCGACTGCAACTATGCATTTTATACCATCTGCGAGGGGCGAAGGCAAGGAGAATAACGGTGGAAGACATTGCGGACAATTTGTGGAGCGGAGGCTTGACTATTTTCACCATGGCACGCATAATTAAAACAAACATTAACTTGGTTATTAGTATGGCGTGGATTTATTTGGCAATAGGAATAGTATTTGAAGTTTTGGGAACTATTTGTATGAAATATGCAGAAGGTTTTTCAAAGCTTGTGCCGTCTATCCTTGTATTTGTTTTCTACGGATTAAGTTTAGCTTCTTTAGTTTTTGTACTTGAAAAAATGAAGGTGAGTGTTGCTTATGCAATCTGGGCAAGCCTCGGGACAGCGTTAATCGCTATTATTGGAATGATTTGGTTTCACGAACCCGTTTCTGTAATTAAAATTGTCTCGCTTTTTTTGATCATTTTAGGCATTGCCGGACTTGAATTATATGGGTAATTTTTAACATGAATATTTTTATCACAGGAGCTTCCGGTTTTGTTGGGGGTGAAGTTTTAGTCGAGCTCTCGAAAAAGGAACAGATTGAAAAGATTTTTTGTCTTGTTCGCGCTAAAAGTCAGGATGAGGGAATACTCAGGGTCAAGAAGGTCTTTGATTTTCATCATGATTTGTTTGATGATAAAGTTATCGTTCCCGTTGTTGGCGATTTACTGGATGACACCTTTCTTGAGGATCTAAAAAGCAATGACCAGCTTCATTGCGTAGACACCATCATTCATGCGGCGGCCAATACGTCCTTTTCCAGAATGAAGGACGATCTCGTTGAGCGCGTAAATATTGGTGGGTTATTAAAAGTGATTGAGTGGAGCAAAACGCTGCCTAATCTCAAAACATTCGCATATATTGGTACGGCAACTATCTGCGGTTGCGGAAACGATGTTAAAAATAGATTACTACTGGAAACCGACTCTCCTAATCGTTCCGCTAAGCATTTTGTTAAATATACCGACACTAAACTAAGAGGCGAACTTTTACTTCATGCTCATTTGCCCGAAGATAAGATTTTAATTCTCCGTCCTTCCATTATTATGGGTGATAGCAGAATGTGGATCCCTCGATCCTATGTTATCTTGTGGGCTTTGGCCACCTGCAATTTAATTAGATTGCTTCCCCTTCAACCCAATATCGAAGTGGATGTTGTTTCGATTGATTATGTAGCCCAAGCTATCGTTGCCTTGTTATTGGCCAAGCGTCAATACAATGTTTATCATATCTCGTCCGGCAATGCTTCGAAATCGAGTATCCTCAAATGTGCAAAAGCACTCGCCCCGTATTTTCTAGACAAGCCTGACTTTAAATTTGTCGATCATGCGTTAATCAGCCAGATGAAAAACTGGGCGAAGAATCGTCTTCAATCAAAAGCTGAACTTTATTTATACCCCGAATACCTCAACTATTGGGATGTTATTTTTGAAGACAAAGGGAAACTGCGTGTTTTATTTGCGGGGCTTGAACCCTACATTGAGTTTATGCAACTTGGTCAAGTTTTTGATAATACGCGATTAATGGAAGATACAGGCATGGCGCCTTGTAAGCCTGTCCATGAATATATTTTAAGTTCTATTCCTCTTCTCGAAAAAATAGATGTCTATGATGGAGCATTAGATCCTTAATCCCGTTAAGCCGCCACCTGAGATTTTTGAACATCATATGCACATAAAAAATCTTCAAATATATCTACAAATTACTGTTTTTTTGAGAAAGCAGAAATCTGTACTCGAAAATTTATGATAGTTGTGCTATCGTTATAAGCTATTTTTATGTTTAAAAACTTAGAGAACAGACTCCAGTACGGGATGTTGTTAATGTTTGCAGGCTTGGTGAACATTCTTCCCTATTTTTTGCTTTTGGTGATTGCTTGGCTGGTTGCTGCATTTTTGTTTCATGTGGTGCGCATGAAACGAAAAGTGGTTACTCGCCGTATTCGCGCCGTATTCGGGGAGGACATGCCCGAAAAGGAGGTCAAGCGGATTGCTTGGATTTCGTTACGAAACATTGCCTTTAATGTAGTCGAGATGATGCGGGCGTCGCATATCACTAAAGAGTGGGTGAATCATCATGTGATTGGATTTGAGGAGAAAATGCCTCTTGCCAAAGCGCTGGTCGCAAAGCATGGAGGCATTATCTTTGCTGTGCCGCACATGGGCAATTGGGACATGGCGGGGTGGGCCTGCAGCTACAACGGACTTAAAATATTCAGCATTGCAGCTCGGCAGAGGAATCCATATATTAATGGTTGGATTATGCGGCAACGCGAAAAAGGCATCAGGATGTTGGAACGTGAAGGCAGTGTTCTGAAACAAGTCATTCGAAATTTGAAGGATGGTCAGGTGTTTGCGATATTGCCGGATGTCCGTATGCGAAGGGAAGACCTTGCTGTTCCATTCCTGGGTGGTGAAGCGAATGTGGGACGTGGTATGGCGGCTTTTGCCCTTGCGGCTAATGTGCCGATTGTTCCAGCTGTCTTCATGCGGAAGGGATGGACTAAACATGAATTCGTCTATTTTGATCCGCTCTATCCAGACCCAGCAGGTGACAAGACTCAGGAGATTCAACGCATGACAGCGTCGGTGATGAAAACGTTGGATGCCGCTATTCAACGTAATCCTGAGCAGTGGTTCTGGTATAATGGACGATGGATCCTTGATCCAGTGAGCAAATCATCAGCAGGAGAAAAAACATCATGATTAGAATTAACGAAAATTACGCTAAGTTACAAGCGTCGTATCTCTTCTCTGAGATCGCGAAGCGCGTGAAGACGTATCAGGGTGAACATCCAGACAAGAAGGTTATTCGTCTGGGTATTGGTGATGTTACTGAACCGTTGCCTCAGGCCTGTATCGAGGCCATGCACAAGGCCGTCGACGAAATGGCCTCACGTTCAACGTTTCGCGGTTATGGTCCAGAGCAGGGGTATGACTTTCTGCGCGAGACACTCGCGGTTAATGATTTTCAGTCACGTGGTGCGAATGTGGCGGCCGATGAAATTTTTGTGAGTGATGGTGCCAAATGCGATACAGCCAATATTCAAGAGCTTTTTGCGGATAAGTTAACGATCGCTATTCCAGACCCTGTATATCCTGTTTACGTGGATACAAATGTGATGGCAGGCCGTACCGGAAAAAATACAAAGGGTCGCTATAAAGGGTTTGTCTATCTGGACTGTACGCAGGCGAATGGTTTCGTTCCAGATTTGCCGACGCAACCCGTTGACGTGATCTATCTCTGCTTCCCGAATAACCCGACAGGCGCGACAGCAACACGTGAACAGCTCAAGTCGTGGGTTGATTATGCAAAGGCGAATAAGGCGCTGATTCTGTTCGATGCGGCCTATGAAGCCTTTATTCGCAATCCTGAATTGCCGCACAGCATCTATGAGATTGAAGGCGCGCGTGATGTTGCCATCGAGTTCCGTAGCTTCTCGAAGACGGCGGGTTTCACGGGTACGCGTTGTGCGTTCACTGTTGTTCCGAAGACGCTGATGGGCTATACCAAGAAGGGCGAAGCTGTTTCGTTGCACGCGATGTGGAATCGCCGCCACACGACGAAGTTCAATGGCGTGTCCTATCCCATCCAACGTGCTGCGGAAGCAGTCTACTCCCCGGCAGGCAAGCAGCAGGCTAAGGCGTTGATTGACTTTTATCTCCAAAATGCCGCAATCATTCGCGCAACGCTGAAGGATTTGGGTTACGTGGTTACGGGTGGCGATAATAGCCCATATATTTGGGTGAATGTCCAGAAAGACTCGTGGAAATTCTTTGACATGCTTCTCAAGCGTGCGCAAATCGTGACTACACCGGGTGCCGGTTTCGGCCGCTGCGGTCAGGGATATATCCGTATCAGCGCATTCAATAATCGCGAGAATGTTGAAGAGGCGATGAAGCGCCTTCGAAAAGTGTTGAAGTAGGGATGCCAGCCGCCAGCGGAACTGGAATATACTGAGGAGTAACTTCTTAAATTAAGAGTTAAGCGTTAAACGTTGAGAGTTAAAAGTTTGAACGCTTAACGCTCAACGCCCAACTCTTAACGCTCAAGTTTGGCCGCCGCCCCGGGCGCTTGCTTGGGTTTTCCAATAATGCGGAGCAGTGTGGACTCCAGGAGTAGCATTTCAGGAAGTCCTGTTGAGACCATTTTTTCGCGCATGTTCAACAATCGGAAACGTGCAGCGCGTAACTCCGCAACCGTATAATTCTGTGCGTGCGGGACTTTTTTTCTGACTGACCATGCGGGCATACTTTTCGGGTTAACCGGGAGGTTGCTCAGCATGATATTTGCTTCAGCGGTGATATGTGTGGACCATCCGCTGGAGAAGACCCATTTTCGATCAATGGCCTCGCGCAAGATTATTAAATCGCGGACGGTCTTTTCCAGCATGGCCGCGAGCATGATTCCGATGCCCTTCTGCCCGCTTACAGCATGAAGTGAAAGGACGAGCGCTTTGGGGTCACGATTGCCGATCGCATCGAGCACATCCCATGCTTCTGCTTCACGTCCAATGGATGTGATTTCGCGAATATCCTTGATCGTTGCGATGACAGAAGGCGACAGATAGACGCTCAGTTTTTCCAGTTCCTGCATCAAGAGGCGTGTATCAAAGCCGACGCGAGAGAGAAACTCGGTGCGTGCATTTGCATCCATCTCGATACCCACTTGTTTCAAGAGGATTTCGAGACGCTCACCAGCCTGCTGAGCTCGTTCATAGGGTTTTAAGCCTGATCCGAAATCAATAACCTCGCCGTTATGCTGGCAGGCTTTGAAAAGGAGCGAGGACTTGAGAACCTTTGAGGTCGTAATGATCAAATGCTGTCCAGGCTGGAAGCCAGCAGCAATCCACTCGCTAAATTTTGCAACAGCTTCTTTTGCCTGTATGCTTTCCGAGGAGCGACCGCCACCGGTCAGGAAGTTGGCTTCCTGCAACCAGGTCGCTTTGGAGGTGGCAAAGCCGGGCATCTGCACGGATTCCATGCAGGACTGCACAGCCTTTGCAACCTGGTCTCCGTTATCGCAACGGCCGGCAATAATATCGAGGCCAAACGTCCGATCAGCTTCAGGCACAATGGTGTTGAGCCGTTCCTGCGCTGCTGCTTGGACGAGGTACTCATCATCGCCACATATCAAAAATAACTGTCCACTCATAAGGAAATTACTTTACCGTTTTTTGGGGTGGAATGCGAGTCTGGAAATGAGGATTGTTTGCCTGCTGCTCCAGAATGTTAAGAAGGATGGCGGTATACTCATGATCCGTGGGCAAACGCCCGAGTTTTTCTTTAAAATGGGCCACCTCCCTTCGTGCACGTACGAGGGAATCCGCATGAAGCAGGAAGCAGGGGGTGTCTGCACCCTGTTCATCGACGAGGCAAAAGTGCCTGTTGGGTTCGTTGTTGTAGACTTGCCAGAAAAGCATGAAGGGGACACCCCAACGTAGTGCTCTCATCATGTAGGTACGCGTCGGTTCTAATTGTTCCTCAGGAGTTTTGCTCCCGAAGCCGTATTCGCCAATGAAAAGACGTTTGCCCGACAGTTTAGAATTTTTATTTGTACATATATGCGCCTCGATGTAATTCATAGTTTTCACGAATTCAGCATCGTTCAATGATTGCGCATCGTAGGAAGAGTAGGAGACATAATCGAGATTTTTAATACGAGGGAGTACGGTATTTACCAGTCGGTTTGTACAGGCGGTCTGGGTGCGCATCGCATCGCGTACACGGTTGATTTCGACGTAAAAGAAGACCGCCACGTTTTGATGCGGTGTGTCACGCGTCGCATCATCCACACCACTCTGGCGTGCATTGAGCCATGCGGTCATCCCTTCTATCGCTTCCTGTGTCGGGTTCCTCTTTTCAGGGGTGTTGCCCGTCCCCATTAGCAGCCAGTCCCCTTCCCAGTTTCCAAAATAGAATTTTTTCCCGCTGTTGTTGTAGCGGGTTAGCATGTTTTTTGTGAGTTCATACATTTCCGTGTATGTCTCTTTTTCATGCTCGGCGTGGGGCCCTCTTTTCCACCAGTCGCCATCTTTCAGGGCGCTGCCGGTCCAAAAAAAGTAGTGCCGAAATGGCATATCGAGGATGCGTGTGTACTCCGGGTAATTGTTGGCGGCCTCCACCAACGTGCTATAGGTAGACTGCTTGTCCGGTTTAGGGTGGAGACGAAGTTTGACGATGTCGCTTCCCATCCTGAGCAGGTGACGTGCACTTTCAATATTAATTTTATTCGTCGTGAACTGATAGTTTCCGTCAAACCCTTGCGATCCAAGTCGAAGATTATACGACAGTACGTCAGATGAAAAAGGCTGCGTAGCCGCATGGCCCCAGTTGGCCGGGAGGAGCAGACATGTGCCTAAGAGTAATAAACATATATGAGTGGATGGTCTGATGTGTTGCATGCGTCCGTTTCCTAGTATTTTCAGGATGATGTCACTGTTCAATTTTCAAATGATACCATAAATGAGCTGGCAGTGAGGAGTAAAAGATGGACACATATTGAATGTGAAAAGCGAGCCAAAACCAAGCCCTGTATTGACAACTATGCATGGATGGGGTAGCATAAAAACGTGTTGGTTTGTTTTGACAGTTATCTGTATGCAGCGGTTCTTGCTGCATGGACTAATAGGACATTAAATCGTAGTATGTAAATTGCGATGAACGAACTTAGAGATATCTTGGGATTGTTGGATATAGCGTTTAAGCCGAACAAGTATGAATCGTGCCTTGTGCATGCATTACATCGTGCGAATCGCGAAATTGTTGAAAAGACTGTTTATAAAGAGGACAGACTTATCGCGTATAGTGCCTTTTCAAAAGCCTACCGTCGAGGAGCCCACATCGGATGGCATCTCGCACCGGTTGCGGTTGACCCTGGTCATCAGAGGCAGGGGTTAGGAACGAAGATAATTGTTGATGGATTGAAAGACCCGAGAATCCACGGAACCCCCATATTTGTTTTAGGGCCTCCGAGTTATTATGCACGCTTTGGGTTTCGGGTTTCCCCTAGCATATATTGCCCGTTTGATCCCTCGGGTCAACACTTTCTGAGTTTAAATTGGGATTCGCGTGAACGATTCCAGATTGATTATGAGAATGAGTTTAAAGAGGCATAATAGTATAGATAGCTCGACTACGCTGAACGTTTGACTAACATATCGGGGAGAAGCTCGTTTTCAAAGGGTCGGTTGATCTGCTTACGTTCGGGTTTTGACTGGACTCCTGAGCGAGGAGCGTGCATAATAGCGCCATAGATAACAGGGGAAAAGTGCATGTTTAATTTTAAAGCTATCCTGAACGTTCAGGCATTAGTTGTTTTTGTTTTTGTGGCAGCAGCTGCTGCCCCACTCCCTGCCGAGAGTTTGCAGGATGCTATCCCAAAAGATTTAAGCCTAGTATTTTGTACGCGCCTGCCGTATAACGATGGGCACTGGTATGCGAATATTGGCTATTACAGTACCAATGAGAATACCAAGGCATACTGTGGCAACGGGAAGCCGGATCGAAGTGTTCTCTATCGCTATCAGGTTGCGACAAAGGAAAAGAGCGTCATTTTTGATGCGCAGGGCGGGGGAATCCGCGACCCTGCCGTCCATTATGATGGCCAGACCATCTTGTTTTCATATCGACCGGCTGGTACAGATTATTTTAATCTATACACGATTCAGTCGGACGGTTCAAACCTGCGCCAGATCACTTCTGGGAGGTGGGATGATTATGAAGCGTGCTGGTTGCCCGACGGCGGTATTGTCTTTGTCTCAACGCGGTGCAAACGCTGGGTTGGATGCTGGTATACGCAAGTCGGTGTTTTGCATCGGTGTAACGCGGACGGTTCTGGAATCAAACAGCTTTCGGCAAATATCGAACATGATAATACGCCCTGCGTATTGCCGGATGGCCGCATTCTTTTCATGCGCTGGGAGTATGTGGATCGTTCACAAGTTGAATATCATGCGCTGTGGACGATGAATCCGGACGGCACGGCGGTAAATGTTTATTATGGCAATATGCACTCATGGATCGCGATGCTCGATCCACAGGCTATTCCGGATACGCAGGAGGTGATTGCGAGCTTTTCGCCTGGGCACGGAGCTAATGAACATCGTGGACCCCCAACGATTGTTTCGCCGTTGCGGGGGCCGGACTGTAAGGAGTCGGCAATACGCATCGGCAAGCGGCATGATATACGTGACCCTTATCCGTTGTCAAAAGACCTCTTCCTGATGGCGTCTGGGAAAAGCATACTTTTGATGGACAGGACTGGACAGGAGATTGCACTTTACACAGACCCTGAACTTAATGTTCATGAGCCGCGTCCGTTATTGCCACGCCCTCGTGAAAAGGTTGTGCCAGAGCGTTTCCCAAACCCGACCTCGACGGATGGTCAATTCGTCCTCCAAAATGTTTATATGGGGCGAAACATGGTTGGCGTTAATCCAGGGGATATCAAAAAATTGTTGGTGTTGGAGGTCCTTCCAAAGCCCGCTAATTTCAGCGGCGGTATGGATCTGACATCGAATCTGGGGACATTCAATCTTGAACGTGTGCTGGGTACGGTTCCTGTCGAAGCGGATGGCAGTGCATCCTTTATGGCACCAGCGGGGCGGCCGATCTTTTTTGTGGCGCTCGACAAGGATGACCTGTCTGTGAAGCGTATGAACAGTTTCTGCAATCTCATGCCGGGCGAAAGCTATACCTGTGTCGGCTGCCATGAAGAGCGAAACAGCACGGCAGATGCGCGGCCGGCGCCTCCAACGCTTTTGGCGTTGCACCGTCCACCTTCGCGGATTCAGCCATTCGATGGGTTTCCAGACGTCTTTGACTATCAACGCGACATCCAGTCTGTGTTAGACCGTAATTGTGTTACATGTCACAACGCTGAAAAGCGAGCAGGGCGAATGGATCTTTCCGCTGGCCTTACTGTACGCTTTTCAAAGTCGTACATGGCCTTGCTGTTGCGTCGTCTCGTGGTGGATGGCGCGAATGGCTTGGGGAATCGTGCGCCGCGATCCGTCGGCAGTTCGGCTAGTCCTTTGCTGACGTACATGCGCAACGGTCATAAGGGGACAAAGGTTTCTGAAAAAGATTGGCGCACCGTCTGGCTCTGGATTGAATCAGGGGCCCTCTATGCCGGAAGTTGTGCTGGCATCCGAAATGAGGATGAACAGGATTATTACGGGGTGGCTTGGGGACATGCAGGTCATGGTATTCACACAGTGGCGAATAAGCGTTGCGCTTCCTGTCATAAGAATGAAGCCGATCGAAATGTTAATGGCATCCCCTTCAATGATCACATACGCCGCGCGAAGGAGTCAAAAACATGGGGACGTCCCCTTGCCGCGTATGAACGGTTGACCACGACAAATGATCCTGCCCGCTTTTTTGACATCACCCAGCTTGTGGATTTGTCCAATCCTGAACAGTCCGCGTTCCTACGTGTGCCTCTCGCAAAGGCTGCCGGAGGGCTTGAGCATCATGGGCATGCGATATTTAAAGATAAAAATGATCCCGACTATCAGTTTGCGTTGGCGTGTATCCAGAGGGCGCAGAAGGTTTTTACGGATCGACCTGGATGGGGCATGCAAGGCTGGAAACCCAATAAAGATTACATTCGCGAAATGAAACGCTTTGGAGTGCTTCCCAGCACGTTTGATAGTGCGAAAGACAACTTTGATCCGTTCAAAACAGATCAACACTATTGGCGATCACTTTGGCCATCCCTGGAAAAAGGGAGAGTCCCGAACAAATGAGGGATTGAAGCTCTTTTCCAAGTTTAGTACACTGTATGAATCTTTAAAACGTCATTATCTCGATAGATAGGGGCTCTCGAATGAATAATAGAAGGTCGTATTTTAGTTGCGTCATCGGGGTTGCTTTGTTGGGGGCGATGCAGGCCCTTGCCATTACAGAGACTCAGGCGGAGTATGCAGAGCTTAAACGCGTGATGGCTGAATCTAAGGTATGGGACGTGACGCGGCTCCAAAAAGAGAGCATTACTCCTGAAGTCATGTTGCCGGCCACGGAAAAGTATCCCGCGATGGTGGCGCTTAAGCAGGCATTGGCACTTGCAAAGGATCTCGCTACGGCAGGTGTCGATGTGTCGAAGGAAAAGGCTGCACTGGACGCGTTGCAGGCGGCGTGCGCGACAGGCGAGAACGACGAAGCAAGTTTCACGAGCGTTGTCGCTATTCGTCGAGCACTTGCTTTTAAAAATCCATTGCTGAGTTTCAAAAGCATCGTTTTTCAGAAGCACAATAAGCCGTTTGACAAGATGAGTTCCAATGGTAAAACGGTTTCGCGTGGTGAGAATCACATGATTGACCAATATCTTGGATTCAACCAGATCAAGGGAGGCGGCATCTTTGTTCTGGAGAATCCCTTTAGCGACAAGCCGACTGCGCGAAATGTGCTCTCTAAGCCTGTGGTGAGCGGTCGTTTACAAGGGAAGACACTTGGCGATGAGGGATCGTTTGTCGGACTTGATTTAGATTATGATGCTTCACGCATTGTCTTTTCCTACACAGAGGCTGAGTGGGGCGTTGACAAAAATCAGAAGGTGAAGGCTTCCGGCAAGGAGCATGTGGCGGAGGTTGCCGACCCTGTGGTGAATCTCGAAGTTGAAGGACGGAAGTCTTCGTCGATCAATAGCAGTCGGTATCCGATTATCCCGGATGACTGGGATTGGACAGATCAGCCCGCAGGTCCGAGAAAATCAGGCGGTCAGCCAGCTCATGCAAAGCATTACTACTGGAAGAAGGAGAGCGCGTTCCATATTTTCAGTGCCAATGTGGATGGCAGTGACCTGAAGCAACTCACTGACACACTGTGGAATGATACGCATCCTGCCTGGTTGCCCAATGGTCGCATTGTGTTCGTTTCCGAGCGCGATGCTGGACAGACGCGTTGTAGCGGACGCGCTGTGCCATGTACGATCTTGTATGGGATGATGGGGGATGGGAGCGACATTGTCCGGTTCAGTTATCATGAGACCACCGAATGGCATCCGAGTGTGGATAATAGCGGGATGATTGTCTATACGCGGTGGGACTATGTTGATCGTGATTCAGACGTTGCCCATCATCCGTGGCTCTGTTTCCCGGATGGACGCAATCCGCGCGCGTTCCATGGCAATTATCCTCGTAAACGTGAGATGAGGCCTTGGATGGAGATGAATATTCGGGCTATCCCCAATTCGCCTCTGTATATGGCGACGGCTGCCGCGCATCATGGACAGGCATACGGATCCATGGTCCTGGTTGACCCTCGCGAGTCCGATGATAACGAAATGAACCAGGTCAAGCGCGTGACGCCGGAATATTTCTTCCCTGAATCAGAAGACTTGCCTGGGAAGCCGATGAGCATTGGCAGGGTGACACGAAATAAAAGTCGTACCTCCTATATTGAGCCGCTTGGAACGCCTTGGCCTTTATCTGAGAAATACTACCTTGCTGTCTATGCACGCAGTGGAGACGAGTCGTATGGTATTTACCTCTGCGATATGTGGGGGAACAAGGAACTTCTCTACCGTGAGGAGGGCATGAGCGCTTTGCATCCGATTCCCTTTGTGCCGCGCAAGCGTCCGCCTGTGTTGCAGAATGATTCGAAGTTGGCCAAGGCTGACCGTCCGGCAGGCAAGCCTATGCCGACTACTGGCGAAGTCGCCATCAACGATGTTTACCAGTCAATATTGCCCTGGCCAACGGGACGAAAATTGAAGGAGATTCGCGTCGTTGTCGTCTTTCCGAAAGATACGTATGAGGCCAACGATCCGAAAGTTGGAGTTGCCGATCAATCGCTCGCTCGTGGCTCACTCGGAACTGTGCCGGTTGAGGATGACGGAAGTGTCTATTTTACGATGCCTGCAGGATGCGAATTTTACATGCAGGTGCTGGATGAAAAGGGGATGGCTGTTCAGAGCATGCGCTCCGGTACGTATGTGCATCCAGGTGAAAAGATGTCGTGCGTCGGATGTCACGAACCGAAACATACGGGTTCCTTGCGTGAAGGGAAGATGCCGAAAGCGTTTATGCGTCCTCCGTCTACACTGAAGTCTGAAGGAACTGGGACCTTCCCGATTACGTTCCCAAGACTTGTACAGCCAGTACTCGATAAGAACTGCGTAACCTGTCATGAAGAGAATCGAGCTAAAGGTAAAAAGCAGGTTCCCAGCCTTCGTGCGGTATCGGGCGATAAGCGTGGGTGGTCAGAATCCTATTCTGCTCTGACAAAGGGCCATGCTAAGGCCGATAGTATCGCTTGGTCGATGTGCGGGGGAAACGGCATCATGGAACAGCATAAGGAGCTTCAATACTCCATTCCTGGAGAGATTGGGGCATTCAAGAGCAACCTTTACAAAATGCTTTCCGGCGGCCATAAAGGTGTTAAGCTTTCGCCTGAAGAGATGCGTCGTATCACCTGCTGGCTTGACTGCAACAGTGTCTTCTATGGCTCCTATCAGGATGCGCCCGAGCAAGCTAAAGGCTCGCTCGTATGGCCTAAGCTCGGATTGCCCATCGGATTCACGAAGGACGGTGCTGGAAAATGAAACGCGGAATAACAAGTTTTGCTCTTTTTTCGACCCTGCTGATTGCTCTTGTGCATGGGGCGGAAGTGAAGGTTCGCAATTTTACGGTCAATCCCTCGACAGGTCCGTTGGGCGCAGTCGATGTGTATGGCGACTGGAAAGGGGCGGTGGCGTTAACGCCTCCTGATGGTTGGACGATTGATCCTGCCACGGTGAATATCGAAGGGGCAAAGGCCCCATTTCGTGTTGTAAAAGCTGCTGAAAATAAGGCGAATCGTTATACTTTCGGGGTCACCATTGACGGGAAGGCTCAGCAACAGACGGTTTGTGTGGCCAGCGCACCGTATGGCAAGATTGCGATTGACGCGAAACCTGACAAGCTGTGGCAGGATGGCATTCCTCTGGACTGGAAGACCGATGGCAAAAATATAGTGCTGCGGATGTTCTGGAATGAAGAGAACCTTTATTTGGCGGTCGAGTTGGAAGGCGGGTTGAAAGCGCTTCAGTATGGGTTCGGCTTTATCAAGAAAAACGGGACAAAGGTCTACCACGAGTTTGAGACAGATGCGCAAGGCAAGACCTCCGAGCTGACAATCGAAGACAGTAAGCTTATTAAAAAGTCAGTCGCAGCAAAAAGTCTCTCTGCCACGGATAAGGGCGTCACAATCTGTGAAATCGAATTGCCCATGGAGGCTGTAGAAGGTATCCGTTTTGATGCCGGGCGCGAGTTTTATTTCTCCCTCATCGTCCAGGACTCAGATGGCAAGATTCGTGACTTGGGTGAGCGCATGAATCGTCCAGCCTGTGCAAAGCGCAGCAATGCATGGATGGGCATACAGGCTGAGCTTTATGATGCGTGGAGTATCTTTGGATGTTGTTCGTCGATTCACTAAGTAAGAAAGGGAAACAGGTTATGAAGAAGATGATGATTGTTGCAGGGATGATGGTCGCAATGTGTGTGCAGGCGCAAATGAAGGTCAATACCGCGCTGACCACGGACAAGAATGCTTTTGCCGCTGGCGAAGCAGCAGCGAAAAAGATCAAAGCGCAGTTGGGTGATGCAAAACCTGCGG
>JBAXCC010000060.1:0-15272 GCA_037141675.1 bacterium | reverse complement strand
ACTTCTTTCAATCCTTCCAGACCTTCCAAGGAGCATCGCCTTTTTCCCAGTGTGCTTCGAGGTTGACTTTATCGCGGAGGGTATCCATGGCGGCCCAGAAGCCACGATGTTCAAATGCGGCTAGCTGGTTTTCCTTGACGATTTTGGGAAGTGTATGCGCTTCCCAGTTTGTGACATCGCTCTCGATGTGTTCAATAGCTTTGGGGTTCACTACGAAGAAACCACCGTTGATCCACGCCCCATCGCCCAGCGGTTTTTCTTGGAATACGGTAACCAATCCGGAGTCATTTGTCTCGATAGCGCCATATCGGCCGGGAGGTTGTACAGCGGTGAGGGTAACCAATTTCTTGCTTTTTTTGTGGAATGCGGTCAGTTTCTTGATGTCGATATCGGCGACGCCGTCGCCATACGTAAAGTGAAAGGGTTCGTCATCTAAATATTCGGCGACGCGTTTCAGCCTTCCGCCCGTGAGCGAATTTAGGCCGGTATCCACCAAGGTCACGCTCCAATCTTCGCTGTGCTGGTGATGCACGATCAGCTTGTCTTTTCGCATGTCGAAGGTAACATCGGAGGTATAGAGTGCGTAATTCTTGAAGAAGTCCTTAATGATCGAGCCCTTGTATCCGAGGCAGATGATGAAATCGTTCACACCGTATGAGTGATAGATCTTCATGATATGCCAGAGAATGGGAAACCCTCCAATCTCGATCATGGGCTTGGGTTTCAGATGCGATTCTTCGGAGATACGAGTCCCCATGCCACCAGCTAAGATAACCGCTTTCATAATGGTTGCTCCTTTGTCTTTTGATAAAAGTAACAGATTAGTGAGAGGAGGGAAAGAAAACCAAGAAAAGAAAGTATGATGCCCCAGCGTAAGGTCCAAGGCTGATAACGGAAGGTAATAGTCTGTTTTCCTGGAGGGACAAGTACGCCCCGGTGCATCAGGTTGGCGCGCATGATCGGCGTTTTCGCGTCGTTGATCGTTGCCGTCCACCCTGGATAATAGGTGTCTGCAAGGACAAGAAACCCGCCTTGTTTGGAGTCAGCCTCGATAACGACTTCAGTTGCGCGATCAACCGTAATGGTTGCTAAGGCATTTGTAAGGGATGAGACATGATTTGTTTTCGCCCACAACACAAGCGTCTCTTTGACGGTCTTAAAATCTTGTTCGGAATGCAAGAGGGTTGTTGCCCTGGGGTCGAGTGTCCCTTCCAACATTTTTTTCTTAATGGCCTCAACTGTTTCGATCCGCAAGAGTTGTTTGGCAAATCGTGCACGTGGCAGGGAGTCTGGTAACTGATACAGGTGACATACCGGGGATGGTTGTCCCTTATAAACCAGAAACGGGGAATCCTGGGGATTGGGAAAGAGCAGCCATTGAGCCGAGAGAGTCTGTAGCCATTGGTAATAGGCCTGGTCTGCATGCTGTGCCCGAAGTTCAAGGAGAAGCCCGTAGCGATTGTGGTCTCCAATGATGTCTACGACCCAGCGAGGCGAAAGACCCGAATATGCATTTAAAGACGGGAAACCATATAGCAAATTTGAGTTAGGCTGAAGCAGATTACGATGGAGATAATAAGGGGACAAATCCCCGGCCCACCCCTTTGCGAGCAGGACTGTTCTTTTGTGGTGATTACTTGCATCCGGCGAATAAACTCTGCCGGGGTTGAGCTGTTTCCGGATGGCTTGGGCTGACTCCGGCACGGCAAGCCATGTCCGGCTTTCTGCCATAGGGTTCTGGCGCTGATTATGATAAACCAAGTCGAAGATTGTAAGGCCGACAAACAAGACTCCTACAAAAAGTCGATTGCGCTGCGTTGCGTGTGATGGAATAAAACGCGAGATGACGGTTTGAAGCCACGTGAGTCCAAGTCCGCCAAGGAGTGTGATTGCCAGCACCGTGACAAAAAGGAATCGCGTAGGAAATCTAAAAGAAGAAAACCCGGGCAGCAGGTCAAAAGCCAGCCGGTAAAAAGGGGTGAGGGGCCCCAAGACCATGCAAAAGGATAAGAGGCAAACCATGATCCAAAAAAGGAGTGGCCCGGTCTTTATGTCCTGTGTGTGGACGTCTTGATCCAGCCTTTTTCGACTTCTGATGAGACGGAACAGTCCTGCCCCCATCGCGAGACATGCGAGTAACAGGGTGAACATACCTGCATAACCATATACTTCCCAAAAGAGCGCTGTTTTCAGGAAGGTGAAACTAAGGTTGGAAATGTCGCCCAGATAATAAGGACAGAAGAACGTTATGGCGCAGGACAATGGATAAGGCAAGGCCGTTGCTTCTTCGAATCGCATGCCAGCCGCTCGATCGGAGACGGAGCCAAGCTCCCAAAGCGGCAATAACAGCATCATGCCCATGAGCGTTCCGAGCAATACGGCGCCTCCAGATCCCATCGCAAGAGTTACGGCTGGCCGTAGAAACGCTTTTAATGAACGACCCCATGCCAACGTGCCCAACCGAAATAAAACAAGGAGGCCATAGAAAAGGGAGCAAATATAAATTGTTTGAGGAAATCCGGCAAGTACTTGCATGCCGAAGCATATTCCGAACAGCATCAGCCATAAGAGGGTGCGGGCGGTTTGTGAGGGTCGTACATTTTTCTCATCGCTCTGTAGATGTGACACGGCTTTTTCAAGGCAATAGAGCGCATAAGGGAAAAATGCAACCGTCCCTATTATTCCAATATGTCGCATTTGGCAGACAAAAAAACCTGACCATGCGAAAGAGAATCCTGAGAGAAAAGCACCGGCCCGAGATGCCCCCAGATGTCGCGCCAGCAGGTATGTTCCGGTTGCGGTTAGGGTCAGGAGTATGCCATATAAAAGGCCCAATGCTAAAGCTGGCGGGAAGGCGGTGAACAGAATCATGGAGAGGGGGTCGATTGAGAAAGGTGCCCCGGTCATGATGTTTGATGTCCAAAACGGAAGATCGCCAGAACGGATGATGTTTCCGGCCTCAACACGTATGGGAAATTCGCCATCTGCCAAATCAGAAATAAATATATCAGAAGGGATGGGTATTTCTTTCCCCTGAATGAGCCGATGATAAGGGGCAAGTACAGCGATACACAATGCTAACAAAACGCCTAATTGTTTGATTTTTTCATTCATCTGATGTTTTGGGGTTCCAATGGCCGAGGGCTCATTTGTCGGCTTGCGCAGGCTGATAGAACCAAAACGCAAAGGAGGCGTGGTCGCCAAAGATTGTCATTCGGGGGTTGGGCTGTGTAATCGCTTCGGCTGGTAGCGTGAAGACAATTTCTGAAAAAGTATCAGCCTTCTCATTGATGGGAATTTCGTAATAGCCCGCTTCTTTGTCATCAATGTGGACACGCAGCTTGAGAGGCGAATTAAAGCTGAACGTATAGGTGCCTAGCGATGCGCCGTTACGGAGTCTGATGGGCATGGTCGGAGTTGTTCGCATAATGATGCGGAGAGGCTGGTTGGGGGTTACACGGAGGGTCAGACTTTCGCTGCCGAGAATCGCCCGGCCCACATCGGCGACCATGTTGGTGCCGGATTGCCCGGTCATTAGGAAAGGATAGTATAGGGCTTGGTAGAAGCGGCTGAATTCGGAGTAATTGCACCTTTTCTCGTCTTTGATGTATCCAATGTCGATACGTTCAACCTCTCTCCAATCAGTTTGGAGAGAGGAAGGTTCGAGCGGATTGAGACTGAGGTTGAGCGCTGTCCAATCCGCTTTTGCGATCAAGACAGAGTCAAGGGTGAGAGGTGTTTTTGCTTTTAAAAAGAGATTTGTCTTTTGACCAAGCCACGCTGCGATTGTCGGATCGAGCAACCAATAATCGAAACGCAGTTCCTGTTCATGTTTGACTTTTTCCAGATTGGTAACCACATCCGTCTCTGAAATCAAGAAATCAGGGGAATAAATACCACAAAAATGCATGAGCCTGCGATCCGGGAAGGTATACGCGGGTGCAATAAAAGAACCCACCGTGGCTTTCTTGGGCAACACGGTGTTCAGTGTCTTTAAGGCTTCATATTCCTGATTGGTCGCTTGGCTGTTGAAATCAAAGCAGGATAACATCCAGAATGCTGTGATCGACTGAAAGCCAATCAATACCCATAAGGGAAGAGAGGTGAAGCGTGAAGCGATATGGATGTGGCGTGTCAGCCAAGTCGCACCCTCTGCGGCATAGAGCAGCCAGATCGGAAACACCCAAGCCAGATAACGGTCCATATTCGTGTTCTGCCAGCCGCTTGTGGCGACCGCGCCCAGAGCTGCGAGCACTGCCGAAAGCCACCAGAGTTCCTTCCAAGTCCCCTGCTTCAGCCAGTGACGACGCCAGATGCCGACCCAGCCAAAAATTGCGCCGAAGAGCGGCAAAAAGAAAAATTCGCGGGGCGGGGCTTCAGGCGTTCCGAGGAAAAATTCGCGGAGCATGCGAACGGCGTCTTTTGCGCTGAGAAAAATAGCTGGGAGAAAATCGTATTGTTTGAAGTATCCTTTATAGGCGATCGAGTGAAATTGGGCGATACCTGTAAGCCAGAGATTAAAGAGCGGCACGCCAATTAAGGAGAGCACCCCTGCGACGGCAGTCGCCCATTCAGCCCGAGTCGATGATTCTCTCCAGAATACGCGACGCGCAATCAGCATGACAGGGAAAAACAGGGCCAGAACGCTGCCTTCTGGTCTGCACCAAGGAGCAAGAACAAGCAAACAGGCGAACGTTTTGGCTCGCCCTGTAAGCAGTGATGCAAAAAGGCCGGCGCTCACTGCCATGAACAGCCCCGTGTCTGTTTGGCCAAAGGCGCTGATGGCCGCCTGACCGTTGAGGGCTAAGAGCAGGCAGGCGACTCCGCGGGAGAGGGGTGTCTGGCAAAGCCGTATTGCGATGATGGCCCAGCACACCAGAAAAATGAGATAGAATCCAGCATTTAGGACGAAGCCGGCGGTCAGCAGATAGTCGCCTGTTGCGCCAAGCGCATAGGGGATGGCTAATAGGAAGGGATAAAGATGTGACGTTGTTCCTGTTGATGGCTTGTCACCCGGTGTGAAGATAAAGGGTTGGCCGAGCGTGATTTGACGTGCAGCTTGACAATAAAGGATTGTGTCGGGCTGGGGCATAGCGATATAGTTGCCCGGGGAGGCCATGGCTCCAACAAAGTAATAAGCTCCGACTTGTACCAGTCCACAGAGAATCACCAGCTTGATAAGTTGCGGAACGTGTAACAGGAAAAGTGTATTCAAATTTACTTTCATGGATCATTTAATATAGCAGAATGCATGCCGAAAAGGAATAAGAGTTTATATTTTTCCGGCTTGCATTTTTCCGGCTTTAAATAAAATTGACGTTGAAGAAAAAGGTCATGGGGTAGACTTAATCTCTATTCGACGCGTGCGTAATCCCGATCAGATCTCTTAGTTTCTCTGACGTCTTTTAAAGGCTTTGGCATTAATAGTGCTTATATTCTACAACTGTGTCTACTGAAACCCATAAGCCCATGACAATACGTCCAGTCCAACGTGATACGGCAGTCAAGTTGCCGATTATGCCAAAGCTTGGCGTAGATAAAAATAGTACTGGCATTCTATTTGAACGAATCGAGCAGGTCAGTTGTCCGCACTGTGGATCATTTGTGACGTTAACGGAGGCTCGCTCGCTTTCTTTAATTCCCTGTCCGCACTGTGGTGGCAAGGTTTTTGTGGCGGTTAGATTGGCTAACTTCCTTGTCCATAGCAACATAGGCGAAGGAGAAATGGGGACAATTTATCGTGCGACAGATGAGAGTTTGGGCCGCGAAGTAGCGATAAAATTAATTCGGGGCTCGTATAGTGAAGATCCGGACGCCTGTGAGAGGTTGCGTAAAGAGGCCTGTGCCTTGGGCAGGCTGAACCATCCCCGGGTAGCCCAGGTGTATGCGCTTAGTTTTTCGAACGGACATCCCTATTTAGTCATGGAGTTGGTGACGGGCGAAGATTTTGAAAAGAAAGTGCTGGAAGAGGGGCATCTTGACGAACGTGTCGTTCTTCGGATGGTTGGGGATGTGGCGGAGGGTCTGGCCGCGCTGAATCGCGAAGGGCTTGTGCATAGCGATATTAAGCCTGCAAATATTGTCATGGACCGGGATGGAAACTCAAAACTGGTCGACTTTGGGCTCACGGGCATGTCTCGGTATGACGGTAACCACAATCTCATGGGGACGCCTGATTATATTGCGCCGGAATTGATCCTTGGTGAGGAAGACTCACCCCGCAGTGACATATTCAGCTTGGGTGCTACGCTTTATCATCTGTTAGCTGGACATGCGCCAAGCTTTGGCGTTAGCACCAAGGAGGTGCTCAAGGCTCGTATCGACAAGACCCCTATTACGCCATTGGAAGAGGTCTCTCCGCATGTTTCGCCAGCCACCTGCAAGATGGTGATGAAGATGCTGGAGTACAAAAAAGAGGATCGGCTGCAAAATAGCGACATTCTTGCGTATGAGGTGAAGGAAGCGTTAAGGTTGCTGGATGCACGTTCGGCAGTACACCCTGGCGTTGACTCTTTCGGAAAACTGGAAGTATCCTCTTCGAGCCAGGATAAAACAACGCCTTTGACGGATGAAGATAAGGCAAATGCCCGCGACGGGTTTGCTTCGTTATACGGAGAATCCCTCCCCGCTCCTGAGCCCTCTTCCCTTCTTCCTGTATCGACGCCCCGCCCCCAAAAACGGCCTTTAAAAATAGGCAGGATTATTTTTTGCATACTACTCCTGTTCGGCGTGGCTTTGGCTGTGGCGGTGCAGTATCCGCCGTGCGATAAGATATGGGATTTGTATTATTGTCGTGCAGTCGCCTATGTCAATGACGTGGCCAAGCGTCAACCGATTGTTGGTCAGGGCCTTCAATGGAGCGGGCAGAAGATAGACGAATTTAAAAGGCTTGTCATGGCGAGGTTTGGGACGCTTTCTGAGGAGCCAGCCGCCTTGCTTCCTCCACGGGCTGATTTTACAGACGAAGCCAAACAGACCTGGCAAATAACTAATATTGGTGGCCAGGCAAAAAGTGGAGGCACCATGCAGACTGGGGGAACATTGATGATTCAGCTCCCAGGTGTGGCTGTTGACAAATGGGCGTCCTGGCGAAACGGCTATGACCATGGGCGGTTTGTCTGGTCAAAGGTTTCTACGAAGCAATATGCATTTTCCGCGCGAATCCTTTCCACGGCTAATAATAATCCACTGGATGTAACGGGTATACAGGTCAAGGGGGCGGATGCTTCTACATGCCCTTGTGTATTGTTTGGCTTTCTGGGCAATGGCGAGCTCTTCTTCCAAGTTAGAAATCCGGAGAACAAAGCGATCGTTATTAAGAAGGATATACTACCGATTGTTGCGCAGCGATACCTGATGATCGTGCGTCGTGACAGCTTATTTGAGGCCCTTTATTCTTCGGACGGGATCGCCTGGACACCTTTCGGGAGATGCGCCCTCGATTTGCCTGCCGACCATACGGTGGGATTCTCGATCTCGGCCGTGGATCCGAATAAGTTTGCGACCGTCAAGTTTGATAGCATGAGCCTTAAACTGCCTCAGAAAAAAAAGAATTAATGGCGGTTTTAGGCTATTCCGCTTGAAATCGGTTAGGCGCTAAGGATATAATGTACTAATAATTACTGTATGAAATCTTTATTCATAGTCAAAATGTGGAATAATGCGCGCGTGCGCTTCGGTTTATTTATTCTGCTGGCTTTGGCCTGTCTATTGGTTACGTTTGATTTAGGTTGTCGCTGGGGACTTGTTGAACAGGACGCTGCTGTATGGATGACCGTGGTTATTGCAATTGCGAGCATGGGTGTCTTGTGTATGATTCTGGTCTTCAGTCTGCAAGCACGGCTGATATTCACTCCCTTAAAAAAAATAACGGAAGCCGTTAATAAGGTGAGTGATGGGAGTTATCATGCAGGCGACTGTCTAAAGCTTAGATGGGCTGTAAATGACGAGATGGGGTTATTCGTGCAGAGTGTCGATGAGATGGCTTTACGGTTATCCGAAATGACGGGTGCGTTAGCAGAAGTACAGGATTATCAGTCCGCTCTTCTTGACAGTATACCGGATTGCGTATGCCTCTTTAATCGGGAAACCAAGCTTGTTAAAATGTATAAACAGCCCGATCTGGTTGCGCCTGTTCGAGGGTTGGTCGTGGGAGAGTGTTTGATGCCTCCTTTCTTCCTGGATCAGGACAACGAGCATCTGCAAATGGCCATTCTGAAAACGCTGGGGACGGGGAAGTCCCAACTGACGTTCATCTCTTTGCGTGAGACATCGGATGTGTTTCGTCATTTTGAGGTCAGAGTTTGTAAAATCAATTCGGAAAAAATATTGGTTCTGCTGAAGGATATTACGAGGGATAAGAAAGAGGCGGCCCATCGAAAGCAGGTCGAGGGTCATCTTGTACGCGTTGAAAAAATCGAAAGTCTCGGTACCTTGGCGGCCGGAATCGCACATGATGTGAATAGTATGTTGACGGTGATCCGCAATACGCTCGAGGTGACATGGAAAAATCCGGAGAGCAGCGAACGGGAAGGGATTCGGACCATCCTTCAGGCTGCTGAAAAAGGGTCCCTGTTGACCAAGGAGCTGATGACGTATGCCGGCCAAAATAAGGTCAAATTCAAGAGGTCGGATCCGAATGAAGTTGTATTGGCGATGGAGAATCTGCTCCAGCGCGTGATGAAGTCCAATGTGATTCTCGAGTTAAAATTAGGCGAAAATCTTCCAAAAGTGGATGCGGATCCGCATCAATTCTGGAAGGTGCTCCTTAATTTGTTAAAGAACGCTTCGGAAGCTATGAATGGGTTGCGGGGTGCAGTTCAGATCAGTACGTATGAGTTTGCGGTAACAGAAGAAAACAAGCGAGACTTTTTCTGTACGCACTCCTTAGCCTGCGAACGAGGGATTATTTTTGAGGTCTCCGATACAGGGACTGGCATTCCGAAGGAAATACTGAAACGCATTTTCGAACCATTCTTCTCGACAAAATCATCTGGACGCGGGCTGGGGCTTGCAACGGCCTTTGGTATTGTGGACGCCCACAATGGCGCAATTGCTGTCTCATCAGAAGTCGGTAAAGGCACGACATTCCGGGTGTGGCTGCCCGTTTCTAAGATGGTTCCAACTGAGGCAGAAGCGATACAGACGAATGTCGGCACGACTACTCCCAGAAAGGCCTTTACGGGTCGTTCGTGTGTCATGATTATTGAAGATGATCGTGCCGTGTTGCAGACAACCCGTATCCTTTTAAAGTCGCTGGGTCTTGATTCTCTGGAGGCTGTCAACGAGCGAAATGCGCTGGGTGTCTTCGGCAAAAATACCGAACGGATTAATTTGATTTTGCTGGATGCGACAATTGAAAATACGGATAATGTCAAGTTGCTGGGGTTATTACGGAAACAGAAATCAGATGTCCCCGTGGTGATCGTTTCCGGCTATAGTGAAAAACGGATTGCTGAACTGTTTGCGTCACAGCCGATTGACGGATTCCTTGGAAAGCCCTACACACGAGATCAGTTGATTGCCGTGATCCGTCCCTTTGTCAGCTTGAGCTAATCTTGTCAAAGACCAGTTGCCAGCTTTGGGGGCGTGTCAGGAAGAAGTGACAAACCCTGCCAGAGCGGTCTTGGATCTCTAGCTTGAGGTTCTCGTTCATCGGGTTCAGGAGTGCAACGAGCAGTTCATGTCCCATCAGTGTGAAGGGCAAGACGCCTTTAATATGGCAAAATACATGAGGTAATGTCTGCAGGACCGCTTGTGTGGGTTCGAAAAGTTCCATGGGTATGGTTGGCATATTACTGGCGCGTTGCAGATTTTCCATGACGGGATCCGTATATTCTGGATGTTGCTCATCGAGAATCGCCAATGCGGAAATCAGTAACGGTGTATCGGTCACCGGACGCTCTGTCAAAGCGTTCATGATGTTCATGCACAATTCCTTCGGGAGGACCTCGTGGTCATGCCAATACCAGACCAAGTCCATTTCTGCGGAGGCTGCGGTGTGACTGATGGAGTGAACATCAATCGGCCACTCTTTTGTTGGCTTCTTTGGCTTAAAAACAGACCCTTGAGAAGAGCTAATCCCAGCCTGTGAGGGTGATTCGTTATCGTCCTCTAACTCCGTCATCGTTGCAACACGCTCAACCGCCAGCATGGAGGGCATGTGATCAGGAAATTTTTTTAAACGCTCGGCAATGGCCTTTGCATTTTTATAATCGTTCTCCATGAGCAAGACATCGACGAGGCGAACAAGAACATCGCGACGCTTATCGTGTTGCTTGGTCTGTTCATACGCTACGGCAAGGAACTCCAAAGCCGTCCTGTCCTTGGGCATGGTCTGTAGCATGTCTTCAAAAAAAGTAATCGCTTCTGCCATTTTAGAGTCTACTTGAGCCATGATACCTCCTTAACAAATAAATAAAGAATACACGATCAGGGAGGATTTGCAAGATTAACAAGTAAGTGCACTAAATATTCTTGCCAATGGCATGCGATTTGCTTTAACATTGAAACCATTATGGCTCAAAATTATCAATATGCAAGTTTTCAGAATGCATTGCTTGAACGCAAGGTCTTAAGTTCTGAACAATTGCAACAGGCTGTGACAGATGCGGGAAAGACACCCTTAGAAAAGCACCTGATCAAAACGGGGCTGGTTGACCCAGATGTGCTGACGTTAGCAGTCGCCGCCTATCTCAATTTGCCGCCGATCCAGTTGCCGGCGGTATTCATGCCACCGGCGGAATTGCTTGCATTGACATCTTCTAACAATCTGACACGGTTGAAAGCGTTGCCGCTGATGAAGCTGGGCAAACGTCTGACGGTTGTCTTTGGCGATCCGTTTGACTTAATGGCACAAGAGGAGATGGAGCGCCTGACGCAACTGGAAATTGTACCGTTGGTGGCTTTTGAGAAAGATGTTATTGATGCGTTAAACCGGGCGCAGACGAAGCAGGATGCGGAGAATCCAGGGCTCGCCATGGAAAGCATCATGAAGAATCCTGAAGCCGAAATTGAGTTTTCCAGTGATGCTCAGAAGGAAGAGAGTATCGACCAAGGTCTGGAGAGCGCAGATGAGGCGCCAGTCATCAAAATGGTGAATATGATGCTTGTAGAGGCGTTACGCACCAATGCCAGTGATATTCATTTTGAGGCAATGGATAAGAGCTCGCGCCTTCGGTATCGCATTGACGGCGTCTTGATTGAGCGCCCGAGCCCCCCGCGTTCGTTGCACAATGCGATTGTCTCCCGTATCAAGATCATGTCGGACTTAAATATTGCTGAACGCCGGAATCCCCAGGATGGCCGTTTCAAGGTTAAGGCGTTGAAAAAGGAAGTGGATATTCGTGTGAGCATCCTGCCCACGATTCATGGTGAAAAGGTGGTGATGCGTACGCTGGATAAAACCAATTTGGCTCCGAGTTTGTCTGCGTTAGGATTAGACGATTTTGCGTTTAAGGCCATGAGGCATGCGATTGAACAACCCCATGGCATTCTGCTGGTGACCGGGCCGACGGGGTCGGGAAAAACAACCACGCTCTATTCGTGTTTGCAGGATCTGAATACGCCAGACGTCAACATTGTGACTGCCGAAGATCCGGTGGAATATCAGCTGTATGGCGTGAACCAAGTCCATGTGAACCAGCAGGTCGGGTTGACGTTCGCTTCGGTGCTGCGCTCGGTGTTGCGTCAGGATCCGGATATCGTGCTGGTGGGCGAAATCCGTGATGGTGAGACAGCAGACATTGCGGTGAAGGCCGCATTGACAGGGCACTTAGTGTTGAGCACGTTGCATACGAATGACGCCTCGGGCGTGATTGCCCGTCTGACGGACATGAAGGTGCCGCCCTTCCTGATCGCCTCTTCGCTCATCTTGGCGCAGGCGCAGCGTCTGTATCGTAAGATTTGTCAATTTTGTAAGAAGCCCATGGGGCCGATTGATCCGGCTGTATTCATTGCAAATGCGATTCGTCCGGACTTTTTCGATGGGGTGACCATCTTTGAACCAGGACCGGGATGCCCGAAGTGTACGCAAGGATTTAAAGGACGCGGTGCAATCATGGAAGTGTTGACGGTTACGGACAAAATCCGTGATATTACCGTGAAGGGTGGGACGGCTGCTGCGATCCGCGATATGGCGGTCAAGGAGGGGATGATCACCTTGAAAGATGTCGGGCTGATGAAGGTAAGGGACGGATTGACATCACTCCGTTCAGCATTGGAAGTGACGGGGTCTGAATAGCACGGAGACTTTTATGGCAGTAACGGTAAAGAGAAGAAAAGTGGTTGGCATTAACCAGATATTAAAAAAGGAACTTATTCCTTTTACACGGCAGATGGCCAGCATGTTGAATGCAGGTATGTCTGTATTGGTCTCGATTTGCACGCTAGAAGAACAATGCGAGCACCCAGGCTTTAAAGTCGTCTTGAAGAGTTTGCGCCAAAGTATTGAAAGCGGCGCGCCAGTTTCTGACGGGTTGAGGATGTTTCCTAAAATTTTTGATGAAATGTATGTGAACATGGTTGCTGCGGGTGAAAAGAGCGGCCAGTTTGCAGGTGTCTTAAAACGACTCGCCGCCATGCTCGACTCCTCGGCGCGCCTGATTCGCAAGGTGAAGTCAGCCATGACCTATCCGACCGTTATCTTGGGCATGGCCTTGCTGATTGCCTCAGGCTTGATTGTCTTTGTTGTTCCTGTGTTTGCGGAGATGTTCTCTGGATTTGGCAAGGCTCTCCCAGGACCTACCCAGTTTCTTGTGGATATCAGCGAGTTTGTTAAGCAAAGATGGTATATGGTCATCGGTGTTGTTGTCGTGTCTATTTTTGTCTTCAAAAAGTGGGTTTCAACACCGATTGGGCACTATAAATTTGACCAGTTTAAATTAAAACTGCCCATCTTCGGACCCTTGCTGCAAAAGGTTGCAGTTTCACGATTCTGTCGTTTGTTTGCGCAGATGTTGACGAGCGGTGTTCCCATTCTGGACTCCATGGAGATTGTCGGAAAATCTTTAGGCAATAAGGTGATGGAGGATGCTATTCTTTCAGCCCGTTCTGGGGTTGAACAGGGCAATTTGTTAAGCGTAGCCCTGGAGGGGAAGCCTTGTCTGCCGATTTTGATGATTCGTATGATCGCCGCAGGTGAGAAGAGCGGACGCGTGGATGAAATGTTGGAAAGTGTTGCCAATACGTATGACGATGAGGTGGAGAGCATGTTGGCCACGCTGACCTCTTTAATGGAGCCCTTCCTAATGGTCTTCTTGGGCGTTGTTATCGGTGGTATTGTGGTGGCAATGTTCCTGCCGATCTTCCAGATGGGCTCAGTTGTGGGAGGCTAAGCACAGGTCGAGAGACCTGATGTAAAGTCGAGATGGCATGTGTGGCCAACACGTGCCATCTCGCGTGTTGTATACTACGTGCAATATGAGCTACTGCCCTGCTGCGCAAAATCGTTGTTGTGCCTCTCCTTCCATTTTGCTATCATAAAGAAGATTTTTTTAAGGGAATAGCAAGATGGCTAAAATATTAGTTGTTGATGATGAAGCGCGAATTTTGATGCTATTGCAGAGCATTCTGAAGGCGAACGGTTATGACGTGGTGACAGCCAATGCTGGCCCGGCGGCATTGGAATGCTTTAAGAAAGATATTTTTGATGTGGTGCTGAGTGATCTTCGCATGGAGCCCATGAATGGGATGGTGCTGTTCAAAGAAATTAAGGCAATACGGCCTCAGACCCCCTTTGTTCTATTAACGGCGTATTCGTCGGTTGAGACGGCTGTCGAATCGACAAGGGCCGGGGTATTTGATTATATGACGAAGCCGTTCAAGGTGGACGAGATGCTGGCGACAGTTCGGCGCGCGGTCGAACATGCCCAAAAGAATAGCGTCGTCGCCACCGTGAATGCGGATACGCCCCTTCGCTACCAATTTGAGAATTTGATTGCAACCAATCTAGCCATGTTGGATGTCTGCAAGAAGATAGAACGCGTTGCTCCAACAGGGGCAACCATTCTGATTAATGGCGAGAGTGGCACGGGCAAGGAGGTTATCGCTCGGACCCTCCATAAGGCGAGTCTGCGTAAGGATAAACCATGGGTTGCTGTTAATTGCGCTTCGATTCCTGAACATTTAATGGAATCAGAGATGTTTGGTCATGTTAAAGGTGCCTTTACAGGCGCTGTATCCGATAAAGAGGGTCTCTTTGAGGTCGCTAATGGAGGAACCTTGTTTCTGGATGAAATTTCCTCATTGCCTTTAGCATTACAAGGCAAGTTATTGCGTGTCTTGCAGGAAAAGGAATTGCGTCGCGTGGGTGGGACTAAAAATACGTCGGTGGATGTGCGTGTCATTGCGGCAAGCAATACCAGTCTGGAGCAGTTGGTCCAGCAGGGCACCTTCCGTGCCGACCTTTATTATCGGTTTGCGGTGATCACGCTGGATATTCCTCCTTTAAGAGATCGTCCCGAGGATATTCTTCCGTTGGCAAGGCATTTCTTGCATTCTGAAATGCTGCATGCTCAGGTTCAGACGACTCTTTCGAAGGAGGCTGAAGATGTGTTGGTCGCCTACTGCTGGCCAGGCAATGTCCGCGAACTTGAGAATGCAATCAAGCATGCGGTGACCTTCCTGACGGAAGGGGAGGACATCACTCCGGATCTGCTCCCGCCCCGTGTTGTCAAGGAGGCTAAGTTAAATGCGACTCAGCCACATCCGGCTCCGGGAGCGTCCGCTGGTGCTGGTTCGGATATGGCAAATGGTTCATTGAAAAGCTTCCTTAAGGCTAAGGAAAAGGAGTATATGGAGCAGATCCTGGCATCTACGCAGGGTGACAAGGAGAAGGCGGCTCAGACCCTCCAGGTCAGTCTGGCGACGTTGTATCGTAAGCTTTCCGATGAAGAGACGGTTGTTTTGCCCCGTTGATTTTTGCAGAAACGAGAGATATTGTTCGCAGAAGTGAGAAAAAGGATTTGGAAGAACCGAGGTTTTGAAATGTTTGCTGGGACAATGAAAAGGCAATACCCGAAAAACCTCTATTTTGATCTTGGCACGCAAGTTGCTTATTAAAAAGAAGCCGACAGCGTTGCCGGAAAAAGGAAACACTAAAAAGGAATAAATCATGAAAATGAGTCGTAAGGGTTTCACACTGGTTGAAATTATGATCGTGGTTGCGATTATCGGCATTCTGGCCGCTATTGCTATACCGAACTTCCTGAGATCTCGCAAGATGTCTCAGATGAATTCATGCATTGCTAACATGAAGCAGCTCGAAGGCGCTC
>JBAXCC010000059.1:0-15313 GCA_037141675.1 bacterium | reverse complement strand
CCATAGCTGAAGCTGGCAATGCGTTGTTCTTTTTGAAAAACTGAAGGAGCGCACCTGTGCGTCTCAGTGCCACGTCGAGTGGATCCTTGTCTGCGGAACACACCAGAGCCTGCGGGTCCAGCGCCTGCGTGGCCAGGCGATCACGCCAGACCTTCCCGGATGTTTTAAGCCGGTTGATCTGGAAGACGGCTTCATCGTACTCGTTGCTCCAGGCCTGCTCTGTCGTTATTCCGAAAGCCATGCCGGAGAGCATGACAAGCATGCAAGACACAGCAAAAAACTCAAGCCGTCGATACGGTGTTATTTGACCTGGCATTCTGACGCCTCCCCCCAACATGTGATTAAAATTAGAACTTAATATCTGTTAACCCTAAAAAGAGCAGTTGCATATCCAATTATGAACATCCACCTTCGCGATGCCTTCCTCTTTCGCTAAAGCTGCCTCCTTCGCCAAGGCTACGGCGGCCAAGACGGCGGACTGGCCGGTGGACAGGCGGAATGATCAATAACCTTCTGGAATACAAGCATTCCCTTGGATATCGGCTATTCACGATTTGCAAAAAAATGTCTTAATGTTTTTGAGAAGTATTGATCAGCGACCTGAGGAGCTTTCTCGAGCGACCCGATAGAACCTTTTCAATTTCCTGCATCCATGGACACTTTATCCGAATGGGAATCCAATACTTTTCTGACGGTCAGCAAGAGATCCTTTATTAAGAAAGGTTTCATCAAGACTTGCACGTCGCTGACAGATGCGTCCTTCTGCCGAAAGTTATGCGATGTATAGCCCGTCATAAACAAGGTCTTCATACTTGGGCGAGAGACCATCAACTGCTTTTGAAGCTCAAGCCCGCTCATATTCGGCATCACCATATCCGAGAGCAACAAATGGATCTCTCCTGGATAAGCTTCCGCAACATTCAATGCTTCTTGCGGTGTATTCCCCCCCAAGACTGTATACCCTGATTCCTCTAAATAGCGCCGGCAAATCGTCAAGACCGACGCTTCATCCTCCGCGAGGAGAATGACCTCGGATCCTAGCGATTGGGTTCCATCCCGATTCTTCTTGTCGCTCACGACGGGCACTGCATCGCGTTTCTTCCTCAGGTAGATATTAAAAGTCGTGCCCTGACCTAGAGCACTCTGGACTTCAATATGTCCCTTATTCTGTTTGACGATCCCATAGACCGTAGAAAGCCCCAGACCTGTACCCCTTCCAAATTCCTTGGTTGTAAAGAATGGCTCAAACACATGAGCCATCGTCTCGCTATCCATACCGACACCATAATCACGAACCGTCAAGCGGAGATATTCTCCAGGTTCGAGCTCGTGATGATGCATACAAAAGGCCTCATCAAGAATTACACAACCGGTTTCAATGAGGATATTGCCTGTCCCCGGAGTCGCATCACGCGCATTCACGCAGAGGTTGGTCAACACTTGATCTATCTGGGAGGGATCAATCGTGATATTCCCCGATTTCTCATGCGGACAGAAATCGATTCGGATAGACTCGCCGATCAAACGTCGAAGCATCTTCAATGTGCCTTCAATGGTCTGATTAAGATCTAAAACCACGGGCATAGTCGGTTGCTTCCGGGCAAACGCCAACAACTGCTGGGTAAAGTCGGCTGAACGTCGTCCCGCCTTATAGATCTCGTTAAAATTTGCATAGTGAAAACTTGACGGATCGAGTTCTTCCATCGCCAGTTCGGCGGTCCCGATAATCACTTGCAACATATTATTAAAATCGTGCGCTACCCCCCCTGCCAGACGTCCGACCGACTCCATCTTTTGGGCTTGCTGCAACTCCTCAGACAGGCGGATGTGCTCACTGATATCACGCTTCACCGCCACATAGTTCACAATTCGTCCTTCTGGGTCGCACACAGGAGAGATCGCAGCCTCTTCCGTAAATAGCACCCCATCCTTACGTTTGTTTATAAACCGTCCCGTCCATGTCCGGCCTGCAGAAATGGTATTCCATAATTCTTCATAGACCTTACTCTTTTGCTGATTTCCCTTTAGAATACGTGGGTTCTGACCGAGTGCCTCTTTCTGTGTATACCCAGTCGTTTTAACGAAGGCCGGATTGACATACTGGATGATGCCCGAGGCATCGGTGATCACGATCTCTTCGCTGGATTGTTCGATCGCGGCGGAGAGCTGGCGGAGTTCCTTAATATAACGTTTCTCGTCCATGATGAACCGTGCCTGCTGAATGTTCATATACGCCTGCGTCGAAAGCTGGTTCGCCAAGGTAAACAAGGCCTTCGCAATCTTATTGAATTGTTCTTGAGCCATGACAGGGACTTCACAAAATGCCTGCATGAAGGCCTGCTCATTTAAGCCAAGCTCACGTGCATACGTCAGAACATTTTTTTCTGCTTGGGTTCCGTCACGCACTTGACCGATCAACCAGTTTGCAATATGCTGCCCACCCACGATGATATTGACTGATGCCTCCCATAAACCTCCACTCAGACAGGGTTGAACAATCGGTCCTTCCGGATATAAACGCCCGAGCGCAACATCCGACTTACGGCAATTCAGACACCCTTTTTCGGATGCACGGACAAAGTCCTGGCAAAAACGCGTAAACCTGCTGGGCTGCGTGATAGGGGTTCCATCCAAATGGGTGATGATGGATGCCACGTTGGTTGCACTTGCAAACTCATCCTGGATGCGCTGGATCTCCTTTAAGTCAAACAATTCCTCAAAGGTGACTCCCGTGTCCTTATTCATGGGACACGTGAGGCCGACGATCCGCTTCTCGACTGCCTCCTGTAACCGCTTACGTTTCGTAACATCCTGAAAAACACAGGCGAACTGTTTATGCGCCGGCGAAAAGGCACTGACCTCAAAATATTTATTAAATCCTGCTGAGTATTGCTCGAATTGGACGGGGTTCCGCGTCAATGCCACTTTGCCATAGATGTCGATCCAGATATGATCCGTCTCAGGCAGAATCTCCAAAGCTCTGCGTCCCACAATGTCTTCTGCCTTTATTCCCGTGATACGTTCAAAGGCCGGATTGACACTTAGAAAGCGGTAATCCGTAGGCACACCGGCGGCGTCGCAGATGATTTCATGCACGGCAAACCCTTCCAGCATCTCCGTGAATAGCGTCCGATATTTCTCTTCGTTGACACGCAACGCATCAACCATCTTTTTTTCCGAATCGCGCTGCACCGAAAAATCCTCAAGGACATTCAAGATAGTTGCCTTGTTCTTCAGCAATTCAAGGTTTGTCTCCTGCAAACTAAGCTCGACCTTTTTACGCTCAGCGAGCTCATCCTCCAATTGCTGTGTCCGTTTTGCCACAAGATTCTCCATAAGGAGCTTCTCGTCATGCGCCTGTTCGTTAGCTTCGCTGAGCCTCAACATCGCACAAATCTGGGCTGAAAGCTCCTTGTCGTCAAACGGTTTGGAAAGAAATCCTTCCGCTCCTGACTCAATGGCCTTGACACGAACCTCCTGATTATCTTTCTGTGCGGTTAAGAAAACAACAGGAATATGCCGAATATCAGGATCTTGCTTCATACGTCTGCAGACTTCGTAGCCGTCCATATTCGGCATGAGAATGTCCAGCAGGATCAAGCTCGGATGGTGTTGCCGAGCACAAGCGATGCCCTCCTCGCCTGTCTGGGCGGTCAGAACCGTCATATTTGAAAAAGCATCTGCCAGAAACGCCCGAATGGCTACCAAGTTGTCGGAGTGATCATCGATCGCAAGAATCGTAAATCTCTTATCATCCATAGAAAACCCTCCAATGTGTATATTCCAACGTCACCCCTAACAATAGTGACCTCAGTTCAATATCTCCACTAATCCGCTATCATAAGCAAAGAAGGCAACACCCCCTACATGCGCCTGCCGGACCTTTTCGATCTGTTCGGCTATGCCACGGCGATCCAGTTGACTCTCATCCGCTGAATACCCGATACCCGGCCAGACGCGCGTGCGCTCCTGGACCTCCTCTAAGCCAGACTTCAACGCCTGCTCAAACCCATACCCTGTGTTCGAATACATCATTGGGCAGACAAAGTCAACCAGGGACTCATTCACCCATCGACTCCAATTCTGTCCGCGCAAACGTGCAAGATCAGGGGTTGGAAACACAGCAGCCGAAAGCTCGCATCCCGCAGTAGACTTCTGTAGTGTCTGGCGGACCTCTTGCACAAACGAGGTGATCTCCTGTTGCCGGAAACGATCAAACGCGACACTATCCGGTCCGCCGGACAGGACATCCTGCGGCCACGTAGCGACCCGACGCCCCAGAACAGTTTCAAAGGCTTTTCGCGTGGCCATGGCGTAACAGCCCTGAGCCTCCGGGTACCGAATATAATCAAGATGTATGCCTTGAACGCCGCGAAACGCTAAGGCCTTGATGCCATCAAGCAGCAGAGCCCGATTCTCCGGCAGCGACGGGCAGAGCCAGTTCAAGGGAGCCCCCTTTTCATCTGCCATTAATCGCTGGCTGGATTTCAACAGAGCTTGTTGCGCTGGCTCGCTTCCTTCCAAGTTCCAACAGGTGATCCACGCATGGACACGGATCTTATGATTGGATGCAGACGCCAGCAAAGCCTGCAGACCATCCTCCGCACGGCGAGGCACCTTTCCCGAAACAACATCGCGCCCTTTGATTGGGAAAAAAACCGTCCCGGCTGCCTGAAGCTGGACAAAGACATCCGTGACACCCACCTTCGTAAGTTCGGCCAGGACTCCCTCCCATCCCTTTTCATGACGCGACTCCGGATGATGGAACCAGACTCCTCTGCGCGGCGGATCACCGCGCGGAACAACCACGCCAGAAGTTTTCCCAAACGACCGTTCCATTGTCGTCAACCCCGGCATCACCTTATTGAAGAGCGCCTCAAAAAAATTCACAGCAGCCACCGAGGGCAATGGGGGCAAGTGAGCAAACCATGCGCCAGACGGCGTGACCACGACAGCAGGAAGAGAACGGTCGATGAAACCGCGGTTGTCTCTCCAGTAGGCAAAAACCTCTCCGGAGGAGGTGGGTTGTGCAGACAAGAGATTTATCGTTGGCGACGGCACCCGTAGCTTCAAATTGTTGACGCACATCTCGACCCAGGAAGCGTCGCGATCGGCCGCCCGATACGGCAACGTCTTCACCTGCAAGAGATCTGCAAGTCCCTGAACCGACGGATAAAAAACCATCATTTTGCCACCCTTATTGACAAAGGTCTTGAGTGCCTTGATCTGCGTCTCAGTCATGTGGGTCGCATACGGAATAATAAGGACAGAAAAGCGTTTCAGGGTGGACGGGGTCATTGCCGGGGGAAGAATCACGGCCGAGCCAAGTCCCATCCGGAAGAGGGTCACCTGAAGGCGCTCCACGCACTGCTTGGCCAAAACGAGCTCTCCTGCGGCCATGGCAGAATCCGCAAGCAGAATCGCTACAGGATCAGACACAAATTCCGCCTTAATCCAGTTGACTTCTTTGCGTTCCTTTTGCCCTCCCCGCCAAAAAGACAACCGGAGCACATGTGCATTCTTCCACTCGAACGGGTTATTTTGCGCGTCCAAAAAAGCGCCTTGTGGACAGATGGCAACATATTTGCCCTCTCCATACGGATAGATCGAAGGCTGTACAGACCCCCAGTCGACTCCTTTCAGGCAGTGAACCGTCAACCCGTCTAAGCATATTGGATCGTGTGTTTCGAAGAAGAGTCTCAGGGTCGTTGCCTCTTCGGCAACATGCAAAGGAAAGTCCCAAAAGGCCCGTTCGAATGGTTGATCGAATGGTAACGTAAAAAGAACAGAAGATGCGCCAAGCTGAGGAGAAGTCATGCCCGAGGGCGAAACGATCTTCCCAGATAAATTCACCCCGATTGGCAACTCAGCAGCCCACACATGCATCGAGAACAGAAGCGAGACACCTATAAGAGTCCACACGCTGGTTCCGACTTCGTTTTTCATAGTACACGCCCATTGTTGACTGCACATGCAAGCGCCATCACTCCCATTGATAGAGATCTGAATTCTTCACTGTTATTTCGCCCAACTCGCCTGTTGGCGCCAATTGACGGAACGCCGAGAACACGGGCGACGGCTTGGCGTCGCTATCCGCCTTCTGGGGCTCTGAAAGCCGGGGAGCTTCCTGTGCATCCGTTTCAAGGGCAGTCTGCGCGAACGGGTCAGAAATATTCACGCGAAGAGCTTCTTCCTTTTCAAGCTTCCGTTGGGTTTCCATCGCTTCGATCGCGATCTCTTCCGGGCGTTTGCGCGAATGAAACAGACTCTTGTAAAAGGCGATCAAAAGAAAGAATACGCCCAAACAACCAGTAATCATGCCGACGTCGGACATCGGAATATTGAAATTCATGACTTTGTCTCCTTCAGAGCATCCGTAACTGCCTGACTTTGATCCAGACCTGTATCAACCGCAGCCTGGCGGATAATCTCTCCCGATATCTGAGAGACTTGTGCAGCATAGCCAAGCATCAGGGCGGTATCACAAAGATGGTTGATATTTCGAGGGATCCCGGCACTCCACCTGAAAATTTCAGTTAACGCCTCCTCTGAAAAAATCCACATATCGCCCGAGACTCCTCGAATACGGAACTGGACATACTCGAGTGACTGTTTCTGATTCAAGGGGGCCAACACCCAGTCCAGTTGGATGCGGCGGCGCAGTGACTCGTACTCGTTCACGGTCTGGCGCAACTTCTCGGTACCCGCCAAGACCAACGTAAAGAGCGGTTGCTCCTGTCGACCACTTTTTCCTGAAATCCGCAGATTACACAAATAATGTGCGAAATAATAACCGTCATCCACGGCCAGATAATGCGCTTCATCGATGAGAAGCAACCGTCGTACAGGATTTGACGCATTTTGGCAGTAAATCTGCAACAGCATCAGCGCATCGGGCAAGGTCTGAGGAATCTCCTCAATGCCGATCAAGCGCAAGAGATACCGCGCCATGGGCAGCGTCCCGCTGGGTATCGCATCCATACGAATCACAGGCAACTGGATCTTCCCAGCATGATGAGCCAGCAGATCCAACGTCAACGACTTGCCAATACCGAAAGGTCCTGAAAGCATCCCAGCCATCCGGCCCTCGCTGACCAGGAACACCAGACGCGCTAGACCTTCCTGATGCTGGTCGGTCATATAGACCAATCGGTCGTCCGTCACATTCAAAAAAGGCAAATCACTCAAGTTCCAATATTTTTGGTACATATACAACCCCTATCATCATCGGATGATATCCGAAAAACGGATCGGTCCTTTGATTTCTTTTTTCGACGTTTCTGATAATGGCGCTGCCCCTTCTTTGGGAGGAACAAACGAGAAGGAGGAACGGCCTTCAGCCGCATTTGATGCCACGCCCTCTTTGTCTTTAGAATCACGTTCTTGACGTTGCTCCGCCTCCAGGACTAACCCTTTACCAGGAGCAATCATAATCGGTATCGGCTGTGAAATACCATGCGCCTCTCCCATATATTTCGACACCCGCAATGTCCGGTCCGAACCATTCTGGTGATCCATAGTCACCACGACAGGCACAATATCCTCCATCTGCTTCTTTAACGCAAACGAAGCATTTGAAAGCGGTTTGGGAAGCGTCATCAGCGTTGTGACACCCAGACGATCCAGCGCATGGATAAACGAATAGATATGTTCTGTCAACCGAGTAACCGGCTGGATCGCCACCCAGGGTAAGACGGAATCCAGCACCACCCGTGAAATCGAGTGCGATTCAATGATTCCTTGAAGTTCAACAAACGCCTCTGGGGGCAACATAATATTAGAAGAGATCGACTCCTTGGCCCCAAAAAGCCCCGCATATTCCAAAAGCATGAGTTGTTCAGTCTGGACCGCATTGGCAAAATGCATCCCATAACTCTCGCCGAGAATGACCACATCCTTTGCTAAGGTGCCCGATAACAGCAACACCTTATCGCCATCAATGAGTCCTTGATTTGAAAAATGATACGAAAGCAAAGACTTTCCAGAACCATTCCGGCCGATGCATAGAACTTGTCGTCCACGATAAACACCGCCAAAGCGTGTATCAAAAAAAGAGACACCTAGTCCTATTTTAGTGATCATATTACCTCAAGACTTCTTGAAGGATGTTTTTGATAAAGGCCAATTCGAACGGTTTACTCAAGAATGCCCGTATTTGACCGCTCTTGGCTAGTTGCTCCAACTCAGGAGTGGGGACACCGGAAATCAGAACAATCGGCGTCTGCCCCGCTGCCGCAAGTAATTGCTCGGTCCATTGTGTTGAAACCGGAGCATCTGGAAGACGGATGTCCGCAATCACCATTCCATAACTAGCTTGTGCCAGCCGCTCCAAACCTGCCGCCGCACCCTCTACCGCTTCAACCTCATACCCAAAACGACGAATGAGTGCACTCAAATACGTGCGCACGCTCTCTTCATCATCAATCAGCAACACATTAACATTCGCCATATAAAATCCTTTCGTGTTAGAAGTTGTAGATTCCGCCTATGCGAAAACTATGATCAATATAACTGTGTAAGAACATTGTCCGGGCATCAATGAACCAATCAAAAGAATTCCAGATCCGACGTTGATAACTGCCCGCGAAACCGACTCCTGGCTCCCATTTCTGTCCACCGGAAAGCTCGTCGTTGGGACGTGCATCCTCTCGCTGGAATCCAACAATGGCATCAAAATTGAAGAAGTATCCCGGATAATCCTCTCGATATCTCAAGACCATGTTGATCCGTGTATCCCAATATGGCGTCCAATAGTAACTGTTCTTCTGAGCTGCGGAAGTGACCATTCCCTCAGCTCCCACCCAAAGATGCAAATCTTTATCAATCTCCCAGAAGGAATCCAGTTGTGCATACCCGAGTGAATTATCATCATCATAGATCCAATATTGCCCCGTCAGGCCCATATACCATTGATCAGAGATCATCCACCGGCTGTTAAACCCTATGGAATCGTACTCGAGCAACTCATAGCCAGAGCTGGCCACATCATGGATATAGTAGGTCCGCATGAGAACCGTCTCTAACGGATAGAAGGTATAGGCGATATCCCCGATGAAGGCATCATCATTCACCTTGCTATAATCGCGCGACTTATACTGCCCATCGCGACGATCCAGATAGAAATCGGAACTCCTCTTTTTATCCGCCTTAAAGGTTGCCTGCCCCAGCGACATGGACAAGACCGCCCCCGAGTCAAACGTGTACGAATAGCGGAAGCGAATGTCCTCGCGCTTCGCACGGTAAACCGCATTGGAACTGAAATAGACGAAGTTTGAACGCGAGGTGGCTTGTCCGGCATCATAATCTGGGTTTGCGGTAGACAACGTGGTCCTCTGTTTGACCGTCCCTGTGAAAAACTCTGCCGATAAGGCGGAACGCCTATTTAGGTTGAGCCCTCCCCGGACACCATATCGTGTCTGTGAAAATTCACCATTTGCCTTCGAATCCCAAATTTCTCCTCCCAGATAGGGCGAGTTCAATGCAACACTCGGACGCTCTTCTCCCTGAATCACTTCACTGGGACGTTCCGGCATCGTCCCAGAGTTCGCTGCCCCCATCGACCGTTGTTCAGGCGAATACGTATCAGGACCACTCGCAGGGGCAACCGCCTCTCTGTTCACACGCTGCTCACGCAAGGGGGGCGCCGTCGTCACCTGGCTATCCCGGATCAAGGGCTTTTCCTTGCGAACAGGTTTATGCGTAAAATGGGCATACGTCTCGACTTCCATTTCCCTGCACCATTCGGCGGGATAACCATCACGTCTCATCAAGGCCACCATATCCTTGGCAAGATAGGGTTTGTTCTGTCGATATGCAATTTCAACACGCAGGCGCCGCGCCATAAACACAGGGTGATTCCGATAGGCGGACCGGACAACATCTGCTCCTTCATCAAACCACATCGGTTCATAACGCTTCAGGAGCATCCGATCGTCCCCTGCACAGGAATACCCAGAAGCGCTCTGCACAAAACCTATCTCAGAACTCCGACTTGCCTCCGAGATGATGCTTTGAATCGGATTCCGCAATGCAGTGATATTGGACGCTTCATCCTGCCCGACATCTCCATACGGATAGGCGACCATGGCGACGGGGCCGTCATGTTCGCCCATCTTCTCTTTAATCGTCATACGGCTGTGTCTAAAATTATTCCGCATCCGTTTATCCCACTCGTTCATCGACTCCAACCGCCCTTTTTCCGGCAACCACACACGATTAGCCAAAGCATGCCTCTTGTCCGCAGGATCCGCACTCACGGCGGTTAACGTATGCGCCTCCTCCAAATGACTTCCCATGACCCAAAACCCGCTCGACGCATATTCCAAAATCTCATTCCACGACGCATACATCGGCTCGAAATCCTCTGCCTCTTTTGTAATCACAAACATACCGAAGGGCACGTTGAAATCTTGCGCGACAGAAGTGGCGAGCTTAAAAGCGGAACGGGCGCCGTCATCGAAGGTCACGGAAACATATTTCGAGACCTTCCAAGCTTCGGCTGCTGCTTGTGCGTCCACAGACTGAAAGCGCCGTTCCGCTGTGAACGCATAACGAATACTGTCAACGATCTGGGCCGGCCAAGGGATGGTTCTTGATGCCGACGAAACACGATTGCTCGAACTGGCAGCATGCTTTTTAAAAACCTCTGGGATGGCGGCTGGAGAAATCATCTCAAACCCCTCTTGCTTGAGTGCCGAGAGATGTTCGTGCAGACGGCGAACCGAGGTCAGCGGAATCCAATCGCTTTCCGTTAATTGATGATAAAGCAAGGTCAGGACACAGGCTCCTGATGTCTCTTTATCCATCATATCCAACAAATTCAACGCCTCTTCGAATCTGCCACGTGCAACCATCACCTCGGCCCGCCGATAGAACCGCTCGGGATCGTTCTTCCCATACCCGTTATATCGAGCCTCCAAAACTTGGTCCGCACGATCATAATGCCCTTCAGCTAATTCAACCTGGAACAAGATGTCTTTAGCCCGAATATTATTCTTGTTGAATTTTTCAAGCACCTCGATCGCCAGCTCACGGGCCTGCCCATATCGTTGACTCATCACACACGCCTCAGCAAACGCCACACGGTGAGACACATTCAGCGGATCATCTTTAACCGCCAACGCATACTGATCCAAGATGTAACTGTCGGAATAGGGGGCCTCAGCCTTTCGTTCATTGATCAGTTTGCAGCGAGTCGCGAGACGGATCCGCAATCCTGCGCGCGTTTGGGGATCCTGATTTAATTCGATCAACTCCTGAAGCCGCGTAATGGTAAGATCAGCCATATCGCTGATATCCGCAAGATCGGCTCGAAACATCATAGCCCGAAGATTCTTTGGACTCAACTCCAGCACCTTCACGCATAAGTCATCTGCGCGCTGGATTTCACCCACCTGAAGTTCGACATAGGCCTGCTCCAACAGCAGATCAGCATTATCTGGCAACTCTTTAAGAATTTTGCGCCACAACTCCGCAGCCTCATCGAAAGATTGCTGGTACATCATCATTCGAGCCAGCAAAATCTGTACATCCACACGCCCTGAGTCCTCTCGAATCAATGCACGTACAATGCGCTCAGACTCTTTATATTTTCCAATTCGCAATAAATTCTGAGCAAACCAGAAGCGCACTTCATATTGATCCTGCTTTAGAATTAATGCCTTCCGAAAATACTCATCTGCGAGCTTCCAGTCCTTTTCCAAAACCGCGACCTGGGCTAACAACGTATACGGCATCACCTCATTCGGCACTAATTGTCGCATGCTTTGCCACAACTCTTTTGCAAGTTCCTTTTCATCCAAACGCCAATAAGCCCACCCCAGTCCCTCCCAGCCCGACAACAGTGATGGATCTAAGGTCAATGCCTCCTCCAAATAAGGGACGCATTGCTCATATTCTTTTTCAACGAATAATCCGAGCCCCTTATCCAACAACGCAACTGAAAGAGATCTGTCGATATCATCACTTGCCTTAACATCTGCAAGGACGCGCGCTTTCTCTTCAGGCGTCAGCACACGCCCTAAACGCTGCCGTAGCGCAACCTGTTTCGCCTCTTGAGCTGACACCAGCAGAGCAAGACCAACGGTGACTGCCAGCACGCAGCACCGATAACCCAACGCAGACAATCCGGGCAGATGTTTCTTGTTTGTCATAATAAAAAGTTCTGACATGGCAACCGTAACTGCGGTCTAAAAACACACTCGTTAATCTTATTTCCAATAGGCCAGCACGATTGCCTGAGCTAGCCTTTTTGCCCCATCGGAGCTCAGATGGATACCGTCTGGATCTCGCACGGTGACCACACTTCCATCCGCCCCCATCACATACGAAACAAATTTTCCCGGCTTACGGGCAAGAATTGGTGCCGTATCAAAAAGGGTAACAGTCGGATGCGTCGCAGCCTGCTCAACGAATATCTTGTTAACGGTCTGTGCATAACGCTGACGCGTCGGGTCCTTCATATCCGGCAGGTTCAACCAGATGATCCGCTTCGCACCCCCTTGTATGAGCAGATCCATGATCTGTTTAACACGGCGTCCATATTCCAGATTCCAAGCAGGGGTGTCAACCAGGATCTTCTTTCCCGTCATATCCACCAGAATCTGATAATCGTTTGCGCCCAACGAGACAACGACGGTCGAAGGCTTTTTCTCATCCATCAGAGCAATTGATTTTGCCATCCAATCAAAGGCATCCAGACGAGCCAGCCCTGATCCCAGCGAGGTGAAACTCGTGGCCTTTACCTCTGGGATCTTTCCCAGTTCCTTTTCCAATGCATTCCCCAGCAAACGCATCATGGAGTCTCCAATCATCAAGACCGGAGATCGCTGCTCTTTGGGAAGAGCTTCCACCAGCTTCAACTGGTCAGCCAAAGCCTTGTCGCTGGCTGTCGTTACACCAATCAACTGCGCGGATGAAACCGCCGCCCAACCACAAAAAATCATATTCAATAAGCCAAGTCTTTTCATATCATTTTCCTTTCTTTTGTGTGTTCAACCACTGTCCGACTGAATTTTCAACACTTCGTCTCATCCATTCTATCCGTGATATTTCAGAAACGCGCTTGAGCGGATAAGTCAAATTCAAAAGGAGGTCCCGGCTGCTCCCAAAGGCCAGTTGTCCTGCAGAATCATGCAACCACGGCCCGGAAAAAAGCGACGCTGTCAACGCAAATAACAAAACACTTCGCGTCGTGACATCAACCGATTTGCCCTGCATTTTTTCTTGCATCACATCACCCTTTAAAACTGGAAATAGATGAAAGGCATCACCCCTGAAGGCGCTAATGCCAGAATCAACGTCAAAAGAGCAGCAACCCCAATCGCAATCCATCCCCAATGCAACTTCTCTACCTTCACCCAGACTCCGCGCATAGTATCGCCATCTGTGTATTGTAGGAGATATGCAGTAATAAGTATAATAAATGCCTGGGGCGAAAACAATAAAATACTGCCATGCCAGTCAAAAATTCCCTTCACCAGCAAATGCACCGTTTCCATGTCAACCGCCCGGAAGAGTATCCATGAAATCGCAACAACATGGAAAATCCATATTCGGCCTATGATGCGCATTGCGAAAGAGGGGTGTTTGTCCGGTTCCTCGGGCAGCTTTAGCGCCTTGCGCACAAGCCGCTCCAAGGAGAGGTAGATTCCGTGAAACGCCCCCCACAGGACAAAGGTCCACCCCGCACCGTGCCACAAGCCCCCTAGCACAAAGGTCAACAGCAAATTCACCTTTGTGCGGTATTCCCCCTTCCGTGATCCGCCCAGCGGAATATAGAGATAGTCGCGCAACCATGAGGAGAGTGAAATATGCCACCTCCGCCAAAACTCTTGCAAGGTAACTGCAAAATAAGGCGCATTAAAATTGATCGGGAAATGAAAACCGAACAGGAGCGCAACTCCGATTGCAATGTCCGAATAGGCAGAGAAGTCACAATAGATCTGGAGTGTATATGCATAAATTCCCAGCAGAATATCAACTCCTGAATAACCTCCAGGACTGGAAAAGACCGGGTCGGCTAAGTGCTCAGACAACCAATTGGCGACCACCATTTTCTTAAACAACCCCACCAGGATCAACGTTGCCGCGCGTCCCACCTCCAAATTCACTGGCCGAACGGGCATCACCTCCATCTGTGAAACCAGAATAGAGGCGCGTACGACGGGTCCTGCGACCAAATGGGGAAAGAAGGACAGATAGTTCGCAAAGTCCAAGGTCGACTTGGCTGGCGGAATCTTGTTCCAGTAGACATCCAGCACATAACTTAAGGAATGAAAGGTAAAAAAGGAGATACCGACGGGCAAGACAATCTGGTCAATCAGCGGCAAGAGTGTATCCACGCCGTTAAGCAACGTCTCGGTGGCGCCCCAATAATGAAAAAAGGGGCGGATGAGCGGCAACACGAGATTCAACGAGAGAAAACGGGTATACTTAAATAAACAGAGGCAGAGGAGATTGAGCCCCACAGTGATAATCAACAGCCTACGCCGATGCGACGCCTGAGTCCATCTGGCCAGGAGAATCGCTACACCATGATTGAGCACTGCTGAGGCCAACAACATCAAGGCAAACTTCCAACTCCAGACCCCATAAAAAAATAGACTGGAGGCTAATAAAATCCACTTTCTGGCCAGCGGATAACGCTCCGTACCCCAATGCAACAGAAAAACAACCACGAAAAATATCGCAAACATCACCGTCGGGAAAAGCATCGTCCTTACCTCCGCTCAATCCGTTGAATCAGGTTTTTCTCCACTGGCATTAACTCCTCAAGTTTATTATGCGCCTCATTCGTTGTTGACGGCGGTGCCTCGGCCCTTTGTGGAACGTTTGATGTCTGAAGATTGTGGGTCGTCAGCCAATTCGTTGTCGTATAAACCGACCATTGACCATTCGAGGCTGCAACACGAAGCACATCTGCGGCGGCAGGAGCATCCTGCGTCGTCAGGACCGGCTCCTTTTTAATAAGCCGCTCCGTCTCTCGATGGGGCAATGGGGCCGAGACCGGAGGGACCGACTCTTTCACCCCTGCACCTGATTTCAAACCCAGCTTAGGCTCGTCCTTCCTGGAGGGGTCAACATACGGTTTGAAGGTAGCACTCATCTCCGCTTGCGGTTTCGGATCGACAGGGGGGTAATTATTGTTTTGCTTATCGACCGAATCGACGGGATATACATACAACCGAGGCTGATTCAACTCAGGAACAGAGTTAGTCAACGCCATTTTTTCCATCTTTTCCACGGACTCAAAAGGAATCACCGATGGGATTACGGTATCACCAAAACAATGGACGTCCACCTGTTCCCACGT
>JBAXCC010000058.1:0-15449 GCA_037141675.1 bacterium | reverse complement strand
ACCAAGTGGAGCGTCGCCCCCTTTGCGGTCACGACCGTCAACTGGCCACTCAGCAGAACTCCGGCATAAATGACGGGGTGACTGTGCGTGTGGAGTCGCACGCCCGGCGGAATCGTTATGCGCAAGATGGTGATGTTGGGCTGCTGGCGCGGATACGCAGGCAGCAGTGCTCCATCCCAGCAATTGGTTGCGCTGATGAGCTTCGTGACACTGACCTTCGCCTTGCTCTGCTCCTCTGCGGGATTCAAGCCCACGCAGCCGAACATGCAGACCAGTAGTAGCGATATAGCCGCTATCATTGGAAGAACTTGTTTTTTCATTTTGAATCAACAGCGGGATATTCGAGTGGCAGAGAGAGATAGAAAGTCGTACCCTTGTCCTCCGTCGACGAGAACCATACCTTACCCTTCAAGTACTTCTCTCCAAACAATTTCATGCTGTACGTCCCAATGCCACGGCCCTTCCCCTTTGTGGAAAACGAGCGATGAAACACCTGCAGTTGGACCGAACGAGGCATGTGCCCAGGATTGTGCACGCTGAAGACAATGGATGACTGGCTTCGTTCACAGGCGAGACGCACCTCCTTACCGACAGCTGTTGCCTCAAGGGCATTCTTCACCATGTTTGTGAGCACGCGACGTAGGAGCACCCGATCAGTTGCTATTTCAGCTCCATCCGAGCCCGCGTCCACAACGATTTCCCGATTCTTCAGGTTCTCATCTGCGGAAAACACTTTCTTGACTTCTCGGAGTAGCGAAAGCGACACGACCTTGGAAATGGTTACTGACAGTTCGCCGTTCTCTGCCTGTAGCAGTCTCCTGTGAGAGGATATCTCTTCAACAAGTTCATTGGCTGCAATCTGAATTGTCTTGATGTACTCTGCTACGTTCTCCACATCCTTTGTGTCTTCGAGAAGCTGGGAGCAACCCACTACAACGTTGAGGATGTTGATGACATCATGAAAGAATGTTCTCTCAAGGACATTCCGCCTCTTCTCGTTGCTAATGTCGAGAAGCGTGAAGAGCGTGAAGTCCTTTTTTCCGTACCTGTAGGGTGATGCCCATACTCTGAATTCATAAGCACCTCCGCTGACTGTCGAGATCCGGCATTCACTCACAACTGTAGCTCCTTCAGCTTGTGATTGAAGGACAGTGTTAACTGCACCACACTCACGGCAGAATTCGGTCGTTCCGCATCCTGCTTGCGATTCACAGGCATGGACACAGTGGAGCATTTCCCCCGGTCGTTTACCGAGCATCTCTTCGATTGCGGAAGTGCCCAGCAGGTCTATTGTGCGCTGATTCTTGTAGACGATTTGACGTTCGGGGTTCAGGATCAGCAAGACACAGGGAACAGCCGTTGTCAGATGTTCAAGGAGTGCGGACTCCATCAGCAATTGAGCATCCCGCGATATGCTTTCGGCATCTGCCCTTTCAGGAGGCGCGAATTGGGTTTCAAGTGAACTACTCATCTGTTTCTCCTTTCGGCGTTGTTAGCCGCCTAATTGTAAGTGCCATTGTGCAGAACATCGGGTCGCATCTGTTTCAACACCTTCAGAAATTTTGATAGCCTGAATTGGCGGACTTGGGGAAGCACCTGTCCACCCGGTCTTTCGCGGGTGCAAACTCGCACGAGCGGGGAAGAAATCGATGCGGTGCCATGGACCGACCGGGTGCGCGTCTCCCTGATCTCGGTGATCAAATCGATCGACACTTCGTACGCCTTGTCTGAATCACATGTCGGGAACTCGACGTGAAGCAGACCGTCTCGTATAAAGATAAGCCAGTATCCCCCCGTGCGAATGTAGGGTTTCCAGGAATAGGCGAACATGGCCAGTACGCCAAAAAGGATGACATACAGAAGCATGCGAGGAAAGAGGGGAAAGGACTGAACAGGAACAAACCAACAGACAGCAACAGCAAATACCAACACAGCTCCGACCGAGGTAAGCCCCAGACGACGCGCATCTATCTTTTGGTAGAAGCTGTACACTCCGCTCATATTTATCTCTTATCCGCCAACCCCGATAAGGGTCCACTTTTCTTCGACCTTGCGGATGATGTAGATGAAGGCTTTGTCGTAGGTGATAAAGTTGTCCACACCCTCTTTCACATGGCTTAAATCGCAGTATAGATCATTGTCTTGATGCTTGTAAGATTCCATCACCCGTTTGTTGCTCATCAGACGCTTGTTGTTCAAGGGAGAATCCATTCGCACGTCCACATCTTTAAAAAACTGGTCCGCGGACACCTTTTTCTTTGTCGCCTTTTTTGCAAATTGAGGCCATGCCTTCTCAAAGTCCGCCTTGGACAACGTCTCCCCGTTGTCGATCGCGAATACTTTGTCGGCGACAAGGAATTCAACCTTGCCTTCCCCGTCGATTAATGACTGGACTACCTGACGGACAAACCCGACTGCTTCAATCATGCTGTTTGTATCAGCCGCATATGCGCTGCAAAACGTGAACCCGAGTGCTACCAGTATCGTCATCACCTGTTTCATACACTCTTTCTCCTCATAACATCGGCCGTTTAGAGGCAACTAAGCCGTTCCCTGAATCGCCTGGTTCGCTGCTGTTTTCAGTTCTTCATCCCTCTGATTAATGAAAGCACAAAGAGCAGTGCAAAGGGTCCGACGAAAATCAAGTACAGGACGGGAGAGATTGCGAGGCCAAATACTGCTGCATGTCCGTCGTGAGTTCCGGCACCCTGCGACAGCCAGAGCACTGCCAACGCAGAGACTACGGTCAGACAGCCGAACACCAGTGTCCCGAAATGCCTCATTCCCCGATCATCCTCTCATCATTTCTCAAAGTAAGTTCGTAGCAACTGCGACTGCCGGATGATAGACAAAAGCGTCCCCGTTCTGAGTTCATGATGCAGGGGGACGGGGACTGTGATTGTACCTTGTGCTGTTCGCATCTGCATAATGGCGTGACTGCCTTTTTGGCGAACCAAAATAAACCCATGTTCGCCCAGCACACGGCAAACATCATGCCCAGAAAAAATACCGAGTTTAGGCATAAGCGGCTTCAAATCGAGAGATGTAAACTTCACCTGTCAATCGGCTCTTTATTTCTTGTGCATCCGCACACTCAAAATAGAGTTCAACCGCCTCGCGTAAATTGGCCGAGGCCTCTTCAACAGTATCTCCCTGACTGGCGATATCCAGTTCGGGGCAGAGCGAAACAAAACCGTCTCCCTCACGCTCCACGAATGCTGTTAATGAACATTTGGACATACAATTCTCCACTTGATTAATTTCACTATAGCAAATGTCTCACACACAGCCAAGGATGATATATTTGCAGAAGCATGGAAAGCCTTACTTGATCAGCACCCACACAGGGGTGCTGAACGCCCGCCCCTGCCACTCGGCTTTTTGCACGCCTGCTTTGCGAAAGGCGACATCGATCGTGGAGGTGCCGCGCGTGATGCGGAGACCGGATGCTGTCGCGGAATCAATGCGCTTCGCTTGCACAGGTTGTTCCTCTCCGTTGCGATAGGGATTCAATACCATCAGGGCATCGCTGGCTTTTACGCTCTTGGGGGTCGAGGCTTCTAGATGCCAGTGATTCGGGAACTCGCCCCGGTTGCTTCCATAACCCTTTGGTGCCGGATTAAATCCGTCGGTCTGCGTCAAACGCAAGGGCTGGCCTGAAAAATAACGGATTGTCAGCCCTGCTTTTTTGCCAATCAGTTTCGCGGTCTGCTGCGCTTCGTCCAGAGTAAATGCAGATAACCCATGTAGCATGAATTGATACTGGGCAGACGCATCCGTTTCAAAGTCATCGAAGACAATAATGAGGTCCGGCTTCACAAACACAATCGCGCGTTCAGCTCGCCGGACGCCGTTGGTATACGCCGCAGTCGCTTCGCCGCGCACATAGTCATACGCAGGCGTGACCTGCGATTCTAAAATGGAGCCCGCAGAGAGGAGTGAATGCGGACGCTGTCCAGCCCCGTTGACCAGCACACTATTCTGCGATTTTGTCTCGTGCACATACTGGTAATGAAACTTGCTGCCATGCAAATCACGATACGTGTTGGCCGGCAGCAGGCACTCGCCGAACGCGTTCAACTGAATACCCAGTTGCGCGTTATGTCCGTGGCTCTGGGTACCAAAGGGATCTGCCTTGAAGAGCAGATGAACATCCGCGAGACTGTTCGTCAACGTCGCATGCAGACTGGCCAGTCCGGTGCCTTTGAAAATCTTTGACACAGGCTTATCGAGCGGCATCTTGGGCGCTGGCCTCTGCGGCAGGTTGGCCACCATCAAGAGGCCTTTCCATCCTGAAGGCTTTCCAGCGGTCTTTGATGCATCCAGCCACCAACTCCAATAGGCCGCGTCAGGCGTCGTGCTCACCCGCGCAAAATAGTCCATGAAGGAACAACTGGCCGGACGCCATGATAAATCACCCATCCCTGCATTAGGGGAGCTTGGGGACATCAGGTAGAGCGGCAAATTGCCGACCTTGGAGAAAAAGGGCTTCTTCATGCCGTCAATGCCCAGCGCAGACCTTGACACCTGCATCCAGTCCGTCACTTTGGTGATATATCCGGACATATAACTCATGCCTTCATGCCAACCGCCGTCATCGTCTGACCAGACCGGATATACGGCATAAAATTTATTCAGTGCATAATCCAGCCACATCTCTGATTCTGGAATCTCTTCGTGCAAGCCGATCGCGATCTCTGCCAGCTTATGCCAGACGCGGTTGCCATGGCTGCCATACGGACGCGACAGATGGCCGTTGCCTTTTCCGGTTTCGCCGTTCTTCCAGGCATCTGTCCCGCGCCGTTGCCACACCTTGCGGAACTGTGCGCGATCTTCTTCTGTCAAGGCGTCATACGCCCAGTCATACGCCCGCACCGGATGATAAAGCATAGCTTTGCCTGCCTCACAATTCAGATCGAAATTGCTCGGCCCATCCGGATCCCACGCCGCAAGCGCCATGACAAATTTACGGGCGGCCTCGCCATATTTCGGTTCACGACTGATCATCCAGACAAACGACATGAGCTCAGCCTCTTCGCCCGCCGTATCACTGATCTTGCGATTGGGCCACCAGTTCTTGACCGCCTCCTCGTCATTTTTATCACGCGCAGAACCCCGCGCGGTCGGCTCGGGGGTCGGGCCAGAGACGATGAGTTTGTCAGCCTGCTTCTTCATCTCTGTAAATATTTTTTCTGTCGCGCTCCCTTTTTCTGAAACCGCCTGCCGTATCCGAGGCAGATCTTCCGGTCTCAAGAAGAGCCGGGGATGGGTCTTTGGAAGTATCGCATTCCGTTCGGCAACACTGGGCATTGGGAACGTCACAGCCTCTTTGGGGACCACGACGGAGCGCACCGTGTTCCAGCCTCCTGCCCCTCGGAAGCGCCAATACCATGTGCCTGCGGCAAAGGGCTTGTTATGTGTATAGACGCACCAGAGGTGATTGCTGATTGTCGTAACGGATTTAGTGAATGCTGGATCGCTCGCCCACTGCACCGTATACTGCTTGGCCTTGGGGTCTTGCACCCATGTAAAGGAGGGCGGATTCAGTGTTGCCGTTGAACCGTCTTGCGGACGATAGCCCCAGTCCCCCTCCTTCGCCGCGATCTCCGTGCCATCCGCGCTCAGCGCACTCCAGGCCGGCACAAGAAAAGAACATAAACACACAACCATCCCAAACCATATCCGAATCATAATCCCCCCCCCTAAACAAATAACCCCGCCGAGCCTTGAATGCCCCACGGGGATTATTGAAATTAATCGTTGAGAGTTCCAATGCTGAACGTCCAATTATTAATAAGGCAATAAGGCAATCACGCAATAAGGCAAATTTACATAAGGAGCAACGTCCCATGTCCCCTCAGGTCTTACGAACCATAATAGGAACGGATCAGATCTTCAACATGCGGGTCGTTGGCTACATCCAAAATTTTCATTTCGCGACGCGCATTTTCGACTGAGTCCGAGGCATGAGCAGCATTGACCATGATGTTCGTACCGAACTCGCGGCGGATCGATCCGGGACGCGCCTTGTTCGGATCTGTTGCGCCCAGGACATCGCGGATCTTGTTGACCGCATCAATGCCCTCGTAGACAAGTGCAAGGCACTCTTCCTTGCCAGGATGAATTTTTTCTTCAGCCGAGCAAATAGAGGGGCGATACCCCGTCATAAACTCAACGATGTTTTCAAATTCGCGCTCTGCAAAAAGAGGGGCGAGCTGATTGCACAGGTCATCCATCTTCGCGGTGTCAACCGGGAAGCCGAACTCTCGCGCCAATGCCTGCGCGGCACGATCTGAACCAAAAATTTTAAAGACTTTCTTCAGGTTCTCCTTGACCGGACCATAAAATTCCTCTGCCTGGGCAACAGACATGGCGAATTTCTTCACACCTACAATGCGCAAACCCGCGCTGGAGAGCAGATCCATGATATTACCTGCACGCAGAGAAGGCTGACGCCAGTTATCCGGCTTCAACATCACCAACGTACGCTGCACATCTTCATTCGTCTGGAAATCCATTGCACCACGGACCAGCCCTGCATCCTTTGGGAGATATTTCACCAGCATGCGCATCACGGCGGATACCACTTGAGTCGAAGCCCCTACCAATACGGCGGGCTCAAAGTATTCCACCTCATTCGTCACAGGATCGCGCACCATATCACCGTATGTATCGCGAACCGTCTGCCCGCTCATCCAGCGTTGGCGGATACTGCCCGTCACTTCGTAAATCTTCCGGATTGCATCCTCGCCCTCAAAAAGAAGGAGCATGGCGCGGTGGGGACTCCCCGTCACCTTGCACGGTGCATAATTTTTGCGAATGTAATTTGAAAAGAGAGCGCACTTTTCAGGGTCGGTCGGATCATACGTCGCAAGATACGTCGACAACTCATCCACAAACTCTTGAGAAGGCCCTAGGATGCGGGCGCCCACTAACTTCAAGTCGGTGCGAACTAAATATCGCGCCATTATCCCACCTGTACGCGACTTGCGCATCGGGTAGGGATTCATTAATACAAATGTTAATTCTTTCGCCATGATTCATTGTCCTCTTCTTGAGACGTGCTGCACTATTTATCTCGATGCCCCACCTTAGAGCACTGCTGTGGGGCTAGAAAAAAATCGGCGAGCGGCTTGCACATCGTTTTCAATCTGAAGTACCAATTCTTCAGTCGAAGCAAACCTTCGCTCTTCACGAATTCGCCCAAGAAAATCAATTGCAATAGGTTGATTGTAGAGCGTATCCCCCGAATAATCAAGCAAATGTGTCTCCAAGATCGGATCGCGATTAGCACCCACTGTTGGGCAAACACCAAAATTCGAAATGCTGTTGTAATATCTTCCACCCACCTGTGTCCCGGTCGCATACACCCCTAATGGTGGGAGGATATCCGCTTGGGGCTGTATATTGGCTGTTGCAAAACCCAATGAGGCGCCAATACCCCTGCCCTTCATGACCACGCCCCGCACAGAATAGGGCCGTCCCAGCATCTCTGTTGCGTCACCCAGGTTCCCCGCCTGAATGGCAAAGCGGATGCGCGTGCTGGATATCTCCCGCTCCTGATAGTATGCGTATGGAACAATCGTCACGCGAAACCCATACTCTTCACCATACATCGTCAAGAGCTCAGGCGTGCCTGCCGCACGGCACCCAAACCGCCAATTCGCACCACAACGCACTTCGCTTAGCTTGCCATTCGGAAATGCCTGACCCGGATCACCACACAGCCAACGCACAAAATGTTCCGGAGACTGGAGCGCTAACTTACGCGTAAAGGTCAACATCAAGACGCCGTCCAGACCTAGCGCTTCCAATCGCTCTAAACGCTCTTCCTTCGTCGTCAGCAACGGCGGGGCCTTCGACGGCGCGAGCACCGCCAAGGGATGCCGGTTAAAGGTGAGCGCCCATGCCTGGGCTCCGGTTTTGCGGGCGCGTTCAACAGTTCCCGTCAAGACACGCTGATGCCCAAGATGTACACCATCAAAAAAACCAGCAGCCAATATAATGGGGCTGTTTAGTACACGAAGATCTTCAGGCTGTGTAAGTACGTTCATTAGGACTCACCATTGCGTAAGGGGAAATGAGGACATTTAATTTACTAAATCCTCACCCCTAAAGCGAGTTCATTCTATTTGCCCAGCACAAGAGATTTTTAGTTACGGCAGCACGACAAGGTCATCCACCCACGCTTGCACTCCTGAGGAACGGACGCCGATACGGCCTTTGAGAATCGGAGCTTTGTCGTCGGTGTAGGTTATACGGAGGCCGGGATCATCGTGCAACGGATTGAACCAGACTTGGATATGGTTGTCTCTCATGGAAACCCGCAATCTGTTCCATACGTCTGGTTCCACTTTGCACGGGAGTTTCTTTAGATCAAAGGTGGCCAGCTCTTGCCAGTTGTTGTTCATCTTTCCCAAATAGAGCGTGTCAACGCTGAAGCCGACATAATACCCTTTCATCTGGTCCTTGCCCGGACCTGGTTCGTTCACACGCAAGACAAGACCCGCATTTCCGGTAACACCTTTGAGCATCACAGCAACTTCCACAGTATAGTCCGACCAATCCGCATTCCCGGCAATAAATTTCGCGTTTGCAGCCACGGCCATGTACCCTGCAGACGCGTTCTGTCCGCCATAACGCGTCCATCCGGTACGCATGGGCGCTGGAGTTGCGTCCTCCTGAAAGTCATCATAGAAGAGCGCCTGGCTCTTGCCTGTGGCGTAGCTCTTGATCGCCTCAGCCTCGGCATGCGAAACCGGGGTGCAATCCGGCCAGAGCAATCCGCACCACGGGGTTGTTGGTTCAGACGCGCCGTCTTTCGTACCCCAATACCAACGGCAGTTGGAGTTGCCGGCCATCAACTCCCAGCACAGATAAACCCCCGGCACTGTCTTCCCCGCGGCCTTGCGTCCACGCAGCCAGTGAATGACTTCCGTGGGCGAACCTGAACTGTTGCGAGGCGCCATCCATCGCGCCCCAGCCTCTGTAAATACCGTGCCCTTGGCCGGATTCATGTCTGCCTGTCTATCCCAGCTCGCCCAATCAGCAGAATAATTATGCGCGTTGACGATGTCTGTGAACGGATGATCATCCCAGCAAGAAAGGACGGGTTGAGTGGGCTTCATTTCTTTGGCCCAGCCATATCCCAGCTCACGGATCTTGAGCGTAAAGGCATCGGACATTTTGGGCTCATTGTAGATTTCCCACCAGAGCACGCGCTTATCCTCGCGATGCGCTGCAATCACATCCTGAACATAAGCCTTGAACTTCGACAGGTTCTCGTCCTTGCGCTCCGCGTCCTGCAACGCAGCCCACCGACCGTTATGCCTGCCGTCCACAGGCGGCGGCGTATCGATCGTGATGCCTGCATGATTCCAGCAGTCATCAAAGAAGGTGAAGCCCGGGCGAATTCCGTGACGATCGCAGATTTTCAAAAACTCCTCAATACGGGCCAGAAGCAGATCCTTTTCATTGTCATACGCGATGTTGTGCAGATAGACACGCAGGGTGTTGATTCCGAAATATTTCACAGCGGCCGCCAGTTCGCGGTCAATCACCTCGGGCTTAAACTCGTGCCACATCTGAATCTGATTGGCCGCATACGCAGGCGTGTAGTTAGAACCAAGCCACGTGGAGGTGTCATACGGTTTCTTCACATCAGCCTTGCCGGCTTCTTCGCCACATGCGACCGCCACTGCGAGGGCGACGAAAAACGAAATGATGTGTAGTTTCATATCGGCTCTTATTTCTTCGGTGCAATGGTCACCTGTTCGAAACCGGAGGTGTGCAATTTCGAGCCGTCACGATTGCCGGCTGTCACAGCCAGCCCGGCAAAGATCTTTGCGGGCATGTCGAGCTTCAGCTCCGTCCCAGTCTGTGTCCAGGTCTGTCCGTCTTCGGACATATAGCCGGTGAAGGTGTTGCCGCTCCGGACGAGCTTCACCCAGTAGGGAGCCTTGAGCGTATTGGCTTTGCTGACGGAGCTGGCACCTCCTTTATCCTTGCGCGAAAACAGACGGATGCCGCCAGGCATGCCGCCCAGCAACACCGAGACGTGTCTGGCGTTATCCGCCAGTGACTCGCGTAGCATGACGCCAGCTTTTGGTTCGCGTGATTTGATCTCCAAGGTTGCAATCTTAGCTTTGATCTCTACATCCCCTTCTATCTCTTGATAGGCATATTGGAAGTTGTCGAGACGCTGTCCGCCTTCGCCAATATCACGCCCTGAACCTTTCACAGTAAAGGAGCCCTTCTCCCCCTTTGCGCCGCCCCACGGACGTTGTTCGTATCCAATAAAATCGGTCTTCCAGCCCTCAGGCAGCAAACCTTTTGTCGAAAACGGAACCGAGTCCGCAGCCCATGCTTCCCCTTTGCTGTTGCTCGCTTGGCAGCGGTAATAATAGCTGGTCCACGGCTGAAGCCCGGTGATCTCCGCAGAAAAAGCAGCGCCCGATTTTTTGACACCAAGCTCTTTAGAGTTCTGCCATTTACCAGGCGTCGAGCCACCCTCTACGGTGCCCCAATAGAGCGTAACCTTCGTTGGCGCAACCGCCTCATACATGATCTTCCCTGACAGCGTAGCGCCCGTTGCCGTCACACAGGATGCCCAGTCACCGTTGTTCACGACAGCAGGCAAACCGGAGGATTCGTATGAATAATACATTTTTTTGTCAAGCACAGGACCCCACTTGGCGATCTCGCAGTTGATTGCGACAAGGCGGTTGTCGGCGGGCGTAATTCGCAGTACGACCAGATCACCGTTGCTGCTGATCCAGTTAATGCCGCGCCAGACGTTCTTGACACCGCCGCCTTGATGACCGACGAGCATGGCAATGACATTGTAATTCTGCAGCACCTTTTGCAACTTGTCAGCAGCACTGAAGGTCCACCAGTTCTCATCGATCGGACGAAAATGCTCGATATACACCACCGGCCGGCCGGAATTGCCAACATGATCTTGCAGATCTTTGATCAGGAAGTCACGCGCATACTGCGGATGATGGGCCCAGCCATACGCATCGGCCTCACCGTTCCACACATTGCCGCCGAACAGATTCAGATTCACAAAGTGAATGCCTTCCCAGTCCCAGGAATAGTGGTACCCGTTCGATGACACATTGTCTATAAGCTTGAGCTGCTGCCGGATGACATTGCGCTCCTTGACCTTGTTGAAGGCAAAAAGATTGTCGTTGAGATCATGATTGCCAATTCCTTCAAAGACTGGCCATTTGCAACGTCCTTCTCCGTTAACACCAAAATCAGCGATATAGCTTTCCCATTGCTTCGGATATTTCTGAGGGACGGCGCCATCATTGATCAAGTCGCCCGGCATGATGACTCCGCGTGGCTTACCGACCACTCCCCCTACCGCATCCGGATACGGTTTGCCCGGGAGCGTGTTAATCTCGTCCATCATCTCACTTTTCTCTTTAGGCGGAGATTTCCCACCATTATCCGCACCGTAATGGATGTCAGAATAACTATAAAACGTGAGCTCCTTTGGTTCAGCCGCAGACACATTCAAACACATCAGGCTTCCTGCGATCAAAAAACCCGTCACAGATAACTGTCTGTAACAATTTTTCATAATTAATTCGTTTTCCGCGCTTCCCACTCGCGCTTGTCGATCTCTTCGATCTTGCGTTGCTCATCCGGCGTGTCGAGACCCCCATAAGCATAAGCCTTCATGCTGCATTTCGTGCCGTCTGTCTGAAAGACAAGAAAGCTGTATTCCGAGCGATAAATCTTGGAATGCGGATTATCTTTAGCATGCTCGGACTTGTACAGACGTGCGCCTGCGCCACCTGCAATCAGCATGGTGGTCTTGCCCGGCTCGGATCGCTCATAGCAGTGGTCGTGTCCAGCAATAAGCGCTGTCACTCCATACTTTTCAAAGATCGGAAAATGGATGTCCTTCCCCAGACTATCATTCCCATGGCTCCCCGAAGACCAGGCTGGAGGATGTGTGAAGGCAAAGATAAATGAGGCTTTGCTTTCAGCCAGCTCCTTCTCCATGCGCACCAGGTTCGCAGAGTCCTTACCCCAGTTTTCAAACCGGTTCAAGGCAAACAGCTGAAGCGGCCCGATCACCTGCGTGTAACTGCTGCGATCATCCTGTGGAAAACCAAAGAAATCGTAAAGCATGGCCACATTATTCTCGTGGTTTCCAAAGGTGTAGAAGCATGGAACCGTTGCCAGAAATTCCTCGGCAGGCTTTGAAAACTCCTTGTCCCATGCCTCGTAATCATTACCGTTTCCAATGATATCGCCGGAGTGCATGACAAAATCAGGCTTGAACTTCATCGCTTCAGCCGTGATGCGCCCCCATATCTTCGGATTGTTACGCGCATCGCCCAGCGCAATGAAGGTCCAAGGTCCTTTGCTGGACAATGTCTTGACCTTATACGCCTTGGAGGAGGCTGTAGCTTCCGCGCCGACGAGCGAGGCCACCAACTTGTATTCGTATTCCTTGCCTTCCTTCAGTCCGTCAGCGCGGAGACGGTGAATCACGTCTGGCTTGCTGGTCCATGTGCGTCCGTCGCACTGCAGCGTGACCGTCGCTGGCATGCGGGTCCGGCAACCGACCGTGAAATAATCGCAGCCAGCAGCGCCCAGCACTGGGCCAGTCCGGATTTCAAATTTCTTGCTGTCTGTCGGCGACAGGTCTAGCTTGATTGTACCAGTCGAGGCGGGTTTCAGCTTGCCCTTGTCCATGTTGACGTTGATGTCGAAGCTCGCCTCCAGCACGTTCTTCCCTACCTTGAACTCTGAAGCGGGGATGCCCTCCACTTCCGGAACGAACATGTCTTTGGGCGGACCCACGAGCGGCTTTCCGTTCAACGTCCATCCATTGATTTGCGGTGGCTTCTTCAGCGTAAAGAGCGTCGCAGATGGAAGTGCCTCCAACGAAAACTCAGCACGTACGTGCAACGAATGTTTGCCCTGCTTGTCAAAGGTGATTTTCGAACCCCAGCTTTCGGCTTCGCCGGAGGTCACCTTGACTGTAGCCTTCTCCAAGAGATTCTGCGCCCCTACGGATCCCACCTGTAATGTGGCCATCGCGATACCCATGATGACACATTTCCACATACTTGGTTGATAACTTGCTTGTCGAACGGACATATTTTGGACCCTTTCCTCTTCAGATTATCGGACTTTAACCGAAGGCCTGTTACACGCTTGACTTGGCGCACTCATGTTTTTCTTCTCTTTCACTTGCAAGCTGGCAATGGGAAATCCTTTTCTACGCCAGTCGGGTCGGACGGATCAACGTCCACGGGCGGCCAAAGAGCCTCGCCCGCCTTCTGCGCAGCGATCTGCTTGCGGTCGTTCCCGATCCAGCCGATTTCATTCGAGTTCAAATCCAGCCACAGCGTGATACGCCGCCAATCGTCATCTGTTAGTTTCAAATCTTTATGCTGCGGTTTCGTGGCGAGTGACTTCATAAGCCCAGATGCCCGAGCACCGAACCGTCCAGGCGTGGTCCGCGAACCGCCGACACCCAGCATGGCCAAGGAGGCGTGCTCGCCCGGATAGCTGAAAACAATATCGTTTCGGGCCAACGACGCATAGCTCATATCGGGCGCCTTCGGATTTTTGCTGTGACACGATACGCACTTCTTATCAAACACCGGGATTTTGACGAGTTGATAATAATTAAACGGCATCGCGCCGCCCACGACTTCAGGCACCAACTTGGAGGGTGCGCGTTTCTGCGCGGCTGGCCGGCCATACTCACTACCGCTCTTCCACTTGTCCTCATGGCAGCCGAGACAGGTCATCTGCTCGCCGGCATGAACATACGTGGCAGACCGCATGGAGTGGACGGCCATCCCCTTCTCGTCGAGAAGCTGGAACAAGAGCGCCTTGCCAACAGGCGCCTCGCAGTAGACACTGCCGTCCTCCTCAACAGGCACGACACCCAAGGGCATGCGGCCAATCGAATCCGTGGCAAACGAGATTTGCGAGACCGATGCGAGGCTGAACCAGTTGTCCAACATCTGGGGAATGACCTGAATGATGCGGAGCCATTTCACCTTGATGCCCTCGGGGAGCTGGGCAGCGGCATCTGCCGTGTAGACATTGATGATACTAATGGTCGCACGCTTATGCTCTGGCAGAGCCGCGCGCGCACCTTGCCAGGTCTGCACGGGTAGCACTGGCGGCACAGGCCGCGAACGAAGAGGAAACGGATCCCGGACGCGATATGCCGGGTTGCCTGGATCATAGATCAGTTCCCGATTACCGAACCGGTCCAGCAGATAAAGACCCGTATTAAAATTGCAGAGGTAAAAATCCTCGCTGAGCGGCCACGCCGTGCCATACGCGTGCTGGGCGTGCGGCTCGGTCTCCGGAAAAAAATATTCAGGCGTGACACGCCGGACCTGCGCCATGACGCCGTCATCGGGAATGCGGGTGTCGATGAGCACGAGGCTTCCTGAAAAACCTTCGTGATGTCCCACAGCTGTCGCCGTGTACTTGGGTGAATCCGGCACTGCACGGAACGAGAGCTCGGCGTCCGGTCTCAAGTTACGTCCGTAGACAAGCGTCCTTTTGCCATACTGCTCAGGCTGGATGCCTTCTGTCATAGCCGACAACGGCAGCGGGTAATTGCCGTGGTAGTTGCGCGGATCACGCCCGTCCGGAAAACATTCCCAGAGGTGGTGGGCGGTGCCCCAATGACGATCCACATAGTCCCAGCGGGTATACACGATCTTCCCGTCGTGCGTGACGCTCGGCGCCCACTCGTTGGTCTCATGATAACTCAGGCAGACCACATCTGAACCATCGGGCTCCATGGAATAGAGGGTATAGGTCAGTGACTGGGGCGTCAGTACGCACCTTCCTGCGCCGCCCCGGCGCGTCGACACAAACACGATCCTTCCTGACGGAAGCCTGCACGGATCAAAATCGTCCGCCTTCCCCTCAGTCAGTTGAATCAACTCACGGGTGGCAAGATCAAACCGGAAGATGTGCCAGACGTCATCGTCCGTGGTCGCGGAGAAAAGCAGCTCCTTGCCATTGCAATCCAGTTCAAGCCCAGAGAATTTCTGGTTCGCCAGCTCCTTTCCTTTCCACGCCCCTGATGAGACCTTGACCCCTTCCAATAGGCTCACGGCCTCGGGCGTAGACGTAGACTTGAAGTTTCTGATAATCAGCGGCCCGCCACCCCGGCTGTGTCCGGCACACACAGCCCGCGCCTGCTCGATGATGCGCCGCGGCCCTGGTTGTTCAAGCATACACGTGATATCATCAAAGGCGAGTAGCGGATTCGCGAAAACGATACACCGTCGCAACGCGCACACCTTCACAAACACACGTCTACGCTCCTCCGCCTCGGACACACGGTTCGTTTCAGACGCCAAGGTGTTGAACGTCGTCTCGAACGCTTCCATAGCTGAAGCTGGCAATGCGTTGTTCTTTTTGAAAAACTGAAGGAGCGCACC
>JBAXCC010000057.1:0-15905 GCA_037141675.1 bacterium | reverse complement strand
TCAGCCCCGCCCATAGGCGCATCCCCGCATTCCTCGCCTGCGATGTCACGCGAGCTACGCCTGTCACGCGCCCGCTCCCCCGTCTTGATACCGTTCATCCGCTGGCCGGCTCCTTCCTTGGGAGCCGGGCTGTTCTGCTGTGAGTCTCTGACAAACTATTCGAGGCATTGCTCTCCACCCGTAAACGCCCGCAACACACATCAGAAAGGAGCAGTGTCAATAACTCGCAATTGCGCTAGATTAAGACATGCGCATCTGCGAATGAATGGCTCGGGGTAGACAGGCTGGACGCCTATACGCCCAGGAGTTGCAACGAACCGCAAATGGTTTTCTTTTTCCCTTGCGTCTCATGCGAAATAAAAGTAAGGTAAAAACAAGTTCTAAAGTTTGGGAGTTCTAAAATGATAAAGTTGAGAAGCGTAGTGGTAATGGTTGTAACAATGGGCGTTATCTTGTATTGCGGGGCCGTCTTCGCACAGGGCAAAGAGATGGCGTTGTTCCTCTTGATTGGGCAGTCGAACATGGCTGGTCGCGGGGCCATCAAGGAGCCGGGCGCTCCTGTGGGGAAGAGCGTCTGGATGCTCAACAAATCCGATGAGTGGGTCATTGCAAAAGCGCCGGTCCATTTTGATAAGACGGTTGCAGGCGTGGGCTTGTGCGAAGAGTTCGCGCGTTGTTATGAGAAGGCGCATCCGGGCAAGACGGTCGGACTGATTCCCTGTGCGGTGGGCGGAACATCGATTGGCAAGTGGGGGCCGGAGAGCGAACTATACAAGCAGGCGGTCAAACGCGCGAAGATCGCGATGAAGAACGGCAAGATCGAAGGCATCCTGTGGCATCAGGGCGAAGGCAATTCCAAGGACAGCGCAGCCGTTTACGGTAAAGCGCTCAAGGTGCTCATGGCCGACCTTCGCAAGGAGCTGGATGCGGAGAAGGCGCCAGTTGTCGTGGGTGAACTGTTGGCCAAGTTTTCGACCTTCAACAAGATTCTTCCGGATGCGATTAAGGGAATCCCGTTGTGCGGAATCGCATCTGCTGAAGGGCTGAAGGACAAAGGTGACAATCTTCATTTTGATACCGCGTCACTCAACACGCTGGGTTCGCGCTATTTTGAGGTTTGGTCATCGCTGAAGAAGTAGGCGGAGAAAATGCGCGAATGCGTGAATGTGCGAATGCGATAGTGCGCGAAACATGAGAATAGTGTATGGTAGTGCCGCGGCAGGGTCGGAGATCCATGCCCTACCTTTTTGAAACGTGCCACAGACGTGCCAAAATGGCAAAATATAGGACAAGGAAATGAACGGCATGAAAAGAGTAACAAGAATAGCGATAATGATGGGCCTGGCGTGGAGTGCTGCGCTGGCGGCGGAGAAGCCAAACATTATTTTTATTATCACGGATGATCAGGGGTGGGCGGACATCGGGTATAACAATCCCAAGGCCTATACGCCCAATCTCGACAAGCTTGCGAAGACAGGCGCGATGTTTACGCAGCACTATGTCATGCCGCAATGCACGCCCACGCGAATCGCGGTCTTCACAGGACGCTATCCGGGCCGCTTCGGGCCTGATGGTCTCCAGGCGACTAACAAGAAGGTCTTGCCGGTTGGCACAGAGACCGTCGCGTCGCTGTTAAAGTCGGCCGGTTATGCCACCTATCAGTGCGGCAAATGGCACATGGGCACAACACCGGAGCACGGTCCCAACCATCATGGCTTTGATTTTAGCTATGGCATGCTGGATGGCGCATGCGGCGCGTATGACCATCATTACCGGGGGAACAAGGAGACCTGGCATCGTAATCTCACATTTATTCCTGGCGCTGAAAACGGACGTCATATCACAGACTTGATCGCGGACGAGGCGGTCCGCATCATCAAGGAGAAGAAGACTAAGCCCTTCTTCCTCTATCTCGCCTTCACGGCTCCGCATACGCCGTTGGATGAGCGCGGCACATTTGTTGATCAGCCCACCAAGCTGGACCCGAACAACCCTGAACGGTGGATGAACGAGGATAAAATTAAATGGTTTAATGATCCAGAGGGAAAGATCCATAAGGAAAAAGATCCTGAGAAACGCCTCCTGCTGGCGGTGGTTCATCATCTCGATGACGCCATCGGACAGGTCATCAAGACGCTGGACGAATCAGGTCAGCGCGAAAAGACGCTGATACTCTTTTCATCCGATAATGGTCCGCAAGTCAATTGGCCCGGCAATGCCTATCCCAGCGATCTGAAATTGACAGACTTCAACCAGCCCATCCCCTTCCGTGGCAGCAAGTGCGACACCTACGAAGGCGGCATCCGCGTTCCAGGGTTCGCCAACTGGCCGGGAACGATCAAGCCGCAAACCATTCAGACGCCGGTTCATATTGTCGATTGGTTTCCCACTGTTGCTAAGTTGGCGCAGTGTCCCAAGGAGAAGTTGCCGCGCCTCGACGGCACCGACATCTCTCCCTTATTATTAGGGACAGGCTCAATCCCCGCCCGCGATTTCTACTGGGTGTGGGGCGGCGGGGGTGGCAGTAAGTGGGCGTTGCGCGACGGCGACTGGAAGGTTGTTTACAACGGCAAAAATCCTGACCTTTCAAAGTGGTCGCTCTACAACCTGGTCACAGACGAGAAGGAAAAGACCGATGTCGCCGTTGACCATCCTGATACGGTCAAGAGCCTGCATCAAAAGTTCCTGAAGCAGCGCACCTTTGATCAGTAATTAAACATAGGACTTGGGACGCGGGACCTGGGACGTGGGGGTCGTGTGATTGCTGCATGTCCCATGTCCCGCGTCTCAAGTCCTACATATCCGCTCTCCTGCGAGTCAAATCGACTCATGTGTGAAATCACTTCTGTGAATTCTTGTCACGCCATTTCCGCAGGTGTTTTCAAGGCTCAAAACACTAACTGCTTGATTTCCAAATCCTTAATTTTTTACGCATGATTTGGCATTTCTGATGCTTAAATAATAGTGGTTAGAGAAACAATCAAAAGACCAAAGGCTAAAGGCCTTCATGCGGAAAGGAGCGTAACATGAAAGACATTATTCCATGGAGAAAAAAAGAGTCGAGTGTAGCACGCGGGAGTGGTCAAGAAGACCAGGTTGCTACATTGCAGCGAAGAATGAACAGTATGTTTGATGATTTCTTTGCTGATGTTGGAGGGTTATTGGGTGAGAGACCCTTTCATGTAATGAAAACGGCCGAGAACCCTTGGTTTGACTCCCCGAATTTTGAAGTCTCCGAAACAGACGAGGAGTTTAGGGTCAAGGCAGAATTACCGGGTCTTGACGAGAAGGATATTGAGGTCAATGTCGAACGCGATATCGTGATCATCCGAGGAGAGAAGCGTAGAGAACAGGAGGAGAAGAAGAGAAACTATCACTTCTCGGAAGTCAGCTATGGACAGTTCAGCCGGTCATTCGCGTTGCCGGATGGAGTCGATCGTGAGAAAGCGAAAGCGCAGTTCAAGAAAGGGGTCTTGACCCTGACCTTGCCCAAGACAGAGCAGGCTAAGACAGAACGCAAGCGCATCGAAATAGCGACCGACTGAAGAAGGGTTGACCTCATGCGAAAAGGCCTCCTGACGCAAGAGCGTCAAGAGGCCTTATATGTTTGCCTGTTGTCAGTCTTAGGCCTTGGGCTTGGCCCCGCCGAAGACATACGCGACGTGTTCAGATGGAAGCGGCTTGGTCATATACGTGACAGCCACGGCCACCAGCGCGGAGATGGGCAGGGCGATCAGAATCGGATCCACCACGGCCCACGTCGCACTGAATGCGGGTGAGAGCAGCGTCGGCTGTCCGAAGAGCATCTGGCAAAGCCCCAGTCCTGTAGCAGTTTTGACATTGATACAGACCGACCAGAAGGCACTGATTAGGAATCCTGTCAGCATGGAGGCCAGGGCTGCTGGCTTGGTCATGCGTTTCCAGAAAAGACCTGCGAGGAAAGAGGGCAGGAAGGTTGCGGCACAGATGCCGAAGAAGATCGCGGTGGCGAGCGCGATGATGTTACCGCGTACCAGCTTGCCGAGGACGATAGCGATCACGAGTCCAATCACGATGCCGAGGCGGGTAATGAGGACGGTACGCGCGGCATTGCCTCTGGAGAGGGGCTCGCAGATGTCACGTCCAATCGCTGTTCCCATGGTGTGGAACTGACTTGAAAGGGTGCTCATGGCCGCGGAGAGGAGGGTCAGCAGGAAGATCACGCCGAACCACTTGGGCAGCGCACTGTTGACGTAACGCGGGATGATCGTGTCGCTGTTTCCCTTCATGGTGGTGCCCAGGGTTACGGTACGTACGATGGCGATGAGTCCGGGGGTGATGGTATCGGGTTCTCCGTTGGTGCCCCGGGTGATCTTCGTTTTGGACGTCTTGATGATATAGTTGGGTGGGACATCCGGCTTCTCGCCGGGTAGCTTGTAGGCCACAAAGGCCTTGCAGCGGCTCGTCACGTCCGCTGGCGCATCCAAGGCGGGCAGCTTGAGCACGCCATTACCGTCCGCTCCTGGATCGAGCAGAACGCTTTCATTTACGATCTGGCAGCGGATGACCTCGTGTTTCGCAAAGTAGGCGTTCGAAAGTGCGCCCACGACAAAGGCGACGCCCGTCATGAAAAAGATAAAGATGCCGCCTGTCACGACCCCGCGGTTCAGGGACTGCTTCGACTTAACAGTCATGAAGCGCACGATGAGCTGGGGCTGGGCGAGCACGCCGATACCCACGCCCATGACGATCGTGGAGATCATGATCCACCATAAGTTATACTTGGCGGCTTCAGCAGCTGGGGCGCCAGGCGCAGCCCAGCCGAAAAGCGGCATAGAGGTCCATCCCTGATGGCCGATTGCCTGGAGCGCTTTGGGAACCTGCGGTCCGAGATCCGTGAGGGTCTGATGGGCGACCGTAAAGCCCCCGAGTTGAGAGTAGGTGATAAAGAGCAACGCAACCATACCGACCAACATGATGCCTCCTTGCAGAGCGTCGGTCAGCATGACGCCTTTGATGCCGCCGGCGATCACATACGCCGCCACGATGAGGGCGAAGACGTAGAGCGCGGCGTCGTAGGAAATATGGAAGACAGGGCCGATGAACTCGGCACCGCCAATGATGACGGCCATGGCGTAAAGCGGCATGAAGCAGAAGATGATCAGCGCGCAGACGATCTGCACGAAACGGCTGTTATACCGCTTGCCCATCAACTCCGGGAAGGTGTGCGCATCAAGATGGTGGCCCATGCGGCGCGTCGGGTTGCCCAGGCAGACGAAAGCAATGAAGATGCCGACGAAAATATTGAGCACTGTCAGCCAGAGGAGGCCCATGCCGAAATTGGCAGCCACGCCCCCGAACCCGACAATGGCCGAGGTGCTGATGAAGGTAGCGCCATAGGAGAGTGCCATCACGACAGGGTTGGCGTTACGTCCTGCAACGAGATAGTCGGAGGCGGTCTTGGTCTGGCGATACCCCAGATACCCCAGATAGCCCGTCGCCAAGAGATAAACCAGTAAGACAATAAAGGTGAAGATGTCCATGAGAAAAGATCCTTTCTTAAAATGAGTAGAGGTTACAGTGTTGTTTCAACGTCTTCTTTTTCTTCCTTGGCCCACTGCACATCCTCTGGCTTGACAGGCTCATCGCCCTTGTTCCAGTTCGCAATCCCATAGATTGCGCACACGACGGCTCCTGAGGCGGCGAGCAGATACGCGCCGACTACACATGGATCTTGGATACCAAACAACATAGTGACTCCTTATTGTTTTGCGCGTATCCTAGTCCACCCGATGGAGCGGAATACGCTATTCACACATTCTTCGACAAAAACTTAAGGGTGTTATTATAAATAGAAACATGCGCTCGATGCAATCAGCAATTTAAATTTTTTTAGGAAGGGGGTTGGTGTATGGGGCATATTGAGCTGGTGAATTCTCTTTTTCGACTAAAAATGAGGGTTGCCATTCTTTAGTGGAAATAGTAACTTACAAAAAGGAGTACGTGAATCATGATTATAAGAATATGCCCTGCAATACTTGTTTTTAGTCTGGCCTTTTGTCTTGCTCATCTGGCATATGGTATCACGCCGTGCCGTATCGAGGTTGTTGAAAAAGGGTCGGGCTGGCCTGTCCCGCTGGTCGAGTTGCGGACGACGCATCAGGTACGGCTAGTCACGGACAATGCGGGTGTGATCGCCTTTGACCTGCCGGAATTGATGGGGCGTGAAACGTGGTTCGAGGTGATCGGACATGGCTACGAGCGGCCTAAAGACGGATTCGGGATGCGCGGCGTGCGCCTGACGCCTGAACCGGGCAAAACCATCAGGGTCGAAGTCGAGCGCACGATTGTCGCCAAACGCCTTGGACGCTTGACCGGGGGCGGCATCTTTGCCGAGAGCCAGAAGCTCGGAGCCGAGGCCACATGGCAAGAATCAGAAGAGCTCGGATGTGACACAATCCAGCTTGCTGTTCACCGCGGAAAACTCTTCTGGGCTTGGGGCGACACCATCATGGCGCGTTATCCGCTGGGTGTCTTTGATACGACCAGCGCCACCACAGAGCTCCAGCCCCTCGCCTCCTTCGAACCTCCCGTGCGCGTCAAATACAACTACTTTCGTGACAGCAAGGGTTTTCCTCGCGGCGTCGCCAAGATGCCGGGCAGTGGCCCGACCTGGATCAGCGGCTATATGAGCTTGCCGGACAAGGCAGGCGTTCATCATCTTGTGGCCACGTATGTAAAAATTAAGCCGCCCCTGGATTCCTACGAAGCTGGTCTGTGCGTGTGGAATGACGCGACCTCCACCTTTGAAAGACTCCTAGTGATCTGGACGAAATCCGAAGCTGCTCCGAAACAGCCTCTGCTGCCGGACGGACATCCGAATCTCTGGACAGATACAAACCACAAGCAGTGGATGCTCATGGGTGATCCCTTGCCGCGCATGCGGTTTCCCGCGACTTTTGAGGCCTGGCAGAATAAGTCAACCTGGGAGCCCCTGACACCGCAAGCCACAGTAATTGCTGCAGACGATGGCCGTTCTGTGAAGCCCCATACCGGGTCTATTGCCTATAACGCCTTTCGAAAACGCTGGGTGACGGTCTTTATGGAACATTTCGGCAAGCCAGCCGCCTTTGGTGAACTCTGGTATGCGGAGGCGGAGTCTCCGCTCGGTCCCTGGGGCAAGGCTGTGAAGGTCTTGTCACATGATAACTATACCTTTTATAATCCCAGACTGCACATGGAACACACCCCGGAAAAGGCCCCGTTTATACTGTTTGAAGGCACCTATACGGTGACGTTTGCTAACAAACCTGCACCCACGCCACGATACGAGTACACGCAGATTCTCTACCGCCTGGATCTGGACGACCCGGCATTAAAACCTGCCCAACAGTAATTCGGTGTTGAAATCCGGACAAGAAACAGGCATTATACACACATGAATTCTGAACAAATGGCATTAGAGGCTGCAAAAGCGCTGTATCAAAAGAAGGCGGATGACATTCGTATTTTCGATGTCCGCGGGGTATCTGGGGTGACCGAATTTTATGTCGTGGCCACGGGAACATCTGCGCCACACTTGAAAGCGTTGATTAACGAAACGCAGCACCGCATGAAGGAACAGAACATTGCCAGCTATCGCACGTCAGGCGAATCGTCGAGCGGATGGGTGATCGTTGACTTTGTGACAGCCGTCGTTCATGTCTTCTCGCCGGAGGCCCGCACATATTATAATATAGAGCGCTTGTGGGCTAAAGCCAAAGAGATTCCGTTCCATCCAGGGAACTAAAATAGGTATCGCTGTCAAGACCTTGCATATTCAGCAAAAAGCTGTCAAGATCTGACGAATCCGCCAGCTCATAGTCAGCAGAACTCGAACCTTGTGTCGAGATGCGCAACAATTGGACTGTTTGGACATCATGCCTTCCGTTATGCCATGAGCGCCAGCTCTGGAGCGATACGCCGCACAGGAGTACAAGGACTGCTGCAGCTACCGCGAAGCGAACAGTAAAGGATAAACGACAGTTTGCTGCGCGCCGGATTGGCTGAGCAACAGCCTCGTCATGGATGGCTTGTAGCACGCGGGGCGAAGGACCTTCCATACGCGCAAAGCCCTCCTTGACCAGGGGTGCGATCGTATCCAGGTCACGAAGCACAGCTTCTTCAAAGAATGGGGTTGTCGTCTTCATTTCACTTCATCTCCTTCGTCATCAATTGTTTTAAACGCGTTGTTGCATCATGCATACGGCCCAAAGCCGTGTTCAGCGGAATTTTCAATACCTTGGCGATTTCATTAAAGGGTAAATCGCCCTGGACCCGCATCAGAAACACCTCCCGCTGAACAGCCGGCAGTTTTTCAACTGCCTGCATGGCCAGCTTCGCCATATCCGTCCGCTCCACGGCTTCCCGCGGACTCGCATCCGGCGCGACCAGCGTATCCAGAAGCGGCTGATCCTCGCTATCCTCAACTTCGTCCAGACTGATATCCGGCTTCCGCTTCCGCCTGAAATCGATCAGCAGGTTCCTTGCAATCTGCCACATCCAAGCCCTGAACGATACATCCTTAAAGCGATCCGCATTTCGGATGATTCTGATCCATACTTCCTGAAACAGATCTTCTGCGTCGGACCGGCTTCCAGTCATCCCGAGAAACCAGGAAAAAAGCGCCTTCTTATATCTCGCAACCAGCACATCCAAGCAAGGTACATTACCTTTGGCGTAAGCCGCCAGCAAATCGGCATCGCTTTTCTGTTCGTCTGGAAGCACTGCTTTCATAGTTAAAAACGTAGAGAGCTTCAATATATTGCCATAAAAACGATTTTTTACCGCTGATAGGTCGCTGGATCAACTGGAACAATAGTGAAATTAGGGGTCCAGTGAGCTGATGCGGAATAGAATTTCATGGCGGTGTTGAAGACCAGGTCTTGGATAACCGCCTCAGCATGGCCGTCTTTGCGCATGTACTCCACAACCTTGATCAGCGAGAGCGGATCAGAGACGCCCCAGTCTGCCGAACCATTGACAATCACGCGCTGATGGCCGTATTGCTTGACCATGGCTGATACGCGTTGCGGGTTGAGCTTGGAGTAGGGGTAGACCGTCATGCCGGCGTAGCAACCCGAGTCGAGGGTGTACTTAATGGTCTCTTCCGTATTGTGGTCCACATCGATGCGCTCGACCGTAAAGCCATGTACCTTGATGAGGTCGAGGATGCGTAGGGCGCCACGCAACTTTTCGACATGCGGCAGATGCAGCACGACTGGCATCTTGCGGTCTTCGGCGATCTGGAGCTGACGCAACATCGCATACTCTTCGTTCGGGGTGATGAGATTGAGCCCCACTTCGCCCAGCGCGACGCAACGCGGATGGTCCAGATAGGGGGTCATGCCGTCAATCACCTCATCTGCCAGTACGCGATCTTCCGATTCCTTTGGATTCATCGCAATGGCGCTGAAGTGGTCAATGCCGAAACGCGCCGCCCGCACAGTCTCAAATTCAAGGATCAGCTTGAAATAGTCGAAGAAGGAGCCTGCATAACGACGGTTTGAACCGAGCCAGAAGGACGGTTCCACGCAGGCGCGGATGCCAGCGGCATACATGGCCTGATACTCTTCCGTGGTCCTGGAAAACATGTGAATATGGGGTTCAATAATCATACGCGCTCCACTAATGCGGTCGCCATGACGGAAAGGCCTTCGCGGCGTCCCACGGCGTCCATGCCTTCGTTTGTCTTTGCCTTCACAGAAACCTGAGAAAGGTGGATCTCCATCACCTCGGAGAGCCGGGTGCGCATCGCGAGGATATAGGGAGCCATCTTCGGCGCTTCGGCCAGGATGGTGGCATCGGTGTTCACAATCCGCCAGCCCGAGCGCGTCACACGCGCAACCACGAGCGCCAGGAGGGTCATGCTGTCAGCACCCATCCACTGAGGATCCTTATCCGGGAAGTGCTGGCCGATGTCGCCATCCGCTGTCGCGCCGAGCAAGGCGTCGCAGAGCGCATGCGCGAGCGCATCCGCATCCGAGTGCCCCTGCAGGCCGCGTTCATGCGGAATGGTCACGCCGCCCAGAATGAGCGGACGGCCGTAGACTAGCAGGTGCGAATCAAAGCCTATTCCTGTGCGAATCATAGCTTATTTCCGGTCGTCAAGAACCGGCTTTTCATCGGTCTGGAGCACGCGTGAAACTGCACCCCGTACGATTTCGATCGACACCTTCGGAGCGACTTCGACCAGGAAGGTATGTTCCCGGACCTCTGTGACCGTGCCGATGAGTCCGCCACCGAACATGACGCGCTGTCCTGCGCGGAGCTCGGAAATTGTCTTCATGCGCTCCTTCTCCTTGCGCTGCTGCGGACGGATCATCATAAAGTAAAAGATACCGAAAACCAGTACCATCGGGAGCAACATGCCCCCCATTCCAGCCAAACCGCCCTGCTGTCCTCCAGCTTGGGCCATCATCATCAGTGTGTGCATTGTTTTTCCTTTCAGATAGGCGCAACGGCCTACCCCTACGGGGTTGTTCGTAATGTCATTGCCAGTTCTTTGCGCCACTCGGCGAAAGAGTCGTTGGCAATCGCTTCGCGCATCTCGCGCATAAATTCCAAATACCGATGCATGTTATGGATCGTCAACAGGCGCACGCCCAGGATCTCGCTGACATTAATCAGATGGCGGATATAAGCGCGCGAAAAATTTTGGCAGCAGTAGCAGGTGCAGCCCTCTTCAACAGGGCGCATATCGGTCTTGTAGCTGCTGCCCTTCACAGGATAGGAGCCGGTCCGCGTGTAGGCTGTCCCATGACGCGCCACGCGCGTGGGGATGACGCAGTCGAACATATCCACGCCGCACGCCACGGATTCACACATCTGGTACATGTCGCCCAGGCCCATTACGTAGCGCGGCCGTTCCCGAGGCAGCAGACGGGAACCGTCCGCAACGCCTTTGAGCATGATATCCTCGGGTTCGCCCACGCTTACGCCGCCCACGGCGTAGCCGTCAAAGCCCATGGCAACCAGCTCCTTGGCGCAGTGCTCGCGCAGCAGGGTATATTCACCACCCTGCACAATGCCGAAGACGAGCTGTCCCTCGGCGCGCGGTTGCTCCAGGCATTGGGCAGCCCATTTCAACGTTTTCTCAACCGATTTCTTCGCATAATCAGCTTCGCAGGGATAGGGCATGCACTCGTCGAAACACATGGCGATGTCAGAGCCCAAGATACGCTGCACCTCCATGGATTCCTTGGGACCGATGAAAAACTGGGTGCCATCGATGTGCGAGTTGAAGGTCACGCCCTCTTCCGTGATCTTGCGCAGGTTGTTCAGACTGAAGACTTGGAATCCGCCGCTGTCCGTGAGAATAGGCTTATTCCAGCTCATGAATCGATGAAGTCCGCCACAGGCGGCCATGACCTCCATGCCAGGGCGCAACAACAGATGATAGGTGTTGCCCAAGATGATCGACGCGCCAGAGGCGTCCAGATCGCGCGGTTCCAAGGCCTTGACCGTAGCCTGGGTGCCCACGGGCATGAAGACCGGCGTGTCAATCACGCCATGCGCAGTCCAGAGGCGTCCTAAGCGGGCTCCTGTATGGCGGTCTTCCTTGAGAATTTCAAAAGTTCCCGGAACGTTTGTCTGTGTTTTGTTGGTCATGGAGCCGTGTAGTAAAGCATAAACCTGTTGGGAATACAAGGAGAGGCAGCGTATTATTTTAGACGCATAAAGCTGGCCAGTTTGCTGGATTTGCCGTCCGTCGTCTGGGCGGCCTGTGCATCCGTCCGACCCTCGCGTTCCAAGGTCTCAATGCGTGCGACGAGTGCCTGATGGTTGGCCTGGAACTGGAGCCGTTCGGATTCGCGGACTTTGCGCTCTTCTGAGAGTTCGTGTTCGCGTCGGTGGAGCTGGTCGGAGAGATCCTGAACCTGCTTGCCGAAACGTTCGCCATCCACGGCAAGGGTCTTCAGGCGATTCGCTTCCGTTTCGTACAGGCGTAACTTGCGAACCAGTTCGCGTTCGCGATCCGCTGCTGCATGCATATCCCGCTCGTGCACAAAACGCAGATTGTCAAATTCGGTCCTGATGCGGGCGGCGGCCGGATCGGTTGTTTGTTCACGTGCGCTCAAGCGCGTCATGTCCGCAGGACTCGAGCCGAGTCGTTTGGTCAACATCTGTTTACGCTCCTGGATGAAGTCCAGCCGCTTCAAAGACATCTGCTTGAGTTGTTCCAGATGGTCTCGCTCGGCCTCCTGCTCTTTGCCAAGGGTGTCCAGCTCGTTTCGGAAGAGCTGATAGACCGCTGCTTGGTCCTCATAGAATTTTGCGATCTTGTCAGGCGATTGGGAGCTGAAGCGCTCCAGCTCGGCGATTTTTTCCAGGTACTCGGAGTCGCGTGTGTTGGCCATGGCTAGCAAATCGGCTAAGTCACGCTCCGCCTCGGAGGCGCGGGCCTGGGCCTTCTCGGACGTCTGCGCGCATTTTAAGTACGCGAGATGAAGCTGGTCAAAGTCCTGTTTCGTCTGCTCGGTTTGTGCTAACACATCGCTGTATTGCCGTTGGACGGCATCGGTTAGGGATGACGCCTCCTCCCTTTCCTTCGACTGATTCTCATATTCATTACGCCACTGGAGGGCTTCCTGTTTTGCCTTGCGGAGATGTTCGATGACCTCCGCGTGTTGCTGTGCGCTTTCGGAAAGACGCGCGTCGGCAAGTGCACACGATTCTTGCATCTGGGTCAGTTGCTCTTGTAACTCTTGGTAGGCGGCTTCCTTTTTGGTGATGACGTCCCGGAGTTGCGCGTTCGTCCCTTGTGCGGCATGCAGCTCCTCATGAAACTCTTCCAGTTTTAAGAGGTCTATAGCCTGAGTATGTTGGAGCTGGTTCTGCTCGCTTCCCAGCGCGGTTATCTGTTCCTGCAACTGGTCGCGCTCGAGTTGAGTGGCCTCTAGGTTCTCCAGAAGCTGGGCATAGTCTATTTCCGCTTCTGCAAGCTTGTCGCGCAGGTCCTGAATGCGTGTTTCGTCAGCAGGTGCCTCAGGCTGGGCCTGCGCTGTTGGGGCGAGCATGAGCCGGGCGTGAAAATCCTCAAGCTGTTCCTCGAGTTTCTTGTTCTGGCCTCGAAGGCTTTCCATTTTTTTATCCGCAGCGCGGAGATCCTTTTCCGCATTGCGTTTTAAGGTTTCGCAGAACGTCTCCAGTTCGGTGATGCGCGTGGCCAGCGCATCGCGTTCCTGGGTCAACTGGCCGACTGTCCGCGTGCTGCCCTCGGGCTTCTCGGCGCGTCCACGTTCGCTCAACTGCAGTTCAAGTTCCTGAATACGCTGGGTGAGCGCCTTCTGCGTTGAGGGGCTAGGTTTTTCGCTGGCTGACTTCGATTTTTCTTCCAAGGTCTCGGCAAGGTCTACGTCGTCTGCGAAAAGGATATGCGCCTGTTCGCTGACCTTGCCGCTTTTGATTAACGCTTCGGCGGCAGCGCGGTTGAGAGGGCCGCGCAGGTCGCCTTCGCCATTGTCGACGTACCATTGCATTTTGAGAAAGGCGAGCGAGATGGCGGGAACCCATTTTTTACGGTCTGTCGAAACATCGTGGCCGGGCAATACGCGTCCCTGTTCGGCCCAGACAACAAGCCCTTCAGGCGTGACGGGGCCGAACACCGTGTCCCCACCGGTTCGCAGGAACCATTGCTCCTCTTGGTTTTGTGCCTGTTGTGCCATGCGTCAGCCTCCGTTAGTTTTTCCGCTTAAAAATATTCATGCCCTGAGCGCCCAGACGCTCCAGTTCGCGTCGCGCTTGCTGTTCAATGTCCGCGATAGACGGGCCTTGTCCTGCTGTATTTGTTGTGCTGGCGTTCCTGGCAGGAGGGGGGTCGATGATTTCAGGTTCAGGGTTCGCCTTCTTGCGCGGACGCTCCGGCGAGATGACCTCCACGTCTTCCGCCTTGATGTAGGTACGCTCCATGCTCGGTTTTTCAGCGGCCTTCATATGCCGCTCAAGCGCGGTCTTCAGGTCGTACTCCAGTCGTTGCTGTGAAGCATTCAACTCCTGCAATCGCGCTTCGACGGCTGTGGTCTGCTGCTTCATGTCAGCCCATCCACTCCGTAGGGTTTGCATCAGTGTTTCGCGTCCGGCCTGAAGTGATTGGGTCATGGTGGCCGTGATTTCGCGAACAATGTACTCGATCGCGATGCGCTGCGAATCACCCGTTGCGCGCATCACCTGTTCGCGTCCGTGTGTCAAGGCGGTGTTGGTCCGCTCGAATAGCTGGTCTCGGGCGGCGGCCAAGGCCTCTCCCATTTGTTTAAAGAGCTCGTCATGCCCCTTCGCGAGCAGTGACGCCACGGCACTGACCACAGCATCTGCGGTTTGTGCACGCGAAGCGTTAATCATCGCGCCAAAGCTCTCGAGTTCCTGGCGGTGTTGCATCATGTGTGCCGTGATGGGCGCAATAGCCTGTGTGACGGTTTGCGCGGTCTGTAAAGACGCGTCTCGCTGTGCAGCGATCAGGGCGTTGCTGAAGCGCTCATTCGTCTTGGCGAGTTCAGCGATGAAAGACTGGTTTAGCTCGGTTATGATGTGTGTTTGTGCAGAGGTCAGCACGGATTCAAACTGCATGTGCGTATGCTCAAGTTCGGCAACCCTGCTTTGCGTTGCGTGGTTGTGTGCAGATGATACGGTGTCGCGCATCTGCTCCTGCACGCGCGTGAAGGCGTCGCCAACCTGCTGCGCCACCTGCCGTGCGATGTGTGTCTGCGCTTCAGCAATCGCGTCGAGAATGATGCGGGGTGTCTCAGCGCTAGAAGGCGCTGGCGTAGGTCCATGTGCAGGCAGCGCGTCAACACGGTGTTGCGCAGATGCTACCACGGACAGGATCTCCTGTTGCTGATGTCCAAGGCGCGTCATGCTGTCCTGGATCATGGATTCCAGCTTTTCCGTAGATCCGAGGTGCTGTTCCATGCGATGAAGCTCCTGATCCTTTAAGAATAAGTGCGCATGGATTTCGGCGAGCTGTTTGTTCACCTGGTCAAGCTGCGTGGTCAGATGGTTCTGGGCCTGTTCAGATTGCACAGCATAATGCGTATGCGCCTTCTGGGATGCTTCGGCCCGCGCCTCGGTGGCAGATGCCTGCACTTCAACCAGCTGGAGCTGCTTCATGATGTCGTGCGAACGCTGACGCTCAAGGTCGAGCTGGCGTTCCAAGGCACGGACAGTGTCGGAGTCGTTCCGCTGAGGCGTCGGTACATCAGGGTGAATCGCTGAAACAGGCTGTGTCTTTTTTGCTGACGCGGCAGCGTCTTTTCGCTGGAAGGCCACAGCATCTGCGGGTAACGAGCCCTCCTTCTGGAGGGACTCTAGGGCGAGCTTATGGATGGGCCCGTAAAAGGCGCCCGGAGAGACTTCGGCAACCCAGTCCATTTCCAGCGCAGGATACTGGGTGACCGCGTTCCAGGTTGTCGCGTCTTCGGAAAGCGTATTCGTGGGTGCTAAACGGCCGTCCTTTGCCCAAAGCTTCAGCGTCTCAAAGTCTACAGGACCGAATGTCTCGCCCTGTTCGTTCTTGACAAGCCAGCGTTTATCGCCACTAGTCTTCTTAAGTTGAGGTGCTGTCGTCATGTCTATTTATTCCTACCCGCGAAACACATAAAATGCACAAAAAATAACCATCTTCGATTTATAAAAAAAGAATCGCTATGAGAAACAAAATTCTATATTACCTAAAAGTGAGAAAATCCTCAAGCGTCTTGCGAACGACTTGAGGATATATTTGCTGGCTGGGGGTTGGCATCTGGGCTATCTTTTAGCGACGTGTCGTCTTCGTGTTTTGGCGTCCTTGCACGCGAAGTGCGCGGAGTGTCAAAAGGCTGTTCATTGCCAAGGACCCAAAGACATGAAGACCCAGAGACGCAAAGGGCCAAGGGCAGGGCACTAATAAAAAC
>JBAXCC010000056.1:0-15939 GCA_037141675.1 bacterium | reverse complement strand
TAAAGAAAAAAACATTTAAAAAACCTTATTCGTGGACTTGTCAATCAACTGTAAGCGTGGTACACTTATTCAATCTGTCTATCGTGTAATTAACTGAAACGGAGATTTATGCCGAGTGATGATGCAATTGAGGTAGTAGGAACAGTTGTAAAGGTCCTGCCCGCGACAATGTACAAAGTGAAACTGGAAAACGGACATGAAATTCTTGCCCATATTTCGGGGAAGATGCGAAAGTTCTTTATTAAAATTGCAGCAGGCGACAAGGTGACACTTGAAATTTCACCTTATGATTTGACCAAAGGGCGCATTATCTATCGTCACAAAACATAAGCTTCCGGGCAGCTAATTTCAGACTTATACAGACAGAGGCATTTTAAAAAATGAAACCGGCTCTTAAATATAAACGTGTGTTGCTGAAGCTGAGCGGCGAGGTGCTTGGCAACAAGGCCACAGGTGAATGTCTGGATCCGACTATCTTGGAATCCATGGCAAAGCGCGTTGCCAAAGTGTCCAAAATGGGCGTACAGATTGGCATTGTCTTGGGCGGCGGAAATATTTTCCGGGGTCTCAAGGGCCAATCCAAGGGCGTGAACCGTACGATCGGCGATAACATGGGGATGCTGGCGACCATCATCAACGGATTAGCCATGCAGAACGCGCTCGAGCAACTTGGCATTGAAACACGCGTCCAGACAGCCATTGAAATGCAGAAGGTGGCGGAACCCTTTATTCAACGCCGGGCATTGCGGCATCTCGAAAAAGGACGCATCGTTATTTTTGCAGGCGGAACAGGGAACCCCTATTTCAGCACAGATTCTGCAGCCGCATTGCGTGCAAGCGAAATTGGCGCGGAAGTTCTATTGAAAGCAACAAAGGTCGACGGCGTCTACACTGCAGACCCTAATCTTGACCCCACTGCGACGCGCTATGATCGCGTATCCTACGAAGACGCGCTAACAAAACGTTTAAAAGTCATGGACTCTGCTGCATTTGCATTGTGCATGGACAACAAGATCCCGATTGTTGTGTTTGACTTTTTCGATGACGAGGCTCTTGAACGCATTGTGCGCGGGGAGACCATCGGTACTTTGGTCAGCGATTGTGTAAGCAAAGGACAAGATAGCCTAAGGAGGAAGAAAGTTTTATGCAAACAGTCAGCGACGTCTTAAAAGACGCGAATGTAAAGATGGATAACACGATGCGCATGTTGAAGGATCAGTTTGCTGGTCTGCGCACAGGCAAGGCATCCACTGCATTGGTGGATGGCGTTCAGGTCTCGTACTACGGCACACCGACACGTCTTCGCGATCTCGCAAACATTTCAACGCCCGAGCCCCGCCTGATTACAATCAGCCCGTATGATCCGACCGTCTTAGGTGAAATCGAAAAGGCCATTTTGGCTGCCAACCTGGGTGTCACGCCTCAAAGCGACGGACGTCTCGTCCGCATCCGTATTCCAGAATTGAATGAGGAGCGCCGCAAAGAGATCGTCAAGGTGGCTAAGTCCCGTTCTGAAGACGCACGTGTAGCCATTCGTAACGTCCGTCGTGATGGCAATGAAATGGTCAAGACATTGCAGAAGGACGGGAAGATTACCGAGGACGAACGCGAACGCGGTCTGGCCGAAGTACAAAAAGCAACTGATTTGCATATTGCAAAGATTGACACTGAGTTGAAAAACAAAGAAGCTGAAGTCATGGCTGTTTAAGAGTAAAAGGAGATTCATCATGGACGAGCAAACCCAAGCCACTATTCCTCCGAAAGCCACACCGATGGCCTCGCCAGGAGCACCACGCCCTATTACCGTGTGTCTGAAACCGATTGCGTCCCAATCCGGAACAGACGGAACAGACTCGCCAGTTTCGCCTGTTTCGTCCGCATCCGCCGATGCTGCCACAGTAAGGTTGCGCCCTGTCTCGCTCGCACCTTCGAAGACAGGGCATATCCTGCCTACTGCAACAGCGTCAAGCACGGCGCAAGTTGCGGCTTCCGTACAGGCGGCAAAATCAAAAACATCGCGCATTTCCCTAGACTCCGCAATTGGAGTAGCAACATCGATTCCGATCACACCACAAGAAAATGTAGCCCCCAAGACTATCCGCCTGAAGCGTCCGACTGATCTGGCCGCTCCTGGCACCACATCGCAAGCAGCAATCACTCCGATGAGTTTCAAGCCGACAGCGGCTGCGATTGTCCCGCCACCTCCGGCCTCCAGGCCTAGCTCTTCGCCGGCTACGATCAAGACGACAACAACATCCGTTCGACAGACATCACGGATTCCTGATTCAGTTATCCCGACTGAAGCACCTGTTGCACCAATACCAGAACCAGAAGCAACTGTGGATTCGTCAACCGTCACGCAGAAAAAGACATTGAAAATCCGCCGTCCAGGCGCACCAGAAGCTGCATCTGTTTCAGCCGAACCCGCTGAAGGAAGCGATGGCGTTCAGATGACTCCCATCTCTGAAATTGAAGCCTCTGGCGCACCTATCTCAACGGGTTACAAGGTATTCACAATCACATCTATCCTCTGCGCATCGGTTGCAGCGTTGCTCATGGTCGTGCTAAACTGGTGCTTGGCTGCAGATACGGTTGCTCCGATGGCAGACAAGAATGCCACAGCTTCGATTTCAATCAATGCAGAAGTCAGCTGGCCGGGTAAGTTCGTTCAGTAACTGAACAGAAAAACAAAGAGCCGCCTGCGACCTTCGCAGACGGCTCTTTTCTTTTTGTACCAACAGCAGAAAGGCGTCAACCGCCTCCCCGCCATCTATCTTTAATATCCATCCCCGGCTGGTGCACCATCGAGGATCTTGTCAGCAGAACCAACACCCAGACGATCAACGCCCATCTTCGCAAACATCACGGCGCGTTCCCAATCGCGGATACCACCGGACGGCTTCACCTTCGCACGCCCCTTGCAGGTCTTCAGCATGACTTCGACTTGCTCGACCGTCGCACCGTCACCATTGAAGCCCGTGGAGGTCTTCACGAAATCCGCACCTGCCTGAATGGAGAGCTCACACGCCTTAGCCACTTGTTCCAGCGTCAGCAGACAGGACTCCTGGATGACCTTGACCACGATACCCTTCGGCTTCGCCACTTCGACAACAGCCTTGATATCGCGCACGACCCAGTCATAATCGCCTGAGAGGAACTTGCCGATGTTCATCACCATGTCGAGCTCGTTCGCACCATCCTCAATAGCCAACTTGGCTTCCAGTGCCTTGACTTCCGGACGACTCGCGCCATGCGGAAAGCCAATGACAACAGCGATCGTCGTGCCCGTGCCCTTCACCAGGGATGCCGCCAACGCTGTATCACTCGGGCGCACGCAGAGGTCGCCCACCTTCTTAGCAATACACATCGCGGCATTCTTGCGGATGTCATCATCCGTCATCGAGGGCTTCAGTACCGCGTGATCCATCATCTTGCCAATCTGTTCTTTTGTAAATTCCATAGTTTTTTTTCTCCGAAAAAATAGTGTCAATAAGTCTAAGCAGTGTCATTAAGTGTCAATAAGTTTAAGAGGTGTCATTAAGTGTGGTAAGTCTAAGAAGTGCTACGTTTTCTTTTCATTCTCACGTGCTGTTCGTTGTACCGTCGTGAAGATTCGTAACAGCTCATCTGCTTCCTGAGCAAGAGGCTGAAATCGACTCTTAATATCGACAGAAAGACAGTTAAGCCGATTAATGAATTTCAGCCAAAACAGACTTTCCTTGCTTTCTTTAACAACGACAGAAATCTTATGAATAAAATCCGCACGAGATTCCGGATGATTTGCTTCACTATAGTTTGCACCCATTGAGGTTGAAGATTTTGCTAATTGATAAACAACAATCTTCAATACCTCCAATTGAGGCAACGTTGCCAACAAATTGACAACGTTGGCTGCAAACACAAGGACACGTTCTTCCAGCTCCTCTTTAAATTGCTGATTCGTCTTCATACAACTTGCTGACACTTCCAAACTTACTGACACTTATTGACACTCTGGCCCTGTTTACAGGGCCAGACGTCCGCCCGAGATGTTCAGGGACTGTGCCGTGATGTAGTCCGAAGCGGACGAGCAGAGGAAAACCGTCGTATCGACAACATCTTCGATACTCGCCAGGCGACCCAGCGGAATCTTTGCCGAGAATTTCTTCACGACCTCCGCCTTCTCCTGCTTCATGTTCTCGATATAGTTGGCGGACATAAAGGTCCACACGCCTGTGTTGTCCACGACGCCAGGGCAGACGCAGTTGACATTGATGTTGTCCTTCGCAAACTCGAACGCGAGAGCCTGTGTAAAGCTGATGATGGCTCCCTTCGCCGCGCTGTAGTGACTGAGCAATGCCGAACCGTTCTTGCCAGACTGCGATGAATAATTCACAATCTTGCCATACTTGGCAGCCTTCATGAAGGGCACCACATGCTTGATGAAGAAGAAGGTCCCTTTGCAGTTGACCGCAAAGACAAAATCCCATTCCTTTTCCGTAATGGCTTCAATGGCATTCTGACCCGCCACGCCTGCAACGTTCACGAGAATGTCAATCTTGTTGCTGAAGCACTTCGCAGTTGCATCCACAACAGCCTTGACCTGCTCTTCGTTCGTCACGTCTGCGGCCAGACCTCCAACCTGATAACCCGCCTGCTTCAGCTCTGCCACAGTCGCATCGACGCCTTCCTTCTTAAGGTCGGTAATAAACACGCGCGCGCCGCACTGGGCCAGTCCGGCGGCAACACTCTTACCAATTGCGCCGGCTGCGCCGGTCACAAGTGCTGTCTTTCCTGTAAAATCAAGAAAGTTATTCATTCTTCTGTTTCTCCTTTGTTTGTTATTAAACTGTAATAATTTGGACACCCGCTTTTCGAATGGCGCTCGCCACCTCTGGCTGGATGCCTGAATCGGTAATGAAGGTATGCACCTTCTCAAGCGGCATAATGTAGGCAAACCCCGCACGTAACGTCTTCGATGAGTCTGCCAAGACAACCAGGCGTTCAGCCTGCGCCGCCATAGTCCGCACGACCTCTGCAATTTCAACGCTGTCTGCCGTGACGCCCTTGTCAGGCATGATGCCGTCAGCCCCGAGGAAGGCTGTCGCAACGTGAAACTGCGTCAACTCACGCAATGCCGTCGGACCAACCATCACCTCGTTCTCAGGACGGAACTCCCCTCCCGTGAACGTGATCTTTAATCCCATGTTCGTGCGCGCATACGGCAATAGATAGGTTGAATTCGTAACCATCTTGATATCGCGCTTGCCATACAGGAATCTCGGGATCAACGAGGTGGTCGTCCCCCCCACCAGCATGACCTCATCACCGCTGTTAATCATTTCCGCCGCGGCCTTCGCAATCCGAAGCTTGCCTTCATGATTGACACGCTGACGTTCCAAGATGGAGGGATGATAGGCCGGGAGACCGCCGCCGCGCGTACGCACTATCAGTCCCTGATCCGCCATATCGTTCAGGTCATTGCGGATAGTCACCTCCGAAACGCTGAAATCCTTGGCCAACTCAGCAACCGAAATACGGGGGTTACCCATGATCTTCTGGATTATCCCCTCTTCACGCGGTGACAGGTTATCAAGCATACTTTCCTTACAATTCTATGACCGACATCGTCTCTTCCTTGGTCGCCTTATGAGGCCCGAAGGAGAGATTGATATTCGAGACATACACCTTGTTGCCGAAGCGGATACATTCAGATGGCGAGACCAGCTTACCACCGGCGCCGCTGTTCGGCGCATTCTTAGCGACAATCGTCACTGTACCACAAGCTGTGGCAATTTTTGCGATGGCATTGCCGATGAAGTCGGCCGTCCAAAGATTTCCTTCGCCATCATACTGCAGGCCATCCAAGCTCTCCACTCCAACCTTCTTACAGTCTGTAAACGGCTTAAAGAGTTTGACCTTGCGATCTGCATCAAAGGTAAATTTCCACAGCACGGCATCACCAAAGTTACAGACGTACACATTGCCGCTTTCATCCGCCGCAATGCCATTCGCACCAACCGGGAACTTGCCGGTTGTCGTAAAGCTACCAATGCAATGAGAATCCTTGGGACCAGCCGTCACCTGCACCGGATTCTCGGCATTCAGTTCGCTCAACTTAAATTGATATACACCGCTTGTATGGACATCCTTTGTGCCATAGTTGGTATCGCACACATAGAGTGTATCTCCAAACGTCGTGATACCATTGGCTTCGTTGATCCCCTGGACAACGACTTCAACTTTCTCAGCCTTGCCGTCCTTCATCACCACGCGAAAGATACGTGAAAGTCCAAGCCCCTTGCCTGCAAAATTCTGGTTGTCGTTGACATACAGGTTGCCATCTTTTGCAAAGACAATACCGAGCGCGCAGATCACGCCTGTCTTCGGATGAACAGGAAGCTCTACCACATCAACAAGCTTTCCGTCCTTTGTCATTTTCACAATCTTTGAAGGCTTGCCTGACGTGATATTGTTCATGTTGATATACAGTTCACCGTCCTTGATGCACATGCCATCCGGATTAGTATATTTGCCTGTCAAATCAAAGGCCAATTTCGGCGTCTTCAATGCGCTCACACTAGGCGTCGCCTTTGCGGGCGCAGCTTTCGGATTTTCAGAACATCCTGTCAAACCCACCGCGAGCGCTGCGATGACTGAACCCATTACTGCTCTCTGTCGTGTAACCATAACTCTGATCCTTTCCTGTGTAGTATAAAAAATGTTTATGAATAAAATGCCTTCAATGCCTGACATGCTTTGCAGTAAATCGCATAGCGCTTTGCAACCATATCCGCACGTGCCGGATTGGGTTCATAGCGCCGGGCCACGCGCGTCATCGCCGTGATAGCTGCTGCGTACGTCGGATAGATCCCCGATGCAACCGCGCCTGCTATGGCCGCGCCCAATGCGCCGAGTTCGGATCCATCCGGCACTTCTACCGGCACTTGAAAGATATCCGCGAACATCTGCATCCACACCGCGCTCCGCGCTGCACCACCCGTAATACGAACAACTTCCGGCTTCTCGCGGAAGGCATAGAGGCGTTGCATGTGCATGTTGTGCGAAAAGGCACAGCCTTCGTAAACCGCACGCAACACCTCTGCGCGCGTATGCTGGCTCCCCAGACCGAGGAACGTAGCCTTTGCCGGATAGCCGACATTTTCGCCATAGAGGAACGGCAGAAAGACCGGATCCGTCTCCTGTGGCTCACAGGCCGAAATCACGCTATCAGCCCATGTGAACACAGATCCTTTGCCTTCCTGCTTCAACAATGTCTTCTTGTCTTCAAGGAAGGTCGAGATGAACCATTCCAGATTGCCTGCTCCTGTCGGACTTCCTTCGAGCATGAGATACCAGCCTGGGATGCTGTAGCAGGAGGTCATGAACAATCCCTTGTCCACTAAGGGTTCGCGCGCAATGTACTGGTTGTTGCCCCAGGTGCCGGTCACAATAACGAACTGACGTTCATCCATACACCCCGAGGAGAGCCCGCATGCGTCAATATCAAACATGCCACCTGCGACAGGCGTACCCGCCTTCAAGCCTGTCAACGCTGCGGCTTCTGCTGTGATTGTGCCACAGACTTCCGCGCTCTGAACCAGTGGCGGCATTAGGCGCTTCATTTCAGGAATGCCGAAAATCTCCAACACCGAGTCATCATATTTAGCGGTCACCACATTCATGAGACTCGTACCGCTCATGTCCGTAAGTTCCATGGCCACCTTGCCCGTGAGTTTGAAGCGTGTATAGTCTTTCGCCATCAAGAGCGATGCAGCCTTCTGGATCGACTCAGGCTCATGCTCACGCAACCAGGCGAGGAGCACATTCGGCTGTGCTGGCCAAACACATTGTGCAGTCTTCGGAAGCGCCTGCGCATCAATGCCGCGCGCCTTCCAGTCTGCAATAATCGAGGCTGCACGTCCATCAGAAGAATAGATACCGTTGCGGACGGGCTTGCCGTCCGCATCGATCAGATAAAGACCATTGCCGTGTCCTGTGCAGGTGACACAGGCAATGTCAGCGGGATTCACGCCAGACGTTTCGACTGCTTCGCGAATCGCCGCCGCTGTATCCTGCCAGAGCACGTTCATATCACGTTCACTCCAGCCCGGATGTTTCACGATCGCAGTAACTGGCCGGCCTACAACAGCCAACTCTCGTCCGTCCGCAGTAAACACTGCAGCCTTGGAAACTGTCCCGCCGTTATCAATGCCGACCAGATACTTTGCCATAGCTCAGCTCCTTACTTGCTTTCGTCCCGCTTCGGGTTGAAGAAGATCGTCATCACGACCAAGCAGATCAATGAGCAGACGAGCGTCACAAGCCAAACCTTATCCCAAGATCCTTCAAGAAGCGTCACTTCTTTGCCCTCAACCATTTTCTTGACGGGTGCAGTAAAGTGGTTGATCAGCCCGTTGTTTACAAACGTGCCGATGAACGAACCAATACCGAATGCCATCAGTGCATAGAATCCCTGCGCTTGGCCCTGCATGTCCGCTGATGCCGTCTTGCCGACATAGACCTGGCCACCGACGACGAAGAAACCAAAGATGACGCCGTGGATCAGGATGCCGATATAGACCAACGAAGTCAGGTCACCAGCAGCGAAATAGTAGGCGGCATAACGAATCGTCAATGCAGCGAGCCCCGCAACAATCGACCACTTCACGCCGAATTTGCGCATAGCCCATGTCACCAACAACATGCAGAAGACTTCAGCAGCCTGACCGATATACGTCACAGCGGTGACTTGCTGGAAGCCCTTCGATGACAGGAAGTCCCCTAAGAAAGCAAAGTGAATGTTGAACGGGATCATGGCGACCAACGTCACAAAAATAAAGACAGCGAAGTTCTTGTCCTTCAACATGGAGAACGCACGCAATCCAAGAGCGTCAAAAATTGAGAACGGCTGTCCTTTGCCCTTAGGAGGTGTCGCCGGACACAGCAATGCGACCAGTGCGGCAGCAACCGCCGAACCTGCGCCGCAATAGAACGGAATATTCGTACCGTCAATTTTGACATTGAATACTTTAAGCGCCACAAGGCCGAACATCATGGAAGAAACCCAGCCAATGGTTCCGAACACACGAATCTGCGGGAACTGCTCCGCCGGGCTATTCGACATGGCAATCGCTGCGGTCAATCCCCATGTCGGCATGTAAAACAGGAGGGCGATCAGCAGATAAATGAACACTTCCAGACCTGATGTCGCACGCGCGGTCATAAACAGCATCGCCGCGCAAACAAGATTTGAAAACGCCAGCACCTTTTCCGCGTTAAAATAACGGTCTGCAAACATGCCCATCAACGGCGAGGCCAACGAGCCCAATGCCATTGTCGAAAGGATCCACGGCTTCCATGACGCCCAGCCTGCACCCTGATTGGTCACATAAGGCGCAAGAGCTGCCCAAAAGACTGCGAACATGATAAACTGCAAGAACATCATTGCGCTCAACTTGAAACGCGTACCCATCGACATTGAACTGCTCATCGTGTGTGTATCCTTTCGTAATATTTTTTAACGCATCATCAAGCCACCTGTCACGTCGAGCGTCGTGCCCGTCATGTAGCTGGACATGTCCGAAGCCAGGAAGAGGATGACACTTGCAATCTCTTCGGGCTGCGCAATGCGATAAAGAGGAATGCGCGAAAGGTACTGTTCCTTCCGCTCTTCCCAAAGTTTAGCCACCATCTCGGTCATCACCATTCCAGGGGCGACAGCGTTGACGTTGATGCCTTCTTTTGCGACTTCGCGTGCAATCGCACGCGTCATCGAAACCAATGCTCCCTTGCTCGCGTCGTAAGGCAAATGACCTGAGGTCGAGCCGAAAAACGCGGCCTGCGAAGCAACGTTGACAATCTTACCTTTTACACCACGTTCACGCAAGCGTTTAATGAGCTCTTTACAGGCTGTAAATGCGCCTGTCACGTTGACCTGGAAGGTGTAGTTCCATTCCGTCTCTGTGTAGTTTTGAAGCGGTCCCTTGGGCAGATAAGCCGCATTGTTTACAAGGATGTCTACCGCACCAACTGTGGAGGCGGACGTGTCGAACATCGCAATGATTTGCGCCTCGACTGACATGTCCGCAGCAATCGCAACAGCATCCGTTCCATACGTCTGCTTGATTTCAGCCACAACCGCATCCGCGTCCTTGCCAAAGTCCAGCTTGTCATTCTTCAAATAGTTGATGACTACCTTCGCGCCTTCCGCTGCGAAAGCAAAGGCGATCTTCTTGCCGACACCGCTCGATGAGCCTGTAATCAGCACCACTTTGTCTTTTAAATTCAGATTCATTTATTTTTCTCCTTGCGGACGACCTGCGGGTCGCCCTTTCGTTATGGTTTCAGGACGACGCGCAACGCGACGCCACTCTTCATCAGTTCAATCGCATCCTTAAACCCTTCAAAGGGCAACTGGTGCGTGATAATCTTGTCTGCCGGGAAGCTGGGCTGACCCAGAATCTCGACGGCCTTTGCAACATGTTCCGGTGTGGAGTCGCTCGTGCCCACCACACGCAGTTCGCCATAGTGCAGAAGGCGGCTGTCAAAGGTGATGTTGCTCTTGCCAGCGGGCAGCGACGCAAACAGGCAAACCGTCCCACGTTTACGTACCAGTGCCAGAGCCTGTTCCTGAGGAGCCGCTGCAGGTGCCGCCACAATCACGACATCCGCGCCATAACCACCGGTCATCTCCTTCACGATCGCACCAAGGTCTTCCGTCGCGGGATTCACCAGCCGGTCAAAGCCAAAGGTCGCACCCTGCGCCAGACGCTCGGGATTGATCTCGGAAAGAATCACTTGCTTGGCTCCATACTGACGCGCCACTAGCGCATTCAAGATGCCCATCGGCCCTGCGCCCATCACCAGCACGGTGTCGCCAGGCTTCACCTGACTGTTCTCACAGGAGTTGACAGCACAGCTCACCGGTTCCGCCAGACACGCATAGAGCGGATTAACATGAGCCGGCACTTTGATCACATGGCCGTTCTTCAAGCCTTGCGCGGGGATGACGACATACTCTGCCATGCCACCGTTGTAGCCGAAGCCCATCGGCTGGATATTCGCACAGATGTTCTTCCAGCCCTTGAGGCAATAGGCGCAGGTGCCACACGAAATACTAGTCGCCATCACAATGCGCTCGCCGACTGAAAAACCTGGAGCCTTTGCATCGACAATCACGGCTGCAAACTCATGGCCGACTACGATTGGCGGTTTCATACGGGGATTCCCAGAGAGGTACGCCTTCATGTCTGAACCGCACACGGCACACGCATCGACCTTCGCTAAAAGCTCGCCTTCCCCGCATACAGGAACAGGAATCGTTTCCGCACGCACATCCAATTGCCCATGGTAAACAACTGCCCGCATATTCTTTTGATTCATGATGTTTTTGCTTTCGTTTGTCTTTCGTTTCTTATTTGAAAGGATTGCATTTTAGCAAAACAGCCCCCCCACTTCAATAGGAAATTTTAAAAATCGAATGATCCGATTTCTTCATCTAGAGACAGTAAATTAGAAACAAAAAACGCGCAACGGTTAATGCCATTGCGCGTCTTTGATTGTTGCCTTGCTTATGTTAGAGGATTACTTCTTTGCTTCTGAACTGGCAAATGTCGGGCGACGGCCCTTGTAGCAGAGCAACATCACCGGCGTCGCGATGAAGATCGTGGAATAGGTGCCGACGAGCAAACCGATTATCATGGCCAAGGCGAAGTCATTGATCGCACCGCCACCGAAGATGAAGAGCGAGACGGTTGCTAACATCACCGTCGTCGAGGTCAGGAAGGTACGTCCCAAGGTCAAATTAATCGCATGGTTTGCCAAGGTCGGGAAGTCCATCTTCAAATCCTTGCGCAGGTCTTCGCGGATACGGTCGAAGATCACGATCGTATCGTTGATCGAGTAACCGACGATGGTCAGGATCGCAGCCACAATGGTCAAGCTCATCTGACGGCCCGTCAAGCTATAGACTCCGATCATAAAGAAGGCATCGTGAGCTGTTGCCACCAAGGCGCCGACACCGAAGCCATACTCGAAACGGAACAAGACATAGATGAAGATGGCGATCAACGATAAGATCGTCGCCCACTTTGCAGCACGTGTCAAATCCTTGCCGACAGCCGGGCCGACAGAATCTTCCCCTGCCAATGTGAACTTATTCTTCGGCATCGTCTTGTTGAGTTCTTCCTGAATCAAGGTAGAAATATTTTTCCCGTTCTTCTCGGTAACGCCTACCTTCACGAGCAGCAACTTGCCAGAATTGTCAGGCTTTGACTGATACTGGATCGTTGCATCCTTGGATATCTTTTCAACCGTATCACGGACTTCGCTCATATTAGGCTCGCTGACATACGAGTACGTCATGGCCGAACCACCCGTGAAGTCAACCGACAGCACGCTCACAGGATTCGTATAGGCGCGATACGCGAAGATCGCGCAGGACACCACAATAATAACGAGTGATGAAAACCCGCAAAGCTTGCCATATTTCAAGAAATTAATATTCGTTGGCTTGATCAGAGCCATCATCCAGAATGGTTTAATCCGTCCATCAGGCACGGTTGCATTGAAGATCAACCGTGTCACGACCAACGAGGTAAACATACTGATGACCACACCCGCGGAGAGCGTGATGGCATAACCACGAACCGGTCCGGCGCCAAAGATGAAGAGAATCGCGGCGACCAGAAGCGTGGTGAGGTTCGAGTCCAAGATAGCCAGGAAGGCACGATCATAGCCTGCCGCTACCGCAGCGCGGGCCGACTTTCCAAGAGCAAACTCTTCACGCATACGTTCGAAGATCAGAACGTTCGCATCAACAGCCATACCCAAGGACAACACCATACCAGCAATACCCGGCAAGGTCAGAACGGGTAAGTCCATCGCGCTCTTGGCGACACCTGCGTCCCTTACAAAGACGCTGAGCACATTAGAAACAAAGATCAAGCCTACAGGCAGGAGCACAAAATTCAAGACCAACGCGATATTCGCGACCAACCCGCAATACCCATAGTAGAAGAACATGAAGAGAATCACGAGCGCAACACCCGTCACAGAGGCGTTGACACCACTTTTGATCGCATCCTGTCCCAGCGTCGCCCCCACATCGCGCGTTTCGATAATCTTCATCGGAGCCGGCAACGAACCAGCCTTCAGGATGTTACTGAGCAATGACGCTTCGGAAGGCGTGAAGCTGCCTTCAATCACGGCACGGCCATCTGGAATTTCGCTGTTGAGGGTTGGAGCGGAATAGAGTGTGTTGTCCAAAACGATTGCCAGACGGCGTCCAATTTCGCTGTTATTGCTGGTGCCGCGGGGCTTATACTTCCGTGTCAGGTGAGCAAATTCGATGGCTCCCTTTGCCGTGAAGGTCAAAGAGATATGGATGCGCCCCGTGATGTCATCACGTTCGACACTGGCTCTGGACAATGCAGTACCCGTCAACTCAGCCTTGCGCGACACAAACACGGGCTCATACACCTCATTAATGCCTGTTATGCGTTTTTCCATCATAAACTGATAACGCATTTCCGGCATCTCGAAACGGGATAGGCGACGCGCATAATCCGGATCCTTGGTTAACGCATTATAGTTCGGCCCCTTCTTGAATGAACGTCCATCATCTGCAACAACATAGCCTTCGGGGACACGCTTGGAGGCAAACACCTTATCCACCAACTCCGCATTTCGGGGATGGACAAGCTTGAATTCCAAGAAGGCCGCACTCTGGATGCTCTGTTCTGCGGCTGCACGTTGCTCAGGGGTTGCGCCGGGCAACTGAACGAAAATGCGGTGACTTTTGCCGCCCTGAATCAAAGGCTCGGAAACACCCAGACGGTCAACACGATTACGAATCACCGCGATCGCGCGGGCATCCGCATCCTTTAAAATACTGGCGATCTCTGCGTCTACAGCCGCCACAGAGACCTCATTGCTGTTCCCGGCCATAATGCTTGATCTGAGTTTTTCATCGTCGATGGCGATCGTAAAACTTGTACCACCCGACAAATCGAGACCCTTCTTAATTTTTTTATCCAGCGGCAAGACGATATAGATCGACAACACGGTTAAAATCGCCAATACAAGCCACTTCCAGAGATCGTTTCTGCTCATGTTTAAATACTCCAATTCAACTAAAAATACCCTACTCAAGGTAAAACGCAAGATAGGTTATCAAATTCCGTCCTCTATTTCACTAAGAAATATAAAAAAAGTGCGGGAAAATAGAGCATCCCCTATTGTCACACGCCCTTTACTATAAAGAAATGGGCCGCAAACGGTTGTGCGGCCCATCTCGTGGGATGCTGGCGGCCAGAGGAACCTAACCGCCAAACCTCCCTGCAAAACAGTTCTTCCCCTACTCTGCAATGGGGCGGAAGCCGACGTTATAGACCTTTTGCCACGTCGGGTAAGGCAAGCGATACCAGGCCGTACAGAAACGCGGACGTTCACGCCATGAACCCCCGCGCGTCACGCGCTGATCCGCCGTGCTTGTTGCCGTCGCATTCCGATCACCCTTATCAGCATACGGATATTCCATATACTTAGATCGCGTCCATTCGCGGGCATTCCCGTTCATGTCATAAAGGCCCCATGGATTAGGCTTCCATTTTCCAACCGGCTCTGTAATAAACCCGCCGTCGTTGAAACGTGCATCCTGAGGGATCCAGTTGTCATACGGATTTTCCGGATTCTTGTACCAGCCCTGCTTGTAGCTCTGGCTATACGGATTGCAGGAGAAGTAGGCCAGCATATAATCGCCCATGTTCGCAAACGTGGAGAAGTCTTCGTCCAATCCACCCCACCAGAACTGGGTATCCGTGCCGACGCGTGCAGCTCGTTCCCACTGCGCCTCGGTCGGCAACGCCACCTTGATGCCGCTCTCCTTGCTCAGCCATTCGCAGAAGGCCATGGCTTCGCGCCAGGTCACGCGCACGGCGGGCTGGTCAGGCATATCCTGCTCCCAACTGCGGACGCCAAACTGGTAGCCATGACGATCCTCTCGACGGCTTTCAAAGAGGGGTTCGAAGCGATGCATCTGTTCGTTCGTCATTTCCGTGGTGAGCATCCAGAATCCCTTATCAAGCGTCTGTACCTGAATTGGACGGGCATCATAGGCATCGCCGCCCAACTGGAACTTGCCCGGCGGAACCCATGCAAACTCGAAGCGAACCTTGTCGCATGTTGATCCTTTAATCTCAAATTCCATGGATGTCTTGCCAGCGAAATCGAGTTTCTTACGCCACAGCACACGGCGGCTATCATCCATCACCACAAGACGAGCATCCTTCAACGTTGCCGCCTGTTCAGCCTTTGGCACTGAAAGCGTGATACGTTCAACAGTCATCGGCTGCTCAAAGATCGTTTCCCAGAACTCATACATATCCACCTGGCGTGTCTGCGCAACCGTATCCGGGTTGCCATCGACTGCCAGCAACTCCTTGAAGGTCAATCCATCGCCGCCGTCATCGCTCATCCAGGCGGAACCCTTGGCGGCCACATTCTGACCTGCGCTATAAATGCCGATTTCGCCAATCGTCACAACATGCGATTCACCACATTCGATGCGCACATATTTAGCCTTGGGCACTTCATCCTTGCCCAGGGAAGAGAGCGGGATCTCGATGACCTTTGTGATCTGACCTCCAGGCGCCGTTTTCTTTTGAAGTTCAACAGCCTGAGCCGCGGTCAGGCGCTCTGAATCAGGAAGCGTCTGCTCCATCTCCTTCGTTTGACGCACCTTCGCCTTGGGTTCAACAAACAACGTGTCATAGGACTGGACCTGCGGATAGGCTTCCATATCGATATCGTTGTTGACAGGTGAGTATTTAGCGCGCAACTCCTTTGCACGCGTCGCCGTGCGTTCAACAACCGGACTCAAACCAGGAATCTCGCCCCATGCACCAAAGAAGGGCGCATTAAAGTCATGCCAAGCCGCAAGCCGTTCAAAACTTTCCT
>JBAXCC010000055.1:0-16169 GCA_037141675.1 bacterium | reverse complement strand
TGACAACCAATTCAGGCTTTGGAGGTGTGAATGTGACGTTGATTGTCGGACTGACAGCGACTAGCACCAGAGTCTCTGGAGCACGGATAGAAGGACAGAGGAACCTCAGGACGAAAGAGCAAAGAACAGCATGTAATGAAGTTGTGAAGCAGATCGCCTTTGTCCCCCCAAAGCATTTTGCGCGGTTTAGCTCAGATGCGCAGCGAGCATCGCTAGCGCTCGCAGAAAAGCTTTCAAATGAAGGGCTCTTCTTGGATGCAAATCGCCTGTTGCGCTGGAATATGGAGGGTTCACCTCTTGCGCGTGTGGGATTATTGGTCTGGAATCGAGAGGGCAGTTTAAAGGTTAATCGTGCCTATTTTACCGACTATGTGACTACAGGAAGTGTGTTGGGACGTGGCCAGCTTTTTGCGGCCACATTGCCCACTTCTGTCGCATCAGAGGTCGCCATTGCCTTCCGCTTAATAGGCCCGATTATGTATGTTGCAGATAAGGACGGTTCGGATGTTGGCGCGCGTCATGTTGCAGAGCAATGCATCGCAGATGGACTTGCTGACGCTATGATTTTACTCGATGTTGGCGAAGCTGAAGTAAAGAGCGTTTTTGTGAAAGAAGGTCATGTATGAAACTAAAGTTAATCTATCCTCGTTGGCCAAAATTACGTCATCAAACAGAATTTCACTTGCCACCGCATGGTCCCGTTTGTTTTGCGGCGACGATCCCGAAGGATGTAGAGGTCACCTTTGTTGACGAGAATGTCGATCCGCTGGACTTGAACGATTCGCCTGATCTGGTTGCTTTTTCCGTGATGCTGACCTGTCAAATGCCACGCGCATGGGAAATTGCTGATGCCTATCGTGCACGGGGCATCAAGGTGCTTTTCGGTGGTATTTCAACCATGCTGCATTCGGATGAAGTGATGATGCATGCCGACAGCGTTTTTTTGGGTGAGGCCGAGGGACGCATGGGCGCTGTGATTGAAGATTTCAAAGCCGGCCAGCTTAAGCCTGTTTATGATTATCTGCGCAATCCGCCAGATATTAGTCTCGTCGGGCCGGCGCGTCGCGATATCCTGAACCGTGAGCGTTATAACTTTCGCGGTGTTCAGATGGTTGACTTGATTCACGCCTCGCGAGGATGCCGCTTCAACTGCTTCCCCTGTTGCACACCATTTTTAGGAGGCCGCGTATTCCGTCCTCGACCCATTGACATGGTGGTTCAGGAGATGGCAAGCATCCCCAACAATCGTTTCTTTATTGTGGATAATTCATTGGCTCAGGATGGAAAATGGGAGAAGGAGCTGTTCCGCGCGATTGCGCCTCTCAAGAAAAAATGGGTCTCACATCCGATTTTGGATGATGATGAGGTGTTGAAGCTTGCAGCGGAAGCCGGGTGTTGGTATGTCTATCAGGCGATCGCCGGTACGACGGAAGGCATGAAGCGACGCATTAAACGGTTGCATGATTTTGGTATCGGTGTCGAGGGAACCATCCTGCTTGGCCTGGACGACCAGACCGAGGATGATGTCAAACGGCTGGTTGATTTCTTGCTGGAGCAGAAGCTCGATATGGCCGAGTTTACTGTGCTGGTGCCATTCCCGCACACGCCAGTCCGCGCGCAACTCGAACGCGAAGGCCGTATTTTGCACAATGACTGGGTTCGATACACAGGTTCCGAAGTAGTCTATCGTCCGGCCAAGATGTCGCCGGATACGCTCGAAAAGATGTATCACTATGCATGGAACGAGTTTTATCGTGAAGCAGATCCCTCCACACGCATGGCGCGGTTGTTCTTGAATGTGCTTCATAAGGAGCTGAAGGATGGTATTGATCCTGAACGCGGCCGTGCACATAACCGGTTGCGTTGGGGCCGGAAGGACACACCATAATGAAAGTCCTTTTGGTCTACTGCAATCCGTCTCCGTCGCCCTATCCCGTTTATCCGTTGGGTATGTCGGTGGTTGCCCGTGCGCTTGAAAATGCGGGGCATACGGTGTTGCAATATGATTTGTTTTCAAAGGATTTTGATTACGAACACCTCAAGGAGACGATTACACTCGAAAAACCCGGCGTGGTCGGCATCTCGTTCCGTAATCTCGATAACGTCAATGTCTGCGCTGAAGTTCACTATGCGCAACATTTACGCGGTGCTGTGGATGCGATCCGGGCTGTCTCATCGGCAAAGATCGTTTTAGGGGGCTCAGGATTTTCCGTGATGCCCGAACGGTTGATGGAGTCCTCCGGCGCAGATTATGGTATTAGAGGCGAAGCAGAGCGGACCATTGTCGAATGTGTTGCGTTACTTGAGCAGGGCAAGGAGCCAGCCTCTCGCATCATGGAAGAGTTGAACCCGCTGAATGCCGACACGATGTTGTCGCCTCAATATTCAGACGAGTTGCTAACGGCGTATCAAAAAGGGGGATGCGTGGTTCCTGTGCAAACGAAGCGCGGTTGCCCCCATCAATGCGTTTACTGCACCTATCCCTTGCTTGAAGGGTACGTGGTGCGTCCGCGAAAATCCGAGGACGTCATTGCTGATATCCGAAATCTTACTGAAAAGGGCGTGAAGCAGATATTCTTCACTGACTCGATTTTCAATGACAGTTTTGGACATTATAAGCGTCTTGTCTCTGCGATGGCGGAACAGGGGGTTTGCGTGCCGTGGACCGGCTTTTTCCGTCCTGACTTTATCGAGCCTGAAGTGATCCAGCAGATGAAAGCGACAGGGCTCTCGTCGGTTGAGTTGGGGTCAGACGCTGCATCGGATACGACGCTGAAGGCGATGGGAAAGCATTTTGATTTTAACACTGTTGAAGAGGCACAGAAGAGGTTCATTGATGCGGGCATTACAGTTTCGCACTACTTCATGATGGGCGGCCCCGGCGAAACGAAAGAGACAGTTGAAGAGGGGATCGAAAATATTCTGCGTTTGCAAGGCGCTGCTTCCTTTATCTTTCTGGGCATTCGTATTTTGCCCGGCACGCCGCTTGAAAAGCGTGCCCTTGAAGAGGGGGTCATTCAGCCGGATACTGATCTCTTTATGCCTGTCTACTACTTCTCGCCTGCCATTGATAAAGACTGGCTCGATGAACGTCTGAAAAGCGCCTTCAAGAAGAACCGCCACGTCATCTATCCGCCAAACTCTATGGACAGTGGCCTTGCCTTCCTCCACCGCCTCGGTTATGCCGGTATGTCCATTGACATGCTTCTGAGAAAGAAGTAATTGGAAAAAAGAATGGAATGTGTGGTACACAGTATTGGTATTCCTCGCGCTTTGGGGCATTACCTGTATCCAAAGCTCTGGGAGACCTTTTTTACTGAGCTTGGGCTGGAGGTTGTCTTGTCTCCGCCGACATCCAGGCGAATTATTGAGCAGGCGGGATTGATTTCGGAAGCTGAACATTGTTTGCCGTTTAAGCTCTTTGATGCGCATGTGGCTGAATTGGTGGGAAAAGTCGATATGATTTTTGTGCCGCGGATTCTCTCCATGCGTAAGGATCATCTTTCGTGTCCCAAGCTGAGTGTGTTGCCAGACAATACACGTGCGCAATATGGCGAAGCGGTTCGTGTCCTCAGTACAGATGTCGATGTGCGAAAGACTTCACTGGCAGAATCGATGGCGCATCTTGGACGTTTATTGAACGTGGATAAAGCGATTGTTCGGTCTGCGACTGAACGAGCATTGGAAGTCGCGAAGTGTGAAGCTGGCAAGATTGTCTCGTTGAATGAAAAGGCCCCCTTGCGGTTCCTCGTGGTTAGCCATCCGTATAATCTTTATGATCCCTATCTGTCCGATATGATTTTAAATACACTTGCAGCTCAAGGCGTTGGCGTAGAGACCCTATCGTTTGATCGGCAGGATATGGAGCCCAAGCCACTGGTCTGGGACATGTGCAGTGTGATGTACGAAGGCTTGAGGCAGCTGGATCCGAAGACATGTGCAGGTGTTGTTGAGATCAGTTCATTCAACTGCGGGTGTGATTCTATCGCGGGCTATCTTTTTCGTGAATTACTGAACGAGAAAAAGATTCCCTGCATGACGCTTGTTCTGGATGAGCATGCAGGTCAGGCGGGCATTGAGACTCGGCTTGAGGCTTTCGTAGATTCGATTAAGGAGCAACGTGATGCCATCACTCGCCATTGAACCGTGGGGTAATTATTCGCTGGGATTGGCTGCATCGGTTGAATGCCTCGGTGTTACACCGTGGTCACTCACGAGCGTGACGCCGGAAATCCTCAGGCTGGGTGCTGAGGCGTCCCCTGAGTTCAGCTGTCTTTCGTTTAAGGCGTCAACCGGATATTTCATCAAGGCTGCCATGGAAGGCGTAGAATATGGGGTCATGGTCAATAGCCGTGGAACATGTAGGTTGCGTTATTATCGGATGCTGCAGGAGAAGCTATTAAAGGAGCGTGGCTTTAAATTGTTTATGTTCGGGCTTGGTTTTGACGGGTTCAAGCCGCCGATTATTCGATACTTTGATCCGTCGATCATCTCGTTCATCCGGAGTGGTAGCCGCGCGCGCTTGAAGATTCTGACCATTGATATCCTGGAGAGGGAAGCGTGGTCCAAGCGCGCGATAGAACTGAATACGGGGGATACAACCCGCGTGATGGATCAAAGTCTCTTGGACTTGGATCGAAGTCGCACCTTGCCAGAAATACGGGCGTTTCGGCGCTCGATAAAAGAGCGTTTTCAATGCATACCCGTTAATCCGCGTTGCAAACCGTTACGTGTTGGGCTCATTGGGGAGGCAACGGTGTTACGGGATCGATGCCTCAATCATAATTTGGAAGAGACCTTGGGCAACCTTGGCGTGGAAGTACGTAACTTTTTCCTGATGGGGGAAGAATTAAGGAATATTTTCAATTTGAGTTTCGGCAGTGAAAATAGTCGTGCAGCGCTTAGAAAGTTGGCGAAACCTTACCTTGGAACACCTGTTGGCGGTCATGCCATGGATTCTGTTGCGCATGCGATCCGCTGTTCAAGGGAAGGATATGATGGCGTTGTGCATGTTGCCCCTGTTGGATGTATGCCGGAAGTAAGCATCCGTCCGATTTTGCGAAAAGTCAGTCAGGATTATGGAATTCCCATTTACGAGTGTTCCTTTGATGAACATACGAGCCATGTGGGTCTAGTGACGCGACTCGAAGCTTTTGTTGATGTTCTTAACGAGCGGAAAAGAAAATAATACACATGAAACGGAATGTCTATTTAGGCGTGGATGTCGGATCGATTAGCACGAATCTGGTCGTGATCGATGCTCAACAAGAAATCCTTTTCGAAACGTATGCGCGTGTCGGCGGCAATCCCATTGTTTCTGTCCAGCGTGCGCTTCGGGAAATTCAGGTTGCGATCGGGGACCAGATTAATGTTGCCGGGGTTTGTTCGACGGGCAGTGCACGGCATCTGATTGGATCTGTGCTAGGTGCAGATGTTGTGAAGAACGAAATTACGGCTCATGCGCGTGCGGCCATTCACTTGCATCCAGACGTGCAAACCATTTTTGAAATCGGCGGACAGGACTCTAAGGTGACGATTGTCCGAGATGGTGTGGTGGTGGACTTTGCGATGAATCTCGTGTGCGCCGCTGGAACAGGCAGTTTTTTGGATTCTCAAGCCTCGCGGCTGAGCATGAGCGTTGCTGATTTGAGTGAGCAGGCCATGTTTTCCACCGAACCAACGAGTATTTCCGGACGTTGTACTGTCTTTGCGGAGTCAGACATGATTCATAAGCAACAAGCTGGGCATCGACAGGAAGACATTGTCATGGGGCTTTGCCATGCGATGGTCCGCAATTTTTTGAGTAATGTGTGCACAGGTAAAGAGATTAAGGCTCCGATTGTGTTTCAGGGCGGGGTAAGTGCCAACAAAGGTATCCGACGTGCATTTACGGATATTCTCAAGATCGAGCCCATCATCCCGAAATATAACATGGTGATGGGAGCATATGGCGCAGCCCTCATTGTGTCTCGTGCGGATATCCCGGAAACGCGTTTCCGAGGTTACGAAATATGTGAACGGCCGATCAGGACAAAAAGTTTTGGCTGTAAAGATTGTTCAAACCACTGTGAGGTCATTGAGCTGATCGATGATGAAAAACTCATTAATCGTAGCGGCGGTCGCTGCCGCAAATGGGATAAAGCGCTTTAAGCATGAAGTTGCGCTTCATATATGAACTTTGCTATATTGAGCCCCGATGATTTCGAATCCAGATATCCGTATTTTATGTGTGATCCCCGTATATAACCAGTCACAGACCTTGGTGTCTGTTGTTCGGGGATGCTGCGTTAAGATGGAATCGGTGCTGGTCGTGGATGACGGCAGCACAGATGCGGATGTGACATCGCTGCTGGCACACGAGAAGGCAACGGTGATTCGCCATGCACGCAATCAAGGCAAAGGGGTTGCATTGCAGACGGCCTTTGCGTATGCGAATGAACAGGGGTATACACATGTCATTACCCTTGATGCGGATGCACAGCATGATCCTGCTGATCTGCCGCTGTTTGAAAAGACCGTGCAGGAAAATCCTGAGGCGATTGTGATGGGCGTTCGTGACTTTAGCGTGCCGAATGTGCCGAAGTCGAGTCAGTTCGGGCGTTCGTTTTCAAACTTCTGGGTGATGCTGGAAACAGGTGTGAATTGCGCCGATACCCAGTGTGGCTATCGTGCCTATCCACTGAAGTATCTCTCGCAATTGAAGCTGATTCGTAAGCGTTATGACTTTGAAATTGAGGTGCTGGTCCGCGGACTCTGGGGTGGATTGCCCATTGCCGAGGTGCCGGTCAAGACTTACTATGCTCCGGCTGATGAGCGCGTTTCGCATTTCAACAAGAGGGTCGACAATTTCTGGCTTACGCATACGCACGTGCTCTTTGTGCTCCGCAGATTGCTCCCGATTCCTCAAAAGCGGTGGATCCCGCCGCGCAACAAAGAGAATACATGGAGAGACTTGCTGCATCCGGTCGCCTTTATCAAGCAGCTTCTCTATGAGCATGTCTCGCCCGTTGAATTGGGGATGTCGGCGGGTATCGGAACCTATTTTGCATTTCTGCCGATTCCCTTTGTCCATACCATCGCGATCCTCTATGTCACGACGCGGCTGAATCTCAATCGGATCATGGGCGTCACAATTCAGAATCTCTTCATCCCTCCGTTCGGACCTGGCTTCGCCATTTGCGTGGGGCATTTGATAATGCATGGCTCATTTATCCCCGACTACCATGGATCGTGGAATGGCGACGCTTTGAAACAGTTTCTCCTTCAGTTTTTCACGGAGTGGGTTGTGGGATCGTTAGTGGTTGCTCCCATCTTTGCCCTCCTCTTTGGATGGATTGTCTACCGGATCGCCTCGCGGCTTCAAAATAAAACAGACGTTAAAACTAAGGCTCGAGGGAATGCATTGGGGTTCTGGTTCTTTCGGGTTGCGCTGAAGCTGACAGGCTTGCGCGGTGCATACGGGCTGCTCTATGTCGTTTGCGCGCATTATACGATTTTTGATGCAGAGGCAAGGGCTTTAGCTGGCGCGTATGTGCGCAGACGTTTCCCTAAGCAAAGGGAATTGGCGCGTCTCATCACGGTGTATCGTCTCTTTGTTTCACAAGGCAAATGCTTGATTGACCGCCACGCTTTGAATGCAGCCGCAGTGGTCTTTGATTTTGCAGGTCAACAGGTCAGCGCACTCATGAAGGAACTTGAGGGACGCGGCTTCGTGCTTCTTTTATCACATGCAGGAGGCTGGCAGTTAGCATTGCCATTTTTGAGTAATATGGCTGTATCCAGGCAAGTGTCGCTGCTGATGAACGAGGCGGAGTCTGTGGAGATCCGCAAGCATGTGCGTGGGGATGACGGCGGCTTCAATGTGATTCTTCCAACGGATGGGCCGGGATGCGTTGTAGAGATGGTGATGCGCCTGCAGAAAGGCGAAATCGTTTCAATCATGGGCGACAGGGCGTATGGCGGACAGACTGCCCCAGTACAGTTTATAGGCGAGGAGGCTCAGTTTCCTGTAAGCGCATTTGCCGTGGCACGCGCCGCGAAGTGTCCGGTCGTCGTGCTCTTCGCTCCGAAGACAGGTTTGAAAAGATACACGCTTGAAGTATTCAATATTCCCGAAATCGATTCCGCAGATCGTTCATCGATTCGCACCTGCCTTCAGCGCTATGCTGATACGTTGACGGATTTCACGCAGCGGTATCCGCTGCAATCCTTCCTTTTCCATGACGTGTGGAAGAAATAATAGGGAAGCAGATCGATCACGTGTTCAAACGTAAAGAGGCAGGTTTTCACCTGCCTCTTTTTTCGGACTGACAAGAATTACTTTGTCGCCTTACGTTGAAATAACTGAGAAGTCCTGATACCCTTCCTCGCATGATACATCTTAATGCACAGGCCGGATTACGATCGGTTCGTCCGTGCCATCGCTGTTGGCATCACCGTTTTCGAGTCTCTTCCAAAACATTCCATAGGCTGCGATGAAGACGAAGCAGACCGTCGGGACAATGAATCCAATCTTCATCGAGCAGATGTCCGCGATCCAACCCATAAATGGTGGCGCGATTGCTCCGCCGACGATCGCCATGACGATTAAGGAGGAAGCCAGCTTTGTATGTTCACCCAGACCTCGAATGCCGAGAGCAAAGATAGTTGGGAACATGATGGACATAAAGAAGAAAGTGCCAAACAATGCGACGACGCCAACCATGCCGAATCCTGCCATCGCTATCAGGCATAGCACAAAGCAGATCGACGCATAAAGTGTGAGCGCCTTCTGGGGTTTCATGAGTCCAACGACGAAACTGCCACAGGCTCGTCCACCCATAAACAGGCCAAAGCCGCCAATGCCAAGCCAGTTCTTTGCGGTAGCGTCTGTCATACCTTGAACGTTCTCAACGATGTAGTTGATAAAGAAACTAAAGATCCCGGTCTGAGCTGCGACATAAAAGAACTGCGCAAGCACACCCAATACAAAATGGTAACGCTGCCAGAGTGGTTTGACAGCCTTACCAGCGGCCTCGGCCTTGACCTCCTCCTCGTTGTGTAGGTCAGGCAAGTATGCGAAAGCGAAGACAATAATCAGGATGGTTACCGCAATAGCGACGCCCATGTAAGGAATATAGAGACCTTCATTGCTGGCAGCAGCGCCTTCAGCAGTTTTGCCAAAAACAAAATGTCCGCCAACAATAGGGCCTAATATCCAGCCGACGCCATTGAAGGTCTGTGCAAGGTTGATACGAGTTGCGCCGGATTCGGGTGGGCCGAGTACCGTGGCATAAGGATTGGCGATTGTCTCAAGACAGGTCATGCCAGTGGCGAGGATAAAGAGGCCTGTGAGAAACGCCCAGTAAGTGCCTATTTTCGTCGCTGGCACGAACCAGAATGCGCCAATGGCAATCAGGACTAGTCCGATGAGAATGCCACCCTTATAGCCAAAACGCTTGGCCAGAAGACCGGCGGGAATGGCCATTAGAAAATAGCCAATATAGTTGGCGAACTGCACGAGTCCAGATTGCGCCTTGCTGATATGCAGTGTGTTCTGGAAGTGTTTGTTCAGGATGTCAATCATCCCATTACAGAAGCCCCAGAGTAGAAACAGCATCGTTACCAATGCAAAGGTAACAAATAGATTTTTTCCGTTTTCAGCGGTGAACATTTTCATAGTATGATCTTATTAATAATTTTAACGGATTGGAGTTACACCCTTCTTCAGGATGATGTTGCCGTACTTCGCAAGCTCACCTGTCATGACACACGCAAAGGCTTTCTGGGCTCTATCATAGAAGTCGAATCGACCGATCCGTGTAATGGCGGGTACCTTCTTTAGTTTTTTGCGCATGGCCGCAACGTAGCTCTTTTCTACTTGCGGATCGAGGGTGTCACCTTCAACCGCAGCCATCATGATGAGCGGCGGGGAATAGCTGTCAAGTTCGAAGAGGGGTACGATGCCCTCAAGGAGGTCGGGGATTCGAATGCCATCTGCACGTATGACTGTTTTGCAAAAGGTATGGCCGGGAAAGTGCGCATCCGCCAAAATAATTTCATCTCCATGCCCCATGCGGCACATCACGGACAACAGTTCAGGACTTAACAACGGTGATATCCCTTTTAACATCTGTTTTCTCCTTTTTCTTGTTCTATAATAAAGGCAACGAGCCTTCTTATAAAAGCTCTTCGTCAAAACACACTGCAACTTTACCACAATTGCCACCTGCCATCAATGCGTAAGCTTCAGAAGCTTTCTCAAGCGGGAATCGGTGAGTAATGAGCTTATCAGGATGGATGTCCCAGCGGACAAGACGCTCGACGAGTTCTTCCATGCGCCACAGGTTCGTGACCCAAGAACCGTAAATGGTCTTTTGGTCATGAATGATGTCCGGACTTGGATTGAAGTTGACGGTTCCACCTTCGCCAAGGAAAACAATCTTACCCCACTTACGCGTGGCTTGAATCGCGGTCAGGCGCCCCTTGTCATTTGCAGAGCATTCGACTGCACGTTCAACGCCCATGCCGCCAGTCAATGCGCGGATCTGGGCAACAGCATCCGGTCCCGCTTTGATCACATGGTCGGCGAGTTTGAGTTTTTTTGCGATCTTCATACGTGCTTCGCTGACGTCTGTGCCGATAGTCAGAATGGCGCCCATGGCCTTGGCGAGTTGGAGCGCGGCGAGTCCGACAGGTCCGAGGCCCGTGACGAGCACGGCGTCATTGCCACAGATGCCAATCTTTTCAAGACCTTCATAGACTGTGCCAAAGCCACACGCGACTTGAGCGCCGTCTGCGTAGGTGAGCGAATCAGGCAACAATATGAGGTCCTTTTCTTCGGCAAGTATATAAGGGGCCATGCCACCATCCCGTTGCCATCCATACGCGCGGCGATACTTCTCGCTCGTACAGGAAATCATATAGCCTCGGCGGCAGTCGTTACACACGCCACAGCCAGAGATATGATAAATAACAACACGATCGCCCTGCTTAAAACGGCGTAACCCAGGTCCGCACTTCACGATTTGTCCTGCAGGTTCATGGCCTGCGATCATACCGGGCTGATATCCTTCTGGGCCCTTGCCCAAATGTTCGTGATAGATGCAACGGATATCCGAGCCGCAAATGGTCGATGCTTTCGTTTTGATAAGGGCTTCGCCATGGCCTGGTTCTGGAACGGCATATTGTTTAAATTGGACGGTGCTGTCGCCTGGCAGATAGGCTCCAGTCATTTTTTTGGGTATAGTCTTCATGTTGTCCTTTCGGGGGAGTCGCCCCATACTTATTGTTTTATAATTCCGTCTAGGTCCCAGAGGTCTTCCCAGGTCTGGTCTCTTCGCCATAAAAAAACTTGCCCTTTGATCAGTCGGCACTTTTTGTCGATGTCTGAAATGGCCTTCATATCGTCCGCTGTGAGCTGTGCGCACATGCCGGCCTTCAGATTGCTGATGAGTTGTTCACGCTTCACTGCAAATGGAATGACGATTTCACCGCGCTGAACAGCCCACATCAGGCAGACGACAGCAGCATGCACGCTGAGTCGTTCCGCGATTTTTAGAATGATCGGATCTGTGGTGTCGCAGGTGTCCTCGGGTGTGCGATCCCGTTCTGGACGCGACGGCGAGCCGAGCGGTGAAAACCCAATTGGCTGGATCTCGTTTGCGACCATAAAGTCATACAACTCTGCTTGTTGGAAGTGAGGATGGATTTCCATTTCGTTTACCACAGGCTTAACCTTGCAGTCTCGCAGCAAAAGCTTCATCTTCGGAATGGTCATGTTTGACGTGCCGATGTTGCGGACAAGGCCTTCTTTGAAAAGTTGTTCCATTTGCCTCCACGTTTTCATATACGCTTCATGGATGTAAGGCTTTGCATCGGGATTGTGATAATCACCCGTGCATCCTTTGGGATGGAAGTTCGGAAAGGGCCAGTGCACAAGATAGAGGTCCAAATAGTCAAGCCCGAGATCCTTCAAGGACTGCTTGCAAGATGCAATGACATTTCCATCCCCATGCATATTATTCCAGACTTTTGAGGTGATCCACAGCTCTTCGCGCTTAACACCGTTCAGCATCACCTGTTTTAATGACTTGCCGACCTGAACTTCATTGCCGTAGACAGAGGCGCAATCAAAATGGCGATAGCCTATCTTTGCGGCTTCCACCACTGCGGAAGCGACCGTCTCAGCGCTATACTTGTCGGAACCAAAGGTTCCCATTCCAACAACGGGAATCTGAGACCCATTGGCAAGAGCCCGCCGCGGAACCGTGAAAGAATCATGTCCTGTCTCTAAAGATGTATTCATAGTGTTAACATCATAAAGGAAGTCCCTAAAAAATGAAATGGACATCTTTGACCAAATGATGGATATTATTGACTTATGAAAGACGCCTCTTTTATTTCCAAACATGTTTTGTCAGGAGAATATTTCTTTCTCAATCTCACTCCGCCAACGGGGACGCAAGGTGTTGTCGTCTGTGGCGGACTTGAAAATTGCGCGCCAAATTATCGCATTGTTCGGAATCGTTTTAAATATCATTCTCTCGAATATGTGGTTAGGGGCGAGGGGGAACTGACGATCAGCAACAAGACATATACGCTTCATCCTGGTGCGATGTTTGGATATGGCCCTGCAACACGGCATGTGATTGCCACAAATCCGAAAAATCCACTCGTCAAATATTTTGTTGATTTTGCAGGACCTCGTTTTACGCACCTCCTTAAAACGCATCCGCTCGCCTTACACAAACCTTATTACTTTTCCACGCAGGTTCGGCAACTGTTTGAGACGCTGCATAAAAATGGACGCGAAAATAAACCGCAAGTCCATAAGATATGCGCTTGTCTCTTGGAGTTACTCATCCTTCAGACAGCAGATGCCGCATTGCTATTAAAGGATGCTGAATCACCTGCACATCAGACTTTCCTGCATCTCCGAGATACTATTGAAGAAGGGTTCCTTGTCTTTAGTGCGTTGCCGGATATTGCAACACACTGCCATGTAGATGCCTCATACGTCTGCCGACTTTTTAAGCGCTATAGTACAGAATCGCCATACGAAATGTTGGTACGTCTTAAAATACGCCATGCAGCCGACTTGCTGAACAATGGTAATACACTCATCAAAGATGTTGCGGCGGCAGTTGGATTTCATGATCCGTATCACTTCTCACGGGTCTTCAAATCCGTTTATGGTGTATCACCAAAATCGTTTATTCAGTCCGATCACCGCTGATGCTTATATGCGGCTTCCTGGTTTAAATTGGCTCTTATAAGTGTCCATTTCCGTTTTTAGCCGTTCATACAGTGACTTAATCCAGGCCGGCGTCTCCAACGGAACGTCTTTGATCGGTCTTAAGCGAAAATCGATTGGGCTTATAATGATGCATATATTTTTAATGCCCGTCTTGGCGGCAAGGATAAATAACTCTTCGGATGCTGGATCGCCTATTGCAATACATCCAATCGATAGAGCTTTGCCGTGAATCATGATGTCCCCGCCTAAATGTGTCCTGCCCTCTTCTTTCGCATGATTCTTATCCTCTGCATTTGGATAATTAACCCGTAACGACAGATGATAGCGGCTGTTGGGGTTGAGAGATTCAATTTCATAAAATCCCTCCGGAACTTGCAGATCCCCCTCTTTCAATTTTGGACCTGCTGTGCCGCTCGCGGCCAGGATAGGATACGTTTTAATGAGCTGATAAAGGCCATTCGTCCCAAGGACATGAAGTTCCAGCTTCTTCTCCTCTTTCAAAGCGAGCAACGTTATTTTAGAGGGTGGGTAGGGGATGGATTGAGCTTTAAAGAGTGGCGCGAGGCGAGTCTGAACCCTTGCCTCATATTGAGCAACACGGTCATCGATGGTTGCTGCTCGTGAGCAACCGGCTAGAGCGCTACATGCAATCATAAGAAAAGTGTGTGTGATGTTCATATTGGATGATTGACAGGATTGTTGTTTTGAATTGTAATCCAAATAATCCTGTTAATCCTGTCAAAAAACTGAACCCCGAACCCTGACCCCTAGTAATAGAAGGGCATCCTGTCTCATGGGCACAATGTTCCAACCAGCATGAGCTTGCCGAACCAGACGCGGGTGCCATTAAATTTGGGTGTGTTCAGTTCATCGGCTGATTTAAGACGGGGCAGCAGAATTTTGCGGTCGGGCTGTTCCGGGAGAATTTCAACTTCCACAGTGTGTGTCTTTTCAGGGTCAAGACCCGTGCAGAGCGTAAAGGCCTGGATGCGGTAATTGACACAGTAAGAGTCGAACCGCTGCGTGGTTTGGGGCTTCCCGCCATCCACAGTGATTTTGATTTTGCCTCCGTCAGGTCCGACGAGGTCGTATATTTTAGCTGTGGATCCCTTGAAGGTGAAGGTGAGTTTATCGCCGGGGGTTCCCGATGAATAGATGGAGCCGAGCCGATTCCCGTTCCCCTTTTGAAGCGGATCGGTTTCAGGCAGTTTTTTCCATGACCCCGTGAGCATCTTTTCGGTAACGGGAAGCATCGCAACGTTTTCAAGATGTCCAGCAGCAAACTGTTTATCAAGCTGGGTCTTGTGATTAAGCGGCTTGGATGTCGCCATTTTGGGAATAGCGCTCGCGAGCATGGCGGTATAGATGGGATGGCCTTCTTCGGATGTGGGATGGCAATCATCCTTGGCAAACCAAATTTTACCATCAGCTGGTTTAATGGCAGATTTGAAGACAAGCTTGCCAGCTTCTTGCAGTTCACTGACCTCGAGTGCAAAGTTAACAGAAGGGATGCCGTAAAAATCAGCGAGCATCTCCATAGCGCCAGCGGAACGCGAGCACTCTCCGCGCTTGAGTTCATTCGTCATGTTGGAGCTGATGGTATAGACAAACATGATGTCTGTCGTCGCATCCTTGCGCCAGGTCTGGCGTACAATACCTTCCATGTTTTTCCAGATCTGATCAGGGGCTTGTCCGCCGTCATTTACTGCAAATTCGACAAAGAGGAGGTCCGGGTTATGTTGGAGAGCGTCGGACTGAAGACGGAATACGCCAAGATCGCTTCCTGTTCCGCCAATGGCGGCGTGGACTTCCTTGAATTTTGCATTCGGATATGTCTTTGTGAACCACGAGGTTGTCTGCGGACGCCAGCCCGGCGCTGCGGTGATGGAGCCTCCGAGGTAGGCGATGGTGATTTCTTTATTGGCCTTAATTTTTTCAAAAAGATTTCCAATGCCATCGCGCGGACGGAACTTCTCAGCCTTGACCGGTTGATAGACGGGCGTCTGTGCGGTTGCACAAAACGTGACGCATGCAATCGCGCAAGCGATTAGTGTCTTGTAGTTCTTCATAAGGGATAATCCTCCTATTTGGAATAATTGACATCCCAGTCTTTCATGACCGGGTCAAACCCTAGGGCCTTGATGGCCTCTGCTACTTCGGACAGCGAACGCGAGTCAGCAACTTCGAATTGCGCCTCGGCATCTGTCTTTTGGCGATAGCCGCCTGGCGTTGTTTTAGCGCCAGCGGAAATTTTGTTTACGGCAATGCGCACCATCTGCTCGCGGAAGCCAGGTAGTTCGCGCGTGGAGAGTGTCAGCGTCGCATCAGGAATCTGCACACGCAGTGCGCACATGAGCTGAACCAGGTTCGCATCCGAGACGGGATACGGCGGGATCATGCCGCCAGCGGCAGGCCGTATACGCGGAAAGGAAAAAGCAATGGAGGAACGCCAATAATTTTTCTGAATATAAGCAGCGTGTAACCCCAGGTAGAAGCCTTCTTCTCGCCAGTCATTCAGGCCTAGCAAGGCGCCGAGGCCGACAAAGGTCATCCCTGCTTGGGCAGCGCGTTCAAAGGCGTCAATACGGTTCTCATAATCGCGTTTGGGACCTGTCGGATGAAAACGGGCATAGACCTTCGGATTATAGGTTTCCTGGAACATGGTCATGCCGTCGATGCCATGGCTGACCAGCAACTCGTAATCCGGCTTGCTCAGCGCATAGATTTCAATTTGGAGCGATGCCACGTGCGGACGGATGCGCGTTGCTAATTCAGCTAACCATTCGGGCGGAACATGCTTGAGGTCTTCACCGGAGACCAGTAATAGGTGGCCAAATCCCTGCTTGACCAAGCAGAGCGCCTCAGCTTCAGCCTCTTCCATGGTCAATGCACGACGGATCGTATTCTTTGTCGCATGATTGAAGCCACAATA
>JBAXCC010000054.1:0-16192 GCA_037141675.1 bacterium | reverse complement strand
CTGAAGGTGTAATACGCCTCCAGTGCGGCAATAGGATAGAGCATCGCGATGTCAACGACCGGACGTCCGCCTTGAAGCAGGAGACTGTTACGTGCGGCCCAGCGGCTATAATCAGGCAACGCTGGCAGCAGCTTCGCGCTGAAGTGCGAGATGAGCGGCGGAATCCGCACATTCTCCGGGTCCAGCCACATACCGTGCGGTACCACACGATTGACGCCACGAATGAACAGTTCCATGCCAGTCCGGTAAAGCATCGCGGGATCGAAACTTTTTTCCGCGAACGCGCCATATTCCTCTGCCGCAACGAGCGGCCGGTCATACATCGTCGCCGCCGAGCTGATAAGCTTGAAGCCAGAACGTCCGTGGCCATGATAAAAAATAGCGTCCATGAGCGGAATATCCACATGCCGGTAAAACTTGAACGTGTCGCAGTGCATGTCCACCGGACACGGATCGTAGTTGCCCGGCGGATGACCGGAGCTCTGGATGCCATGGGCACGGCACCATTCACCGACGCGGGCGGGATACCCTTCGGCCAGCAGCTCGGCGCGGAAGCCGAACAGCGAGACGCGCGCAGCCGCTGTCTCCGGTCCGATGTCGCGCCAGAGCGCCGGATACAGCAGCACCGGGCTGACGCCGAACTTCTTCTGGAATTTTTCGTTGAACCCTGGTGTCCACGGCCGTGTTTGCGCGTAGAAGCCCACATCATCAAAAAAATTGCGCTGGATGGTCGTGCCTAAATGGTCCGGAAATCGTTTGAAATATTCTCCATAGGTGAGCGGAATGAATTTGTCAACTGACTCCGCACTCAGAAAATTCACGAGGCGGTTCCCTGATTTAACACAGGTGAACGTCATAATTTTCCACGAACCTTCCGGAACTTTCCATGACACCTTGCCACTGGCCACCGAGGCGGTAATGTCGATCCGCTGCCATGTCTGCGTATTCATCGCTACAATTCCCATGAGCACACCGTCGGGCAAATCTTTGGAAAAATCAGTCGGTCCTCGCACATCGTATTCCGTCATATCCAGACGTTTCATCGTGTCGTCTGGGAAAAGCTCCTGCATTTTTCCACCAGCTGAACCGCTGGGAAAACCAGTGTCGTCATAAAGGATGATCTCCATGTCGAGATCGCGCGCCGTGTTCAGGATATCTGCATAGCGGGCAAAATAATCGTCACTCAAATAGTTTGGCTTCATGTTTCCCATCGGCAGTATTGCCGCGCCGCCGAATCCGCTCTTATCGCGGGTGGCCTGCAGTTGCGCCTTGATCTCTTGCGTGGTCAGAGTGCCATTGATGTGCCAGAGCGGCATCGGACGAAGTGCTGTGGGGGGCTCTTTGAAGGCGCTGTCCCAATCCGATGCCGCCAGACCAGGGAGGGCTTTATGGCGGTTCATGACAGACTCATCTGTGGGGGGCGGCACAGATGCGGCAATCAGTACGGCCAATGGCGCCAACGACAGGGCGATGAAAAGGCGATGTGTGTGTTTCATAAATTTTTTCTTTATATTTATGTTTCTTCAATTGGCGACAAACTGCATGATCCGCATCGCATGGCCAGTGCTCTTGGTTTCAGCGGCGATACGCAACGTCAATGTGTGCGGCCCGGGTTTCAAGTCGGTACCGAGCATGACGGTACGCGGGTAGTGCAGCCCTTTGCTGTAACCATGAAACAAATCCACTGGCTGGAACGCTCCATTGTCCACGCTCGCTTCGGCAATACCGGCATCCGGCCCAGCAACGATGAATGCGCCGACAGCTGTGCCTTCGAACGCAAGTGTGGCTTCAGCCCCGGGCTCAGTCGCACAGAGCATCGGAATCGAGGTAAACCGGTCGCGCTTGCCACCGGGCAATTTTTTCCACTCCGGCACGCCCAGCGTCCAGCCATTCTTCACCTTGGCCTGCGCTGGGTCGATAAACCGGCCGGCGGAGTAGTTCAATGGATCGAGGGGAGCAGCCGGCATCGCGTGCGCGGCTGCCGGCGCGGACTTGGCCCAGGCGCGGTTAAATAATTCGTTGATCATGTTGGCGCAGATCGTATTGCCCGCCGGGGCAGGATGAACCCCTCCAAATACTTTCCACGTCAGCGTGCCTGCCGTGATCTCGGCGGCGACTTCGCGGGCGAGATTGATCGTCGAAACGGAGTAGTGCTTGGCCACAGCCTCATGTGCCTCAACCGAGAGCGGCGTCTTCCCGGCTTGAAATGATTTGAGGATTCCCTCGTTCACAAAGAAGGTCACCACAATGTCCATGTTGGGGTTTGACTGCCGTGCGTGGCGGATGATGCCTTCGAGGCCGCGGATACACTCCGCACGCGTATGATGGCCGTCTTGATCGTCATTGACCGCAAACTCAACGAAGAACAGATCGATTGGCCCATTCGCGAGCACATCGTGATCAAGCCGGAACGCGCCCGTCGTGGAGGTGGTGGAACCGATTCCAGCTCCAATGAACGTGAACTCCGTGTCCGGGAAGCGTTTCTTCAAGATCTCACACACCATCGGCCGATAGCCATTCATTTCGGTGATCGATCCGCCCAAGAACGCGACATGGCCTTTCTTCGTCCGCTCGAATTGCAGGCGCGAATTCGCTAGGCTGCCGCGGAACTCGACGTTGTCGCCAAACGGCTGCTGGGCGATTGCCGCCAGCGGAGACAGCAGAAGATACGCGAGAACGAGTGTTGCTATTTTTTTCATAGGTGTATTCCTTGTTTGCACGGTTAGTGAGACAACATAGAAATGGGTGTTTTGCATCCGATTGCGGTTAGCTTAGCAAGTTCCTCTGCGCTCAGGGCCCGATTGAAAACTGCTACGCCGCCAATCCAGCCCGTGAAGCCGACACTGCGTCCATTGTGGATCACGCGACCGATCGTGAAAGGGCCACCTGTTTGAGCATCTTTGGGTGTGTAAATAGCATGCGGATACCACCACGGATTCATGCGCAGAGCCTCAAGGTCACGCGACGTTTCAACAAAGGTGCCGTCCGCACCTTTGCGCAACGTGACTTTCACCCGTGTATAGGCGAACTCCCGTAACTCGATCCGTTCCTCGACAGTCTCGCTCAGGACTTTAACTGAGAGGGGCTTGCCTTCTGGTGGATTGTAGAATTGGTCTTTAGGAAAAGCTGGGTTTTCGCCGGGATAGGGATGTGTGCCCGGAAGCCCGCGCAAGTAACCTTGCAACCAAGCGTTGTATCGGGAGGAGAGCCCCTTATCGTGCTTCGCGTCCTCCTGCCAGCGGTCGCCGGATTTGCCATCAAACCAGCCGGTGATTTCCTGACGCTCAGAATCGAATGTCATGGCAAAACACTGCCACGCAGTATCGAGTTTCGTGCTAGGAGAATCAGCAGGCACTGTGCGTGAAATATCTGCAGAATAACATTTGTGCTGTGCGTAATGATTGAGGAACGAACCTGCGCCATTCTCTGAGACATGCCCGCAGGCACTGCCATTTCGTTCAAGACCGGCAAAGAGCGCGTATTGCCTCTGACCGCGTTCGGCCTTCTGCGAGCCGACTTTTGACGCGCGGTCCACTTCCGTACCCTCATGCCAGATACCAGCGAGTGCATGACCCCCGCTCTCGCGAATGGCCCACACCACAACCGTCACCGACTTACCAGCGCCCTTGATGTCGATAGACGAGTCATGAAGGCGAGCACGAGGCACAAAGAGGAACGGACGAAACGTGGCGTCTTCCTCCTTGCGAATACGAATCGCCTGGCCAAACGGTCCGCGCCCAAGCAATGGGAAATCCGCATACGAAGCTTCACGGCCCTTGCCCCAGTAGTCCTTGACATAGTTCGCGGCATCGAGCGCATATTCGTTCGTTGCGCCTTGTGGCACATGTGCGGTGAAACGATGGGGGGCGTCGGGTTCACGTTTCACAAAATCCCAGAATGCAACACAACCCGGCGTGTTCATAACAGTTGCAACACGGTCGGCAGGCATATCTGCAGCAGGCAGCGCAACTAACGGCACAAGCAGCAAGGCGGTGATAAGTGTGAGGGTGTGTTTCATGGTGTTCTTTCTACTGGTTTATGATTTGTTAAATTAGACATCCAGGTATCCGAATTGGCAACGGCTATTGCCACGCGTCGTCGCATCAAATAATGTGGCTTGCGCGGCGGATCGTAACCCCAACTCTCGCTGTAACCGTAGTAAAGCCAGCCATGCGCGCCGCCTTCCCCATCCAAAATGAATGTCGGGTGCCAAGCCACCTCTCGTCCGTTGGCGGCGATGACCGGCACGTTCCAAAGTTGTTGCATCCGCTCACGCGGCCAGTGAATGCCGTCGTCTGAAAACACCGCGTAAATGCCACTGCGCTTCGGCTTGTCTCCTTCGCGCCACACGTTCAAACAGAACATCATCACGAACTGTTGCAACGCGGGAATATAGGTCACCTGAGGAAACAGGGCATCGGCGTTCTGCTGGCCGCTCGTCACCACCGGCGTGTCCTTTCCGCCTACGCCTGCCTCAGTAAAACTGCCCGCGTAGAATTTTCTCCATGCGCCGGGTTGTAGCACGTCGGCTGTAAGACAACGCGCCATGCAAATCTGCACTCCGCGGCCATCCACGCGCTCGTGGGAGGTATAGTAGGCGTAAAGAAACTCGCCTTTCGGTTCCGCAAATACCCACGGCTCGCCTACACCTTGGTCTCCGTGTCCGCCCGGATCTTTGGGCAACTGCCCGGACAGGATTGGCCCGCGTTTCTCGAAGTTCAACCCGCCGTCTTTCGATACCGCCATCGCCACGTGACAATAGAATCCCGGAATGCCGTTGCCGACGGTCTTCATCCCCTCCTGGTCTTCGGCATGATAGAATGCCAGTAGTTCGCCCGTCTTGGTCTGCACGGCGGCGTTGATGCCGGCATACCCGTTGTCAAATTCGCCCGGCTTGCCTTTGGCGAGAACCTTCGTGGCCTTGGTGAACTGACCCATTTCCTGCCCTTCGAGCAGAAATGACGAAACGCCTGCGGAAACGATCACACGGCAATCGGGCTTCATTTTCACCACCGCCAGCCGGCCATCCGGAAAATACCGCAAGCCCAACGCCTTGTCCGCGAGCACGGTTTCCGGCGGCCCAAGTTCGATGTGCCTTGGACTATCTCCAGCGCACAGAGCGGCCAGCGGTGCCTGCAACAGGGCAGTGAGTATTATCCATATCCTTTTCATATATGCTTCACTTCCAATAATCTCGGACCACACGCTCCCATTCATCAGCGAGAATCTGGTGGCCCGAGTAGGTCGGATGGATGTCATCCCAAATCCAATGGATCGCCGGGGCACGCTCCGTTGCGCGGTCGAGCGCAGTTTGAAAGCGCACAAGTGCCGCACCGTACTTCTTCGCGAGGCGCTCAACGATTTCCTGCCGCTTAACAATGTCCGCATTCGGCGAGCCGTGTTGAGGGGTAGTTGCGCGGTGGTTCACGACGAACGGTTCGCAGAGCACGAGCTTGAGTTTGGGATTCGCAGCCTTCGCATCAGCCAGCAACCTGTCATAGGTCTGTTCGTATTGGCCGAGCGGCACGCCGCAACCCTTGTCGTTCACGCCGATAAGTATGCTCAGCACATTGGGCTTCATATCAAGCGTATCCGTCTGCCAGCGCTTTTCCAAATCGAGAACGGTATTGCCGCTGATGCCACGGTTGATAAACTCCAGCTTTGCTTCGGGACATGCTGCGCCAAACTTCGCCGCGAGGAGGAAGACATAGCCGTGACCGAGAATATGGTTCGGATCAGCACTTCGCCCGCGATTCCCGTCAGTGATCGAATCGCCCTGAAAAAGAATCCGCGCGGCTGGTGTGAAGGCCTTGATTGGCTCGGTTTCACACAGCGCAGTCCGTGCCACAAACAACAGGACTGCGAGAGTGAAGGCATATTTCATGGTTGTGTTTTTAAGAATTCTCATTGGTTCATCTGTTGACCTAAACGTGCAGTATCCCTTACCAGTCGCATAACAACGCCTGACCGAGAGTGCGGTAAAGCGTCCATAACAAGGCCGATCTGTTTGTTCATGTTCGTCTCCCCCCCCCTCATAACATGAATGGCCTTTACTCTATCACCCCTGTCTCCATTATTCAAGCCTTGCTACCAGCGCCCTAACGAGTAACCACTACTTCTCCGCGCCTGCGAACACTACCGCCGGTGCTGTTGCTTCCTGCCGACTTTGGCATGTGCCAGAGAGACGTCAGCAGAGTTATAGGGAGCGGATGAAGTTTCATTTTGAAGGATCGGGCTCTGCGGTTTCGATCTTGAATCCCCATGCCCATTGACACGGACGCTGGGCACAGTCCTGCAAGTTTGCCGGCAGGCTGATAGTCAGACCTCCGTTAGGATCGTCCTTCCATGCTAGTGGAGTTGATGTGCCAAACATCGTGATCTTGGAACCGGGCTTGGCTTGAACCGAATGGAGTGTCAGCTGTTGGCCGGGCCACTTGAGAGTGAACGCGAAAGCATAGCGATGATCCTTGCTCTGTGTGTAGCGAATGTCAGAGCCCTCCCCCCAGCACGCCCCAGGCCGAGGTCGTGTGGCGAAAACTCCTTCCCCGTTGATGCGCAGCCACGCACCAGCCTCGCGCAGCGCCGCAACGGCGCGGGGATGAAAATTTCCACGGGCGTCCGGACCGATTCCGACCATGAAATTACCGCCTTTAGCGACGGTGTCCACGAGGTTGCTCACAATCCATCCCGCGTCTTGATACTTGGCGGCATCGGACACATAGCCCCATTTACCTTTGCCACCGGTGCCACCTGCCAGCGGATAGATCACCATCCAGGGCATGGCGGTGTTTTCCTTGGCGCCGGGCACAAAACCCTCGGGGGTGTAATAATCGCCATAGTTTCCAATCCCTCGCGCCCGCAGCATCACATTAGGCTGCATCTGCCGCAGGTGCATAATCGTCTCACTCAGTTGCGGCCAAACATCGGCACCCAACCACATGTCAAGGCACAACATGTCCACCTTGCCGTATTGGCTCAATAACTCGGTCAATTGCGTTCGATGTCGCGCCATCATGCGCGCGGTTTCCTCCGTCGTCCGAGCGCCTGCCATCAACACCTGGTTGGTGTTTCTTCGTAAATCGGGCGAAGTCGGTACTTGGACCGGATGACGGACATACGGACGGAAATCCGCGTCGTACCAATCTGGGTGCGAGTAGTAGAGGTCCACCTTGATGCCCGTGCGCCGTGCGGCCTCGCATAGCTCTTGCACGATGTCGCGCTTGAAAGGTGTTTCCATTATGCTATACGCCACGTCACAGTCCTCGAATCGCGGCCCGCCAGCCGCAGTCCAGTTTACACGCTGCTTGACACGGGTATGCGTATCATACATGGAGAAGCCATCATGGTGCTTGGTGGTGAAGGCGAATACCTTGCACTCGGCCTCGTGAAACAGACTCATCCAAGCTTCCGCGTTGAAATCAACAGGGTTAAAACTGCGGTAGAGTTCCTGATAGCGCTGGCGTTCGGACGGAGACATGGCGAGCAACGGCCAGCTCACTTCTCCTGTCTGTGGGTCAGCCGCTGCATACAGGCCCCAATGAATCCGCACTCCGTATTTCAGGTCACGAAACGCCTCCCGCGCGGCTTCCGGAGCTTGCCGGTATTCCTCCAGTGGCGTTTCTTCGACATAGGCTTTTACCGGTTTCCAGTGGGCATCATTGGTCGGAACGCGAACGTAGTCAGCGGCATACGGCGCAGCCAGTGGCGCGAGCAGCAGGGCGGTGAGGATGAGATGCTTCATGGTTTGCCATTGATTTTCAGTTTTCGGAACTCCAACGCGCCGGCTTTCTCTCCTTCGGGACCGCCGGAGTCGCCACCGAGGCCGAAGGTGAGTTTTTCTTCTGCGATGCAGGGATTGTTCGCGGTGATGATCTTATCGTTGACCGTGGCGGTAATCGTTGAGCCTTTGAATTCAATCTTCACACGATACCATTCGCCAACGCCGAATTTGGCCGGCTGTTTGAGCAACTCGACGGTCTCGCCTTTCTTCGGATGCGCGAGGATTCGGAGCTGGTCCTTGCCTACAACCAGATGAACGATGTGTCCGCGTTCCTGCGAGCCGTTGAAAATGATGCCGGCAAACATCGCCTTGCCTTCGAGCCGGAACTCGCACTCGACCGTCCCGTCGCGCAGTGGAAAACGGCGCATCTTCACCGGACCATGACGGCGCGTTCCAGATTCGTAGCCGCGCAGGATGCCGTCCTTCGCCATCCAGGTGCCAAGGCCCCAGAACCATTCTTTGGAGAGTTCACCGTCGAACTTCTCTTCGAGTACAGTGCCGGTCGCTGCGGCCGGTGATGCTGGCGGATTCTGGACCTCGGTAGCGCGCAACGCTGCCAGCGGAGCCAGCAACAGAGCGGTGAGCGTGAGGATTGTGTATTTCATTTATTTACGTGTACTCATTTATAGGAGCTTGTGTTTTGCGTTTGGGTTACGGTCGATGCCCCTTTCTCGACCGTCTCCCATGCCGATTTCAAAGTGTTCACCGTCAGCGACGTGAGCCGGCCGTTTGCGCCTTTGACGAACACCGCGACCGAGCGATTCTCATCCTTTGGAAGCGGAATGATGGCCATTGGCATATATACACGTCCCGCGTTGGCGAAGATTTCGATCGAGACACGGTCCAGAAGCAGACGCAGCTTGATGGTTCCATTGACCGGTTTAAGCGGCGCTTTGGTGTTCAAGCACTTCAAGAGCCCAGCCTTGGCGTCGAAGGTGACGGCTACACCGCGCAGATTGATGCCCACTTCCTCTGTATCGGCGCTGACAGCAAATTCCGCAGACAAATCAAGAAGTTCGGCGTCCACTCCGGGGAGCACGGTTCCTTGGGGGGAGAGTGTGGTTTGGGAGAAGTCGCGCGTGGATGTGTACAGTGACGAGATTTCCCTGATCGGCCAGGCGAACAAACGCACTCCCTCTTCGGTCATTTGCAAACGGAGTTCCGTTGGAAAATTCATCTGCTGGCGGAAGGCCATTCCCGGCATAGTCGTGTTGAAGGAGCAACCGACATTGATGCGACGGCCGTCGGTGGCAGGGATCATGTTATAGGACTGCGCCGCGCCATAGGATTGGCCACAGTTAAACTGGAGAACGTCGCTTTCCGGAGTGAACGTGCGGCCATCGAAACTGCCGATCCGGTAAAGGCCGGTCGCGGGTTTGTCGAGAGCATAGCGCGAAGGCGTGTGGTTGGACATGAGCACCCACTTGCTGCGGTTGCGGTCGCCATCCAACGGCAGTTCAAAGAGATCAGGACATTCCCAACAATCTTCGAGTGTGCTGTGGTATTCCCAGTTTTTGAGGTCTGCAGAACTGTAAAACTCAAACCCGGTCGTGGGGTTTTTCTTCAGCCAGTTCGGACTGCCAGGTTTTGCGTCCGGTGAGAATTTTAGGATTTTACAGGTAATCATGACCCAGCGGCGGGTGGCCTCGTGCCAGAACACCCGGGGATCACCGCCCAATTTATTCGATAGCGGGTTCTTGGAATATTCCGTAAACGTCCGACCACCATCCGTACTGTAACTGAGGCAAATACCGCGCCCGGTGCTGGGAAAGATGATGATGATCGGATCCTCGGGTCCGTTCTTGAACCCGGCGGTGTTATCCTTGTCCACGACCGCACTTCCAGAAAACGCCCAGTCATTCAATTTGGGCGGATAAAGAGTGACGGGGTGTTCCTGCCAATGCAGCAGGTCTTTGCTGATGGCGTGACCCCAGCTCATGTTCCCCCACTTGGTAGCGTAGGGATTGTATTGGAAGAACAGGTGATACTCGCCCCGGTAAAAAACAAGTCCGTTGGGATCGCCCACCCAACCCCAGCGTGGCGAGAAGTGAAATTGCGGGCGATATTTCTCGTGATAAAGTTGGTCGGCGCCAGGCACATCGTTTGCCTGAATGATCGAAGCGAGGAGTTTAGGATCAGCGGGACTATCCAGTTCCACGTTCAACGTCTTGCCTCGCCACTTCGAAACATCACAGGCCACGAAGAACTCCGGGGAGGTTAAAGCCAGCTCGATGGTGAATTCGCGCACGACCATGCCCTCCAGAACCAAACGCATCCGCCGCTCTTGGGCACCAACCTTGACTGGCAGATGAAGGTAGTCTTTTGTCACGGCCAGTTCCCGCCGGGACGGGGCTTCAGCAGGCACTGCAGAAGTTTGTCCGCTCTGGGCAGCGGCAGCATGCAACACGGCCATCGGTGCAAGTAACAGGGCGGTGAGGAGTGTGTGGGTGTATCTCATATAGGTGCAATCTTTATTTTGTATAGGTCGACTTCATCTTCCATCTTTTGAATTCTTTCACCACGACATCCCCACCCTTGCTAAAGAGGTTGATTCCCGTATTTCCAGCAACATACGTCTGCGCGGCTACAGCCGCCTGGCGGTCATTGGCGAACACTTCAACGAGATTTTTGTCGATAAACACCCGCAAGGCGAGGTCTTCGCCTTCCTTAAGTGCAAACGGGGCATTCACCTTTCCAACCCTCAGCGTCTTGCTCTCCTCCACGTATGCAATTCGCAGACCATTCTGACCTTGGGCATCGCATAGGACATCCAGACCAAACTCGCGGGTCGCACCGGGTACGATGGAGAGTTGCAACTCAAGGGCGTTCCCGTCGTGGCCTTTCACGGGGGTCGGCACATCATTTTTTACGGCGAGATTTTGCTCGCTCTTCTCATCGTAACGCAATGTCTCCAGTTCGCGCAGCGGCTTGATGCGCAGCACGCCGTCGTCAGGTAAACTCAGCTCGCGCGGGAGAGATTGGACGCCGGTCGGCTTAATGGGCAACCCCATCAGCCATGCCCACATCACACGGCGACCGTCTTTGGCCAACACAGATTCCGGCGCGAAAAAATTATTACCATTCCAACTCATGCGGGCATGGAAGTCGGGCGCGAATTTTTCGCCCTTCCATTCCCCGAGATAGTACCGGCACCCGAGGTTGTGGCTGATGCAGAGCAACATGTGCTTGTTGCCGATCTTGAAGAAGTTCGGGCATGAAATGTCTTCGGACTTAAGCACGTCCGGCATGTCGTGGGTTAGAAACAAGCCGAGGTATTCCCAGCTTTTCAGGTCTGGCGACTTGAACAGAGTCGGTGGCTTGCCACTGCCTGGGTTCCCTCCGGAGAGCGCATAGTACGTGTCTCCATCAAGCCATGCGTCCGGATCCCAGTTCGCGATCTTGCTGCCATCCTGATCAGGGCGGATTTTCGGTTCCAGCTTCCAGGGCTTGCTCCACGTGTCTAACTGATCGTCCTCGGCCACGGCAATCTGGTTGCGTCCGGAGCCTTGGCCATGATAGATGATGGCCGGCTTGCCTTCTTTGGTGAGAAAGCCAGTGCCACTGAACATGCCGTGCCCGGTCGTCGGAGGTGCCAACACCGTCTTGTGCCATTGCCAATGCATCAAGTCTTCACTCGACACGTGACCGAAAACGAAGCCCCATGGGTTTCGATAAATGTAGTGCAAGTGAACCCGGCCCTTCCAATCAAAGGCACAGTTCGGATCGCCAGGCATTGCATTGCCAGGACCAGGATGCGCCAAGTGGAAGGTCATCCAGTCCGGTGGCGGAGGGTCCGGCCAAGCGAGAGTCTCTGGCACGTATGGCCCCGTGGGCACTGACTGCGGCACGCTGGACTTCGACAGCTTCGCATCCGCCTCCGACCGCGCCTCGATCAGCGACCCTGTCCCGTCGAGCACCAGCCGTCCGTCCTTGAGTTTCGCTCCGCCCACGACTGCATGATGCGTAAAGTGCCCGGCGCGATCCTTCGCCGTGTCGCCCTCAAAATCCCACCACGCCAGGGGCTTGATTTCCGAGGCGACGTTCGGCTTCAGTGACTGAATTTCCCCCACTGTCAACGCCCGCCCATAAATACGCGCGTCGTCAATCGTCCCGGCAAACCGCGCTCCCGTTCCCGCTCCGACATGCCTCAACCCGAACACCGCAATGTGGTTCGCGGCACTGAGCAAATCAATATTCTGCGCCGTGTACGCCGCATAGGATTCGCCGTTGCGGTAGATGCGGACGTTGTCGCCTTCGTATACGATCGCAATCTGGACCAGCGTGTCGGGACTTGCCGTCTCGGCAATGTTGGTGTTCTGGTCCCTCTGCGTGCGACGGTAAAAATCGCTGCCAGCCATCCATGTGGCGCGCACCCGTTCCCCGAACACAATCGCGTCAAACGGGTCCCCACTCTGGATTGTCAGCGCGCTACCGCCCGCTTGAGTGAGATTTGCCAGCGAAACCCACGCCACCAGCGTTTTGTCATGGCCTTGACTGGACGTGGCATCATTCGTGTTAGCGACAGGAACTGGAGCAATCGGTTTTTTCGCAGCGCGTGTCGTGTTGCCGCGCGCCTTCAACTCAGGCGTGGCGGGCTTGATTATTTTAAGGCGGATGTCCTTGAATTGCGCCGTCGTGGGTGGACCCGTGTGCAGTTGCAGACCCAGGATGCCCTGCAAATCCTGCGACTGGGGATCATTGTCGAACGTCTCCGCCACGAGCCGGCCGTTGACCTTCAGCGTCAGATGGCTGCCCACGCAGATCAAATGGTATTCGTGCCACTCCTCGAGCCGAAAGTCGGCCGGGCCTTGAGCATCCGCGATCAGCTCCTTCGTGAGCTTGCCGTTCTCGTCGAAGGTCGTTCGTTCGCCACGCCATGCCAGCGTATGCCGTCCATGCTCATCATAGAGCCGGACCAGCCACGGCGTATCGAGGTTGTTATCCATCTGGTAACCAGCGACATCGTGATTCGGCATCTCCCAACTCCGAAACTGGAACCCGCCGTTGATCTTGGGCGAACCGAATACACGATGCTTCATCTTCAACTCAAAGTCGGCCAGTTCGCCGCCCTGCCAGATGAGGTAGAGGTTTTGCTTGAGCGGATGCTCCTTTGTGATCTTGGCGGTCAGCGCGTCGTCCTCGATCGTCCAAAAGCTCATGTCGGCGGCCTTCCAGCCATCAAAGCTCTTGCCATCGAAGATGGGAGTAAATTCGTCCGCAGCCACAGATTTCACCGGTGCCAACAGCAGGGAGGCGAGCGTGACAACGAAGGTAATCTTGCTCAACATGTTCATTCTCATGAGGTGTTGCTTGGAGTCATTGTCCACTATGTGACAAATAGGAATCATGATTCATCTCCTTCGATGATTTTAGCATTTTTGTATGCCGTGCTCAGTTCTTCTTCCCGTTTCTTTCAAGCTGCCTGGTCGACGTGTTCTTCACCTGCGCATTATTTAAAATCATCGGTGGCCCGGTCTTCACATCAATCGTCGTGTCGATAAACTGTACATTCGCCACATTCATCAGGCGCATTCCTTCCTTTGCAGAGATATGTACGTTGTTCAGAACCACGTCCGTCACGAGCTGTTCCGGCAGTCCGGCAATCAGTCCGGCAATCTCAGCATCGGTCACATCAAGGTTCGTGATCCGAATGTTCCGGTACACCGGCGTCGTACCGGTCACGGGTTGCGGCTTGTCATTCGGATCGAGCTCGTGAAGTTTCAGTCCATAGTAGGAATTGATGCTGATCGGGTGCGCCACGGCTTTCATGACGACATTGGACATGGTGATATTCTCCACGATGCCGCCGCGATCACGCGCCGTTTTCAGCCGCAATCCAGCCGTCGTTCCCTCAAAAATACAATCGCGTATCAAGACGTTGCGGATGCCGGGCTGAAGATAGCTGCCGGCCGACAATCCGTGCCCAAGCCCAAACCGGCACTTCTCAATGACAACATCCTCTACCGCATATTTCGTCGAACCCAGGGCGATGTTGTCGTCGCCAGTCTCGAAGGAACAGTTGGAGATACGGATGTTTCGACCGGATAAGCCCAAGCCAGCGGCGTTAGGTGTCTTTGGGCGTGCAATGAATTTCACCCCTTCAATCAGAATGTCGTCGCCAACAATGCTCGCATGGAAGTTCGGTGAGTTAGCAAGAGTAATCCCCTCCAGACGAACATTCTTACATTTTACTAATACCAGCAGGCGCGGTTGATAACCTGATCCTTTCTCCAATTCCGGGCAGTTGCCGTCTATGACGCCTTCACCGGTGATCACCACATTCGTCAACCCGAAGCCACTGATCAATGCCGGCTTGATTCCGCGCGCATATTTCAGTTTCGGATACTTGTCATAACCGCCAGGTGCCAGCAGCCGCGCACCCTTGTCGAGTTGCAGAGTCACGCCACTTTTCATAAACACCGGCGTAATGAAAAATGTGCCGGCGGGGACCCTGATGACACCATTGCTTCCTGAAGCACAACGGTCAATCGCCTGCTGCAACGCCGACGTGCAATCGCTCTTGCCATCAGCCACCGCGCCACAGTCAATGATTGAGACACTCTCGGCCCGCATTTCCGTGCAGGAAAGACACACAACAACTAACGCCGACACCCGTCGTATCGATCGACACTTCCAACGCTTTCTATTTTTCGCATTCAAAATTTCGCTTTTTGCGCCTATTGTGCTGCTCTCTTCTCATCACGGTAATTCAGCAATCGAAATATTCCGATACCACGCCTCGCTGGGCGGACCTGCATGGATCTGCACAGCTATGATGCCGAATTGCGGGATCGCTGCATCGGTCTCCGTGTAGTCGAGTGTGCGCACGCCGTTGACGAAGAGCTGGATCCGCGGACCTTCGCAGCGGATCTCGTATTGGTTCCAGTCGTCAGCTTTGAGACGTTCGATCATCTGCGGCCGATTCTCGCTCACGCCCAGGATGCGATTGCGCCGCGATTCATCGTAGAGCTTGCCCCAGTATCCGCCATCCTTGCCCACAGACATATCGGCCTGAAATCCTTTGACCTCATGGTGATTGGGAATCCGCTGGGTCCTGAACTGGATGCCGGCATTGCACGGCCCTAGAATCTTGCACTCTGCGCGCAGGATGAAGTTGGTAAAGAAGCGTGTCGTCGCCAAAAACTCATTGCGCGGAATCTTGTTTTGGAGATTACCCCCCACGATAGCCCCCTCAGCAATCCGGAAACTGTTGGTCGTGTCCCCTTCCCAGCCAGAAAAGTTCTTGCCGGCGAATAAAGGCTGGAAGGAGATCGCCTCCATCGCGGCCTGCAACCGGACTTGCTCATTGGTGCTCGCGCTATTCAATGCAGCAACAAGTGCGGCAGTCACGGTCATTACAGGGAACTCACGCGCAGTCTGACAGGCCGCCTGTTGAGCAACCGGGTCGCTGGACTTGATCTGCTCGATCAAGAAGGCAAGCCCCTGCTCCTTGCGCGCCAAAATCGCGCCACGCGTCGCGCCGCTCCGATACGATGCCGGCAACTCCGCCACACGCACCTCATCGTAAAAAGCTTTAGCGCCTTCGGCCTGCCCAAGAGCCAACTGGCGTTCCGCTGCCAGCAGACATCCTGCCGCCGCATCGGGTCGCGATGCAGCCGGACCTGAACGAAGCGCTATGCGCAACGTCTCGATGCTGGCGGCATCGGCGATTCTGCCCAAGGAGAGCAGCGCCTCTTTGACAACCCCCTTCGCAGGGTCTGCTGCCAGTTTTTGCAACGCCCCTACCGCCTGCGCATCGCGCAGGACGCCTAACGAAGTGACCACCCCGGCCAAGCGTGCGCCTTCAAGCGTGCCCAGCGCAGCGCGCAAGGCAGCTGCAGCAGAGGGATCAGGAATGTTTTCAAGTCCGCTCCGCGCATAAGCCGCAAGCTTCTCATCGCCTAAGAGCGCGGCTAAGGCAGGAACCGCTTTAGCAGTTCCGAACTCGCCAGCCTGCTGACAGGCGCGCGCCTTGCTGAAGACATCGGCATCTGACTTCAGAACTCCTATGAGTTTTTTCGTCTTCTCTGCATCCCCTGCAGCGACGCACATCAGTGCGGTCGCAAGTGAAAACAGAAGTGCAAAACATGTTGTACGGTATTGGTGATCAAATTTCATACGATCTCCTTGTGTAAACTTCACTGGAATGATGGAATGTTGGAATCATGGAATAATGTGGAAGCGGAATATCTCCTCAGGGAGGGGCACGCGCCTGCGTGCCTTGGACGAGCAGACGCTCGTGCCTCCCTATGGCCTACAAAAGAGTTGCCCAGTTTCAATATTCCAACATTCCTGTATTCCATTATTCCCATCTCTTGTCCCCCAACTTCTCACGCATCGCCTCATACATGGAATGCCCACGGTTCACGGCTGGCGCGGCTACGCATGCGGTTGGCCTCATCGTCGTTAAGG
>JBAXCC010000053.1:0-16311 GCA_037141675.1 bacterium | reverse complement strand
GATTGGCAGTCGGTTTGTCTCAGGATCGCCGCGCTGGCTATGCAGGCACGGGCGGAAAGAGGACGCGCTGGCCGCGTGGTTGCGCTCCCGGAGCCAGCAGGAGGCAGAGGTTGAACTGGGCGAAATGGAAACGAATCTTGCCACAGAGAAGGCTCAAGCCGATTCCGCTGGGAAGAGCCACGGGGAGTCTCTCTTCAGCCGAAAATATGCGGTTCCCTTCATTTTGGCATGCGTCATTCTCGCCTGTAACCAGGCCACTGGCGTGAATTCCATCATTGGCTATAATGCGACCATCCTTATTCAGTCAGGGCTTAGCGACAAGCAGGCCCACCTCGGCTATGCGGTTCTGACTGTGGTAAATTTTCTCATGACGATGATTGGCGTCATGCTTGTGGATCGCAAGGGACGGAAGTTTCTGCTTTCTCTGGGAAGCGCGGGCATCATCGTGTCGCTTGTAGCTGTCGGGCTTGTTTTTCGCCAGACTGAGCGGCAGCGCGTGGACTGTGCTGGCGCCATCCAGGCTCTGGTGACAGCCGACCAGAAAGCGATTTTCACCTTTAGTGAGGCGGACGCCGCCCGTTGGCTTGCTGATCGAGGCGCTTCTGGTGAGGCACTGCGCGGCAAAAATAAGACGCTGAGTGTTATTTACTCCTACGGTGATTTCAGGGCGGCGTCGAAAGTGGTGCGCTCTACCGATGAAGGGGCAAAGCTTGAACTGGACCGGGGCAGTTGCGTCCCCCCCAACAAGGTTGTTGCTTTCTTTGCGAACCCCTTCGCCGATCTTGCCGCCGCCCGTATTGCACCTTTGAAAATCGAGAACGCTTTGCTGGCTCCCATTCCCAGCGAGCGGAGCGGTGCCCTGACGGCGGTGTTCATTTTCTGCTTTATTGCGTTTTTTGCCGTGGGGCCAGGCGTCTGCGTCTGGCTGGCATTGTCAGACCTCATGCCTAACCGTATTCGTTCGAACGGGATGAGTGTCGCGTTGCTCCTCAACCAGGCCGTATCGACCACGATTGCGGCGGTGTTTTTGCCAGTTGTCGGAAAATATGGTTATGGCACGATGTTCTTTGTGTTTGCCGCTTGCACGGTCGCCTATTTTGTGACAGCGGCCTTTTTCCTTCCGGAGACCAAAGGAAAGACGCTGGAGGAGATCGAGGCTCATTTCGAGCGCAAACGCTGATCGACTGAGTGTTTCCGGGTTGCCTCTCCTTTTCCGTTTTCGTCTCAAGCGCTACCGCATGAAGGGGCTCCATCTTTTCCGTACGAGTAAACTTTTCATAAGCATTCAGTATACGGTAACAGGCTGATTTTGTTCACAGCAAATGCTCTTTAATCAGACATTGACGAAATCTATCTAAAAGAAAAAACTGAGAATTCAAATGAGCTTTTTAGAGAGTAATCATTTTTTTATTTTTTGTTATTGCTTTTCACCCCTTTTTCATCTAAAGTTTCAATATTACAAAAAACCAGAAAACTCTGTTTAATAGAGGTTAATAAAATGGATAAAGCGTTACGTGTGTTGGCAATCATCATACTGATTTTAGCAAGTGTGGCCATGTTTTTTGCGCAACTGTCATTCGAGAAAAGACAAGTCTTGTTGGGGCGGAACAGCATGTTTGAGGCGCAGATTATCAAGGTCGCAAAAACAATTGAAGCTTCTGATGCTCCAGATGTGCCGGCTCCGGATGTCCAGAAGGACACTTCAGAAGTGTCTGATCGTGAATTGGCCAACCCGGAACGCAGTCCAGTTTTGGAGAACTATCCAGCAAAGCTCGAGACGCAAAATCTGGCGACATTGGATTATTCAGGACTTGAAAAGCGCCGTCAGCTGCGCAGTTTTTATGTCCTGGACGCACAGGGTAAACCTGTAATGTCTGAACTGGATGGCAAGCCGAAAAAGGATGGGCCAGGTTCGATGGCTGCGTTGCTTGAGGAAATGGCGAATCGTGCAATGGTTCAGAAGGCTGTCTTAGAGAAGACACGTGGCGAGTTGACGAAAGTGCGTGAACTGATTACGTCTCTGGTAACAGAGATGAACAAGATGAAGGCTGATTGGCGCGTGACCAAGAAGGAATTAAAAGACGCCCGCGATGAAGCCGAAAAGGCCAAAGCGGAAAAGGTTACTCTCGAAACTCAAGTCGCGAAGTTGACGGCTGAGAAGAAGGAAATGACTGCAGAGTTGGCTGATGTAAAGGCTGAAGCAGTGAAGAAGGATGGCGAAATTGTTACTCTCAAAGAGCAAACCGCACAGTTAGCAAAGATTAATAAGGAATTGCAGGACCGTATGCGTACGCCGGGCCCGGGCGGCATAACAACAGGCGGCGGAGAGGTAGCAGTATCGCAACTTACTGCAGGCGTGAAGGGCAAGGTCGTGGATTCAAATGACGATTATAAGTTTGTGATCATCGAATTCACCGATGAAACGATGGTCGAACTGTTAGGCCCAGAGCGCCAGAATCAGTTGCCTCAGTTGGAAATGAATGTGCGTCGTACAGGCCGTCAGAGCGCAAGCGGTGATTTTGTGACGCGTGTCAAGCTCAGCAAGGTTGTTAAAGGAAAGAATTTGGTCGTTGCTGAGATCCTTACTGATTGGCAGCAAGTCGGTGTGGAGAAGAACGATGTTGTGTTCTTCTAAGATGTTCAATATGACATTGGTGGCTCTTGTCGGATTTATGTGCGTCTTCGTATTAGCAGGATGTATGTCATATAAACCCAATGACACGGAGATTCCTTGGTCGGCGCCTGCATCGTGGGAGGGAACTATGCCTCTTCCCGGGGGACTAATAAAAGACCGGTTTGAATAGGTAGGGCGGCTTAATGAAGAGAGGGGCGGCGCAGATCTGCGCCGCCTTTTTTGTGACCGATCAGACCGATTGAACTGATCATCAAAAAACGATTAAATCATGGAACCCGTTAAGAAAAATTCCTTTACGTTTGTGCTCGCAAAGGAGCAGCAGGAGGCTCTCAAGATTCTCCTGAATATGGGCAATTATAAGCGCAAGGTTGTTCCCCATACCCTTATTGCAGTCGAAGCACAGGATTGTATCGTTAATTTATACAAGAGTGGAAAGTGCCTTGTTCAGGGCAAAGGCGCGGAAGATTTTGTTCTTTTCTTTCTTGAGCCGAATGTGTTGCGGAGCGCTTCACTGGGATACGAGGAAATTCTTAATCCAGACTCGGTCTCCCCGCACATGGGTATTGATGAAAGCGGCAAGGGTGATTTTTTTGGTCCGCTGGTCGCCTGCGCAGTCTATGTTGATCCGGATATCGCTCATGCCATGCAAGAGTTTGGCGTGAAGGACTGCAAGCAACTGACGGACAAGGCAGTCTTCTTTATTGGCAATAAGACGCGCCAGTTGCTTGGACCTGGAAAATTTTCTATTGTTTCTATCGGGCCTGAAGCCTACAATCGCCTCTATGCCAAGATGCGAAATGTGAATACGCTGTTGGCCTGGGCGCATGCACGGTGCATCGAAAATATTTTGGAGACTGTTCCAGACTGCCCCCGTGCTGTAGCCGATCAGTTTGGTGCAGAGCGTGTCATCAAGAATGCGCTTATGAAGAAAGGTCGCTCAATTAAATTGGAGCAACGCCACAAGGCTGAATCCGATATTGCTGTTGCTGCAGCCTCTGTTTTGGCTCGTGAGGCCTTTCTGCGGTCACTCGGAAGATTAGGCGAAACGTACGGTATTCAGGCGCATAAAGGTGCGTCAGAGCAGGTCAAAGCATCTGCTATAGAACTGGTTAAAAAAGCAGGCCCTGAGATATTGTTGAAGGCCTGCAAATGTCACTTCCGTACAGCGGACCAAGTCTTGACTGCGTGCGGCTCTTCGCGAACCGCGCTCGGTCCAGAGGGCCAAGCCGTCTCGCGTACGATAAAAGAGTCGTAATTATTCAAGCGACTTTAGTACTGTTGAGAAATCTTCGGGGAGTGCGGATTCGAAGGCGAGCGCTACACCTGTCCTAGGATGTGAAAAGCTAAGCTGAGCTGCGTGTAGCATCTGGCGTTGCGGAATGACAGGCAGTTGCTTGTCTGCGGATGGACGGCCATAGAGTATGTCCCCCAGGACAGGGCATCCTAAGAAGTGCATGTGCACACGAATTTGATGTGTTCGTCCTGTTTCAATACGGCAACGAACCAACGATGTGGTTCGAAATTTCTTCTCTAAGTTATAATGTGTGGTCGCCACTTTTCCGTTATGGGTGACAATGGCCATTTTTTTGCGGTCAACTGGGTGTCGTCCAATTAAATTCTGAATGACACCTTTTGGTTTCAGGGGTGCACCGTGTACAAGGGCAAGATAGCTTTTGATGATACCGCCTGTTTGGAAGAGGTTGACAAAGCCAGCCATGGCGGCGTCATTCTTCGCCACGACCATTAAGCCTGATGTGTCTTTATCGAGGCGATGTACAATTCCAGGCCTCTCAACGCCGCCAATGCCTGCCAGGTCTTTGCAATGATGAAGAAGTGCGTTAACAAGCGTCCCTGTTAAGTGGCCTGGCGCAGGATGTACAACAAGCCCGGCCGGCTTGTCGATGACAAGCAAGTCGGAGTCTTCATAGACAATAGACAAAGGTATATCTTCAGGCTGGGGGATGGCGGAGATGGGGATGGGGATCAGTATTCGGATGAGTTTCCCGGCCTTGGGGCGGTCACTGGCTTTTACCAACTTCTCTTCACACGTAATGTGTCCGTCTTTCATGAGGGCTTGTATGCGCGCTCTCGAAAGTTCCGGCATCTCTGTGGCAAGCCACGCATCCAAGCGGCCTTCAGCCCCAGGGGGGATAAAAATTACCCGTTCCTCTTCGGTTTCGGGATCCAGCACGTCGGTATCTAAAATGGGTGATAGTTCGTTCATCTTTTCTCTTGTAAATAACTTAAAGCATCACTACTATATACCTTTTGTAGGGGGATGATCCATTATTCTTTTTTAAATCGAGTTTTTATTTTATGAACTGTTCTTGTCAGGCACCTAAATTTAAAATGCAGGGGTTTCGTGCGCGGATGATTCTACTGCGTGGCGTATTGCGCCGGTCTTACCTTTCTGTTTTTCGTCCAGGGTATGTGCGTAAAAGCATTGCGGCACGTAAAGGCCAATGCGCACGTTGTGGAGCGTGTTGCAATTTAATGGCGAAAAAGGGATGTCCCCTGTTGGGGTTTGAGGAGTCCGGGCTTTCGCTTTGCAAAATCCATGGCCCTGTCCGCATGCCGAATTGCATCATCTTCCCAGTGGATGCACGTGATATTGCGGACCGTGACTTAGTTGCGCTTGACGGTGTCAAGTGCGGATACACATTCGAGTAACCCGCAACCAGTCGCAACCGGTTACGGGGTTCATGGTAGATTAGTGAGCTACAACAACCTTTGTGCCCTTGGGTTGTCCGAGTGCGTTCAGCAAGTCTGAGAACCACGGCGTGTCGATATCGAACGGTTTGCCACCTTTAATGCGGGTGAACTCGCAGGCGCGCAATTCATTGTTCTTGTTCTCGTCTTCGCCTACAACGCCGCCAATGCCCGCTAAGGCGCACTCCACGGCTTTGACAGCACAACGGCTGATAAGTTCCTTGTCCGCTTGGTTCGGCGCAGCAGCGCGGCTATAATACCCGCTCTTCTGGACCATGGTCTTTTCAGCCCCCAGCATATCTCCGAACTGTTTGGCAAACCATCCGCCGACGTTGACCTTGTCCAACCGCGGGTGCCCGAAGGCATCGCGAGGCACTTCTTCACCTTTGGCTTCGAGTTCTTTGATGATGGTATCAACACAGGCACCCTCCGAAACGAAGATATTGACGCAGTCGTTCTGTTCCATGACCTTGCGTAGGCGTTCTGCTTCAGACTGGGCATCAAAGGCCATTTCAGGCACGTATACTGCATGGACGTCTTGGCGTTCGCGTGTCAGGCCGAATTCAGGCAGATAGTGCAGCGAGTCCAACTGTTTACGGTAGGCGACAGCAGTAGCCGCTGTGAGCCAGCCGCAGTTACGGCCCATGACTTCATGGATGATGAGCATGCGCGGATTTGCGCTGTTCTCCTTAACGACATTTGCAAAATACGAGGCGCCTTCTTCAGCAGCTGTCCAAGCGCCGAGGCTCTGGCGGATGGGGTAAACGTCGTTGTCGATGGTCTTGGGCAAACCGACCACGGTCAGGCCATAGTTGTTCCTCGCAAGATAGGCTGCGAGGTCTGCGGCGGCGGTGTTGGTGTCGTCGCCCCCGATAGTGTGCAACACATCCACGCCGTCTTTCACGAGCCGATCAGCGGCCACCTTTTGGGGATCATCACCCTCCTTGACCAAACCGCGCTTGACGCAGTCCTTAACATTCGTGAGCTTGACACGGCTGTTGCCGATAGGGCTTCCACCGTGCTCGGTGAGGAAAAGCGCATGCTTGCGGACTTCAGGGGTGACCTTGATGCTCTGTCCCTTCAAGAGTCCCATGTATCCATTGACGTATCCAATGATTTCCACGTCGGGAGCCACGCGTGAATACTCAGCAATGAGATAACCGATTGCTGAACTTAAACAGGGGGCCAAACCGCCTGCAGTGAGAATACCGACTTTTTTTACTTGTTTGGTCATGATGTTTTCCTCGTCGTTGCTAAAATGGGTTCAGGAAGTGGATACTATAGAAAACTTTGTAGCTTGATTTCAAGCTTGGAATGTGGAAATAAAACGAATATAATAAAGCGAATTTAAAACTTCTAATCTTTAGGACTCTTCTTCTATGCAGCATAAATGGATTGCCATTCTTGATTTTGGTTCGCAATATACGCAGTTGATTGCCCGTCGCGTACGTGAACAGCATGTCTATTCTGAAATTCTTCGCTTTGATACTGCCGCGGCGACGTTGCGTGACCGCCAGCCCTCAGGCATTATCCTTTCAGGCGGACCGAACAGTGTATTTGAAGAGGGTGCTCCCTTGTGCGATCCAGCCTTGTTTGATTTGGGCATCCCTGTGTTGGGCATTTGTTATGGCATGCAGCTTATGGCAAAGATGATGGGAGGCACTGTCAAACCCGGAGAGCATCGCGAATACGGACATACGAGCATTGAGGGCGCGGTTGGCAGCAAGCTGTTTGCCGGCATCCCCGGCGATTTTACCGTGTGGATGAGTCACGGTGATCAGGTTGTAGCATTGCCGCCTGGGTTCAAGGTTTCTGCCCGCTCCCTCTCGTGTCCACATGTCGCCATGCAGCATGAAGAAAACAAATTTTATGCGCTGCAGTTCCATCCGGAAGTGGTGCATACGCAAAACGGCGATAAGATTATTAAGAATTTTCTCTTCTCCATCTGCGGATGCACGGGCGACTGGAAGCTCTCTTCATGGGTGGATGAGACCATCGGAAAACTAAAGGCTCAAGTCGGAGACGAGCACGTTGTTCTGGGGTTGAGCGGAGGTGTGGATTCGTCGGTTGTCGCGGTCTTGCTTCATCGTGCCATCGGCGACAAGTTACATTGCATCTTTGTTGACAATGGCCTCTTGCGCGCTGGTGAAGATACGCAGGTCGAAGAGATGTTCCGTGCCAAGGCAGGTATGGATGTCCATGTCTCACGTGCGTCTGACCGCTTTTACGCGGCACTTAAGGGCGTGACGGATCCAGAGCAGAAACGTAAAATCATCGGCCGCGTATTCATTGAAGTCTTTGCCGAGGAGGCCCGCCGCTTTAAGGATTGCAAATTTCTGGGCCAGGGGACGATTTATCCCGATATCATTGAGAGTGTGAGCCCGACAAAGGGTCCGAGCCACACGATCAAGAGCCATCACAATGTCGGAGGCCTGCCAGCTGATTTGAAATTCGCATTGGTCGAACCGCTGCGCGAACTGTTTAAGGATGAGGTGCGTGCAGTCGGACGTGTGATGGGTATGGACCAGGAGCTACTTGACCGTCAGCCCTTTCCAGGGCCAGGGTTAGGTGTTCGTATTTTGGGTGAAGTGAATGCGGAGAATGTACGTCTGTTGCAGCAAGCTGATTTGCGTGTGCAGGAAGAGATGCGCAAGCTGCCGAATTACAAGCAGCTCTGGCAGTCGTTTGCGGTCTTGTTGCCGGTTAAGTCGGTGGGGGTGATGGGCGATCAGCGGACGTATGAAAATGTCTGCGCATTACGTGTCGTCGAAAGTGTTGATGCGATGACTGCGGATTGGTCGCGTGTGCCGTATGACACGCTCGCCCGCATTTCAAATCGAATCATCAATGAAGTGCGTGGAATTAATCGTGTGGTCTATGATATCAGTTCAAAGCCACCCGCAACGATTGAATGGGAATAAGGGGTTGATTTTTCAAGCCTGTCGGGAGGGAGATTTGAGCATGTTAAAATGGATGCCAGAGTTATATGGTCGGTCACTATTGAGGTTGGCTGACGTTTCTGATGAGGAGATGATGTGCCTGATTCAGCTGGCCATTGATCTGAAAGCGCGACGTCGCGCCGGCATTCGTGGTGATCTACTGCATCGTCGGCATATTGCTCTGATTTTTGAAAAAAGTTCAACGCGCACGCGTAATTCCGCACTCATTGCTATTCGTGATGAGGGGGGCTCTGCGGAATATCTTACCAAGAATGACATTCATTTAGGCGCGAAAGAATCTGTCAAAGACACGGCCCGTGTGTTAGGGCGCCTTTTTGATGGCATCCTGTTCCGCGGTTTCGAGCAAAAGACCGCGGCGACGCTTGCAAGATATTCAGGGGTGCCGGTTTGGAATGGGCTGACTGATCTGTTTCATCCGACGCAAATTCTGGCAGACTTGATGACGATCCAGGAAAGCTTTGGCCGGTTGAAAGGATTGAAGGTTGCCTACGTCGGTGACGGACGCAACAATGTTGCAAATTCATTGATGTTGGGGTGCGTTAAGGCAGGTGTCCATTTTGTGAATTGTACGCCAAAGGAGTTGTCTCCGGACCCCGTACTTGTCAAAGAGGCCCAGGACGTCGCAGCCCGAAACGGCGTGACGATTGAGATTGTACATGATCCCAAGACGGGCGTAGCGGGTGCGAATGTGCTCTACACCGATGTGTGGGTTTCAATGGGCGAGGAAGCGCAGAAGGAGCAACGCATGAAGTTGCTGCGTCCCTATCAGATCAATAAAGAACTGGTGCAGGCAACAGGAAATGCGGGGGGTGAATTGATCTTTCTGCATTGCCTGCCTGCATTCCATGACCATGAGACAGCAATGACAGCGGAGTCGGGAGCACTCGAAGTGACGGACGATGTGTTTGAAGCTCCGTTCTCAAAAGTTTTTGATGAAGCGGAAAATCGCATGCACACCATCAAGGCGCTCTATGTCTCTGCGCTTTCAGATATGTCAGCGATTTAATAATATGGGGGTTGTTTATGCCTAAATGGATTTGTGATTTAAGCTGGGATGCCTATCAGGCCTTGGGTTTTGAAGAGAAGCTGGCTTATCTGATGCAATCCGGAGGAACGCCGTATCACACGTTGTTTGCCCAGCAATTTGATTTAAATCTGTTGAGTCAGTTGACCAGCCTCGCAAATGAAATACGCTTTATTGCGAAGACGAGGCAGGGAACCGAATTTCTGAAGACGTTGATTTCTCATAAGCGCGCCATGCTCTATTTTTCACAGCCGAGCTCGCGTACCTTCCTCTCCTTCTTGTCCGCGTGCCAGATTCTCGGCTTGCAGACAGGCGAGGTGCGCGACACAGCAACCTCTTCTGAATTTAAGGGCGAATCGCGTGAAGATGCGGTACGGACTTTTAGTTCTTACTTTGATCTCATCATTATGCGAACCCCTGAAAAAGGGCTTGCAGAGCGGATGGCGTGGATGTTGTCGCATTCCGAACGGCCGATCCCTATCATCAATGCTGGTTCGGGGCAGGATCAACATCCGACGCAGGCGTTGCTGGACATTTATACGCTCTTGAGAAGTTTTGAGAAGACAGGCGGGCTTAAAGACAAGACTGTGCTTTTCTGTGGTGACTTGCTGAGAGGTCGTACGGTGCGGTCGCTTTCCAGTTTACTGATCAACTATCCGAACATCCGTCAGGTGTTTGTGGCGCCACCGCAACTTCAGGTCGGGGAGGATGTACAGGCCTTGTTGAAGTTGCACCATGCAGACTTTAGAGTCACAGATGATTTTCGCAGTGCAATTCCTGAGGCGGATGCAGTCTATATGACCCGAATTCAAGACGAGTGGGATCAGACGAAAGGGGAGAGCGCCCGGATCGATACGAGCAAATTTAAGTTTGGAAAAGAGGAGCTTGCGTTGTTAAAACCGACAGCTATTGTGATGCACCCGTTGCCTCGCCGCGATGAAATCGCAACGGATGTGGATGGTGATCCGCGTGCCATGTATTGGCGGCAGATGCGTAATGGCATGTGGGTCCGCACTGCGCTCATTGCCATGACCTTTGGATGCGAGAATAGAATTCATGCGTTTTTCAAAGCTTCGGGTACTGAAATAGTATGACCAAGACGTTCTTATCAATAGCAACCCTTATCGGTGTCGTTGCGGGAAGTATGACGTCAGATGTAGCGGCTGCCACGAATGAACTGCGTAGCCGGATTGTGAATCGGCTCCGCATCGGCCCATTCTATGAGCGTCGCGAGATGAGTGATGGTGGCCATTTTTATGCCTTGCGACCCTTTTATTCGCACAGTAGTGATGCCGAGGAGCGAGAAGAAGTGACGGATCTGGCGTGGCCATTAGCAACCGGGCATTGGAACAAGACGCAATTCTGGTGGCGGTGTCTTTTTGCGTTTGGAAATGACTTGGATGTTTCGAATGAAGCATCCGGATATCAGAGGGGTCTCTTTCCTTTTTGGATGAACGGGCGGTCGCGTCAGGGCGAAGACTATTGGTCTTTATTCCCTATTTATGGTCATGTGCCTGAATTCTTGGGATTGATGTCGGATATTGATTTTATCATGTTCCCTGCCTATTTGAACTACACGGTCGGTGGAAAAGAGAGAGATTATTACCTGTGGCCATTTATTGGCCGGCAGGAGGACGACCAAGGCATAAAGCATACGAATGTCCTTCCGTTTTACGGAGCGAATGAAAATAGGTTTGAAAAAGCATCTTATCTTTTGTGGCCATTCTGGACACAATCCACTTACAAAGATGCGACGCTCAATCCCGGAGATTCGTGGATGCTCTTTCCGGTTGCTGGACACGTTGACCGTCAAAAGGAGCAGCAGTGGATGGCTGTACCGCCTTTCTTCACGTGGGCAAAGACAGATAAGCGTGAACGTTGGCACATGCCTTGGCCGTTTCTGCAGGTCGATAATTCGGATGTTGAACGCAAGCGCATATTTTGGCCATTTTATGCTCAGGCACTGGGAGAAGATCGGACCTTTTATTCAGGCGGATGGGTTCTCTTCACGTATGAGGATATGCGCTTAGCTGGGCAACGTTTTGAACGGACGCGCCTCTTCCCGTTTTATGTGCATGAAACAAGGTATGCGAAAGATCGTAATGGACAGGAGATGGAGCGAGATGACTATTTGCGCGTGTGGCCCTTTTTTACGCGGCAACGCACACCACGTTATTCGCATCTGCGTACGTTGGAGCTCAATCCGATACGCTATTCGGGGGGTATCGAGCGTAACTGGGCGCCCTTCTGGACATTTTATGAACGTTCCGAAACAGCCGAGGGCGTTGAACATGAAGCGCTTTGGGGCATCATAAGTTTTATTCGTTACATGAACGGATCGGCCACGAATACGTTCCCCTCTGGGATCTTCCTTGATAAGCCTCCGTCAAACAACCAGTCCGGGATGGGCATTGAAGAAGCATTGGAGGGATTACTCAAATGAGATTTACACGTGAACCACTTTATGCTGACTGCGAGCATATAACGGTGTTGCAGTTAGTAACGCAGGTCTTCTCTACCATTGGTCGAGGTGTCTTGCTGACGTCAGAGGCGATGATACTTTTGCCCATTCAGTTCGTGAATACCCGTGCACGGAAGGAATTCTTTCGGCAGTTGTATACAATAGGGCTTAAGAGTCTGCCTGTCATTACACTGGTGGGACTGTTTATTGGCATGGTGTTGGCGTTACAGGTTGGACTGGAGATGCGTCGGTACAATCAAGAGGTCTATGTCGGTGCAGGCGTGATGATTTCCTCGTTGCGCGAGATGGGGCCTTTTATGGCGGGTTTGATCTTGGCAGCATGTGTCGGATCATCCATGGCCGCACAGCTCGGAACCATGGTGGTCAATGATGAAATTGCGGCGTTGGAGATTATGTCCATCAATCCAGTGCGGTATTTGGTGGCTCCTCGTCTTGCAGCAATGATGGTCATGACACCTTTGCTCTCTTTTTACTTGAGTGTGTTGAGTGTGCTAGGTGGCGGGGTGGTAGCTTCAACACAATTGAGTGTTCCTTTTTTGCACTATATGAAGATTGCGGTGGATAATGCGGATAGGTATGATCTCCTGGTAGGGCTGTTTAAAGCGCTGATCTTTGGCGTCCTGATTACCGGGGTGTCCTGTCTTGAAGGATTGCGTACAACGCAGGGCGCGGTTGGTGTAGGACGCGCTACGCGGCAGTCCGTGGTCTCCTCCTTCTTGTTGATATTGGTTGTCGGATATATTGTGACGCGGTTGTTCTATACGTTATAGGATGGATTATGATTACGTTTGAACATGTGACAAAAATTCTGTGCGGAAAAAAAGTGCTCGACAATGTGTCGCTCGAGATCGAAAAGGGTGAAGTGTTCACGATTATCGGTTCTTCGGGAAGCGGTAAGAGCGTGACCTTAAAGCACATTGTCAGGTTGCTGACACCCACAGAGGGTAAGGTTCTCGTGGACGGCGTGGAAATCAGCGCTGCCGAGGGCAAAGAGCTTGCAAAGGCTCGTGGGCGCTTTGGCTATCTTTTCCAGGGCGGGTCATTACTGGGATGGATGAACGTGTTTGACAATGTGGCGTTACCGCTTCGCGAAAAGGGGCTTTGCCCGGAGTCCGAAGTCCAGACTCGTGTCAAGGACGTCCTGAAAATGGTGGGCCTTGAAAACGATTGTGATAAATTTCCGAACGAGATTTCCGGCGGTATGCAGAAGCGCGCTGGACTTGCGCGCGCGATTGTTCATCGTCCGGAAATTATTCTTTATGATGAGCCGACATCTGGGCTTGATCCAGTAACAGCGCGCGCCGTTGATGCGTTGATCCGTCGCCTGAATACGGAGCTGGGGGTGACGAGTGTGGTGGTGACGCATGACCTGCAAGGAGCTTTGCTCGTGTCCGACCGCATCGCGATGATAGCAAACGGATCATTTATAGAGCCGAGTACGCCGGATGAATTTATCCAGACAACACATCCGGAGGCCCGGGCATTTTTAGATGCCCAGTTTATCTCGCGGGATGGACTTAAACAACGTGCTAAAGTGTAAGTTTATTATTGAAAGGAACAAGGTATGAAACATAAAAACAGCGAGTTATTTTCTGAATTATTGGTGGGCGTCTTTGTGGCGACCGTCTTAGTGGTGTTATTTTATTTCACCGTCATTATTTCTGGGCATGAACTGTTTACCGGACAGCAAAGAACCTTTGTGAATATTAAATTCACGGATGTGGGCGGATTGAAAGTCCGTGATACAGTGCGTGTGCGTGGTATGGCCGTTGGCGAAGTCGCAAATCTGAAGTTTGAAGATGGCGGTGTCTTAGTGAAGGTCTCCCTTCAGTCGGAACTGGTGTTTAAAGAGGGGTATAAAATTAATGTCCGCTCCTCTTCCATGTTAGGGGGCAATCACCTCGTGATTACGGAAGGCAAGGGCGCGCAGTTACCGAAGGGTGCTTTATTGGTTGCTGAACCGATTGCAGACTGGATGAAGGATTTGGGTGAAGTGGTTGGGGATATACGTGAAGTCACTTCAGGTGGGAAGCTGAAAAACATCGTGGCAAACTTGGAAGCAACAACCGATTCTGCCAAAGCCCTCGCGGCACGCCTGGAAGCAGGAAAGGGAACGCTGGGCAAGTTGATGTCGGAAGATGAGACCCTGTACAAGGACTTACAAATTGCGGCGACGGATATCCGTAATCTAGCGAATAAGCTTAACTCGGGCACCAATTCATTGGGGCGCCTCGTGAATGATGACGGGGTTGTTTACACGGACATGAAGGATGCGATGAACAATTTGAAGTCCGTGTCTGCCCGGCTTGAAAAGGGCGAAGGCACCTTGGGCAAGCTACTTTCCTCGGATGATACGCTGTATCAGGATGCGAAGGTCGCCATTGCAAATATCAAGGGTGTGACTGAGCGGCTCCAAAAGGGTGAAGGCACGCTGGGTAAGCTGACGGCTGATAATAACAAGCTTTATAATGACTTGGACTCTGCCGTTGCCAGCTTTAAGGTTGTGGCTGATCGTCTTGAAAAGGGCGAAGGCACGCTCGGCAAGCTGTCCAAGGAAGAAGATTTGTATAAGGACATTCATGGTCTCATCAAGGATGCCCGCCAGACCGTAGATAACTTCCGCGACACCATGCCGATTACGGCCTTCACCAGCTTGCTCACAGGGGCGCTGTAAGGGTCAGCAGTTGCTGACCCGTGCGATAAGAATGCCTGATCAAATGATAGGGGATGACATATGCCTTGCACCTTTGCGCGGGGTGACGGTGCGCACATTTCGTAACATCCACGCGAAGTATTTTCGCGCACCGGATCGGGCCGTCTCCCCTTTCATCGCCACAGTGTCCGGCATCAAGATCAAGCCTGTCCTTCTTCAGGATGTCAATCCGGCATTGGAGCAATGTGTTCCGTTAATTCCCCAGGTCATCGGCAAAGACCCTGTCCAGTTGCGCACGCTCTTGAAGGCATTTAAGGATTTAGGGTATACCTGCGCTGACCTGAATGCCGGTTGTCCGTGGCCCTTCATCATCAAGAAGAGCAGGGGGGCTGGGCTGATGCGGGATGAACGCCTCTTCGCATCCATGCTCGACGTGGGCTGTGAGGAGATGCCTGATGGATTCTCCGTCAAAGTCCGTCTAGGTGTTGATAAGCCGACCTTGTTGGCAGAGCGTATGCCGCTCATTAACTCCTTTCCTCTGCGTGAAGTGGCGATCCATGCGCGCACCGCCAAGCAGATGTACGAAGGCACGGTGCTGCTCGATGCCTTTGAGCAAACCTTCCCCCTTTGCAAACATCCCGTTGTCTACAATGGCGACATCCGTACGGCTGAAGACTTGAAACGCCTGAAGGCGCGCTTCCCGACAATAAACCGTTGGATGATCGGTCGGGGACTGGCTGCGAACCCCTTCCTCATGGAGGATATCCGGGGTACGGATCAGGTGCCTCGCGACCCGAAGCGTCTGCAAGCCTTTCTCGAAGCATATCTTTCAGCCTGCGAACAGGAGCTGCATGGCCCCTCCTCTGTGCTGGGCCGCATGAAAGAACTCTGGAGTTATCTTAAAGCCTACTTTCCTCAGGGCGAGACGCTTTGGAACGGCATTAAAATTTGCCGCACCCTCGATGAATATCGGCGGACCATTCAGCTTTCGTTTTAATCTCTCAAGTCATGAAGGCGTATCGGACATATCTATTGGCAGCGACTGTCTTTGTTGCAATCGGGGTCTCATTTTGGCTGTATGGTCCTGCGATTGATGCATGGACGATGCGGCTTATTAATCAGGCGGATGCTCATCCATGGAGGACCGGGCTTCTGTTGGTCGTCCTGCTGGGATCTGATATTGTGCTCCCCATCCCATCAAGTTTGGCGAGCGTGGCGTGTGGGCTGGTCTTGGGCTTTTGGGGCGGGCTGCTTGCTTCCTTTACAGGCATGATGCTTAGTACAGTCCTGGGCTATGCGCTGGGCTATATTGCCTCCCCGGCGACAACCAAGCTGATTGGCAAGGCTGAGCAGGAGCAGATGAGGTCCTTTTACGACCGACTGGGCATCTGGACCCTCCTTGCTTTACGGCCCGTACCCATGTTCGCTGAGATGTCCGTGCTCTTTAGTGGACTCGCCCGGGAGTCCTTTCTCAAGGTGTTGTGGGTGACGGCAATCGGAAATCTGACGGTTTCCATCGTCTATGCGGCGATCGGCGACTGGGGAAAATTTTCGGATTCCTTTTTTCCTGCCTTCGCGGCGTCCATCGCTGTGTCTGGTCTGATGTTGCTTATTTGCCGAAAACGAGCAAAATAAAATCGCTCTTTTCAGGCCTCTCAGATTGACATTAGTCACTGGTTAAGCTAAACTATTAACTCGTTTTTTTTGTGGAAAAATAGGTTTCTTTTTGACTGGACGGGTTTAGATATACAGGATTGATTTTTGTGTATTTCAGTAGGCAGAAAGAAATAGACGTGTAGGATTAACTAAGGAGAATACATCATGGCCAATAAAATCATGGTTGACGGC